>JAZNZZ010000149.1:0-20640 GCA_045595205.1 Faecousia sp.
TGATGAGCCTATGCAGGTCGCAAAGGCCATTAAGATCTCCGGAAAGTGCATTGCCATCGTAAAACAGAATATTGCGTTTGCACTGGTCATTAAATTTGCCTGCCTTGGGCTGAGCGCGGTGGGGATCGTCAATATGTGGATTGCGATCTTTGCGGATGTGGGTGTTATGATCCTTGCTGTTTTGAATGCGATCCGGGCTATGTTTGTGAAAAAGCTGTGATTGCACGGTGCGTACCGGCCTTTCCGCCACGATACATTTTTGCGTTTGCCTTATTGTCGCTATTATGCTATAATAATTAAAGCGGTGATGATATGAAAGACACGAAGAAACTGTAATTATGGAAGGAGTCAACGCAGTGTACAAACCAAACCCTATTGATACGAGTAAGATCGAATTGCCGGAGGAGCTGCTTGTCCTTACGGAGAGGATCGCGGAAAATGTCCACGAAAACTGGTCAGCCGGCCGCATAGCTGACGGATGGCGCTATGGAGAAACGCGGGACGATGAGAAGAAAACAACGCCCTGCCTGGTCCCGTATTCGGAACTGACGGAGCGGGAGAAGGACTTCGACCGGATCACAGCGCTCGAGACACTGAAGCTGATCATCGCGCTGGGATATAAAATAGAGAAGAAATAGAATGCAAAATAAAATGTCATTCTGAGGAACAACGCGACAAAGAAGCCCCTTCAATTAAGAGGGAGATCCTTCGACTCGCTGCGCTCGCTCAGGATGACATTTTTTTGCTTTTTAGCCTTCTGCTTTCATTTGCTCCACAGCCTTGTGGGCGCTTTCCTGCAGCATTTGGATCATATCTTCTGAGGGGGACATATCCACACCGCCGGCAGCATACTTGGGTCGATAAGTGTTGCCAACACAGCTTTGACCGGTGACTACCTCAAACCAGACACAGGCGTTGAGATACTGTCCGCCGCCCCAGTCACCGTCGTGACCGTTGTCACCTTCGTGGTTTTCACCCTTGCCGATCCGGGCGCAAAGCTTGTCATAGCCGTGCTCATTGCGGACGATCTGCCAGGCGTCACCGCTGCAAACACGCTCCAGGTTTTGCTCTTTGCAGACGGCAATGTCAACATTGTGCATGTTATCCGCGATCAGCTGCTGCTTTTCCACGGATTCCATCCCGTAGAAATTCATTCCCACCTGCCGGGCCCAGGTCTGATGCCACAGGTACCGGGACATGGGGAATTGCTCTTTGATGTGATCCCAAAGCTCTGTTCGCCACAGCTTGGCGGCTTCCATTTCCGCCATGGGATCCTCCGCAAAATAGGGCTTCGGCGCTTCCTGCAGGCTGATCACATCCCAGTTTTGCTGCTGCAGGCACCATTCCAGATTGGTACCGGTGGTCTTGACCCGCCCGTTTTCGTTTGTCACAAAGAAATCGTAGTTGGCTTCACCGGACTTCCACCAGGCCCAATGCTGGGCTATGGAGCAACCGGAATAGTAAACGTTGCAAACATTGGCCTTGATCCCGGCGGCCTCCAGCATGCCGTAAAGCTCTTCTACATAGTAGTAGCACCGGGAGTTGCCGATCATCAGGATATTTATGGTGTCATCCTGGGAGGGGTCAGATTTTTGGTAAATATTTTTCATTTGGGTAGCCTCCGTCGGTTCTGCGGTGTTTCCGCAGGCAGTCAGAATAAAACAAAGCGCCAATATCAGCGACAGTATGGCGGTGAAGCGTTTCATAAGGCTGCTCCTTTCCGTTTGTATATGATGATTATAACATAAAAAAACTATTGGGTGCAAGGTGATTTTTCCTGAAATGAGTGTTTCCTTAATTTGACTTGTATGTTATAATGAAAAAATAAGTATTACCGGGGAGGAATAAATATATGCTTGCAATTAATAAAATGCGTGCGGACCATGTGCTCGACTTCGCTGCAGAGGAGCTGAAAAAGTATCTGCGGATGATGATGCCTGAGTGCGGTGACATTAAAATCCTTTATGCACCCGATGCAAGCGACGGCTTCCGTCTGGGACTTTTGGAGGATTTTGGAATTCCCTTTGAGGGTGAGATGCCGGAGCTGGACGATGTGATCCATGTGGACACCGACTGTAACGGCGGCATTCTGGCAGGCTCCAATTCCAGAAGCGTGCTGTTTTCTGTGTACCGTTTCCTGCGGGAAAATGGCTGTCGCTGGCTGTATCCCGGTGTGGACGGTGAGTATGTGCCTATGAAGGACATCGGGCCTGTTTTCTACCACAAGCTGGCGGACCACCGTTTCCGTGGTCACTGCAACGAGGGTGCGGAGTACCAGCAGTGTATGCTGGAGACCATCGACTTTTATGCCAAGCAGGAGCTGAATGTCTATATGATGGAGTTCCGTATCCCCTTCAGCTACTACAACAGCTACTATAACCACCTGCAAAACGAAATGAACCGTACCCCTGAGCCTGTGAGCACCCAGCAGGTGCTGCAGTGGAAGCGGCAGTGTGAGACAGAGATCGCAAAGCGGGGTCTTCAGTTCCACGATATGGGTCACGGCTGGACCGCTGATCCCTACGGTATGGATACCTCCGACCGGAGAGGCTGGCGAAACGGCACGATCAAGCTTCCCGAGGAGTGCCGTAAGTACATTGCACTGCGCGGTGGTGAACGGGAGCTGTACCGTTCTGATCCTCAGTGGACCAACCCCTGTATGTCCCAGCCCATCGTCCGATCCATTATGGCGGATGCAGTGGTGGCATACGCAAAGAATCACCAGAATGTGGACTTCCTCCATGTGTGGCTGGCAGACGGCACCCGGAATCATTGCGAGTGTGAGGAATGCGCCAAGATGCGCCCCTCCGACTGGTATATGATGATCATGAACGAGATCGACGAAAAGCTGGAGAAGGAGGGACTGGATACCCGCATCGTCTTTATTGCCTATGTGGATACCCTGTGGGGACCGGAGAAGATCGCCATTAAGAACCCCAAGCGGTTTGCTCTTTTGTACGCACCCATCACCCGATCCTACTGCTCCTCCTTCCGGGAGGACAGTGTACTGCCTGAGCCTCTGCCTTATGAGCGCAATGACTGGCAAAGACCCTCCTCCGCCGAGGAAAACCAGGCGCTGCTCAACGGCTGGTTCAAGCTTTGGAAGGGGGATAACTTCTGCTACGAGTACCACTTCTGGCGCCATCAGGTCTACGATCCCAGCGGTCTTTACATTGCAAAGCGGATCTATGAGGACATCCGCGCATTGAAGCACCAGAATCTGCGGGGTATCGTTGAGGATGGCTCACAAAGAAGCTTCTTCCCCAACGGCTTTGCCATTTATATCTACGCAGAGACCCTGATGAACCGGGACTGCGACTTTGAAGCTGTGAAGGAGGACTATTTCTCCCACATCTACGGCGAGGACTGGCAGAAGGTCCTTCGGCTTCTGGAGGGTATCTGCAAGGCATTTGACTATGAATACACCACCGGCGCCAAGTCCAAAGATCCCGAAATTTCCAATTTCTACAACCCGGAGCAGATCGCTTCTCTGGAACGCGTCCGGGAGCTGGCGGCTATGGAGCGCAGCCTGGTTTCCAAGCATCTGGCTATGCCGGACCGTCCCAAGACTGTTTCCTGGCGGCTGTTGGGCTACCACGCAGACTATATTGAGATGTTCTCTGATATGCTGATCGCAAAGGCTGCCGGTGATGACTTCAGGGCACGGGAAAAGCTGGAGCTCTTCAAAAAAGAATTCGGCAGGTTTGAGGTGGAGATCGAGCGCTACTACGATCAGTCCAACACTTTCCGGGCAATAAACAGCTATAACAAAAGCAAAAGTATTGTTCTTGAATAATCGGAAGGGGAGAGCTCCAATATGATCAAGCTTACCAACGGGATCTTAACCGCGTCCTTCTCAGAGCTGGGCGCAGAGCTGAAAAGCCTTGTAATGGATGACAGAGAGTATATCTGGCCCGGTCACCCGGAGATCTGGAAAAGCTCCTGCCCATTGCTGTTTCCTGTTTGCGGCGCACTGAAGGAGAACAAATACACCTACAAGGGCAGGGAGTATTTTTTGCAACGCCACGGATATGCCCGTACAACCGTCTTTTCGGTGGAAGCTGTGTCCGATGCCCGGGTAGTGTTTCTGCACAAGTCCGACGAAGAAACGAAGAAGGTCTACCCCTTTGATTACGAGCTGCGGGTGCAGTATACCCTGGAGGAAAAGTCTGTAAGAGTCGAATACCTTGTGAAAAATACGGGAAGTGAAACGATGTACTTCTCCATCGGCTCTCACGAGGGCTACTTTACCCCGGAGGGGGTGGAGGACTACGATGTGCTGTTCCCCCAAAAGGAGACACTGGATTCCTTTGTTCTCTGCGGGGCGATCCTGTCCAATGAAAAAATTCCCATTATTAAGGAGCAGAGCTGCCTTCCCATTTACGAAAAGTATTTTATGATCGACACCCTGGTGTTTAAGGATCTTCAGTCCCGGAGCGCCACCCTGCGCAACCGGAAAACCGGCAGAGCCATCCGTGTGGATTTTCCGGACAGTAAGTATTTTATGATCTGGCATAAACCCGGCGCGCCCTACCTGTGTCTGGAGCCCTGGGACGGGGTGGCAGATGTGCTGGGCAGCAGCTTCGCCATTGAAGAAAAAGAGGGCATTCGCGCACTTCCTGCCGGGGAGGCGTACCGCAATACCCACACCATTACCATTGAGAATGCAGGCGAATAATATGCTGGAAGAATTGAAGTGAAGTGCCCCTTGTCAAGCAGACAATGTAAAAAACAAAAGTATCCCACCCTGCTGCATAGCGCAATGTGATTAAGACAAGAAAAGGCGTGTCATTCTGAGGAGCAACGCGACGAAGAATCTCCTTCAAAATACGATGGAGATCCTTCGCTGTGCTCAGGATGACACGCTTAACTTGATGCCATAGGCGGCGCTGCCTATGGCTGGTTTTTTTGCTTTGGAAGGGTAGCTTATGTTATTCGTTTTCCTTTTTTGTCGGCTTTCTACGGGCCTCTTTTCGGTACTGACTGGGGGATTTTCCGATTTTTTCACGAAACTTATAGCAGAAGTAGTTTTGGGTCGAAAAGCCGCACCGTGCGGATATTTCACCAATGGGCAGATCCTCAGAGACCAGAAGGCTGAGGGCGGCCTGAAGGCGGTGTGACATAAGCTGCTCCGACGGCGTTTGGTGAAAGGCTGCTGTAAAGAGCTTGTGAAAATAGGTGGGATGAAGACCGCTGTCCCGGGCCAGTTTGGTGAGACCCACATTTTCCTGCAGATCCTCCCGAAGATAATGGTTGGCGGCAAGAAACGCAGCCTGATGCCGGTATACCTTATGATCGGCAACATTGGAGATCGCGTAGGTATTGCGGAAGAGAATGCTCAAAATGGTGCATACACAGCCCTGTGCCAGCATTTTTCCGTAAAGTGCATCCCGGTGCGTTTCGGCATTCATAGTGGTACAAAGGGAAATGATCTGCTCCGGCTGTCCCATAGGTCCGTAGGTCGGCAGGTTGTCCAGGGCTGCACGAAGCTCCGGATCCCGGGTGGCAATATTAAAAAATGTGCATTTGTAGGGCAGTACCATTTTTCGGCGCTGCCCCGGTTTGCAGCAGGCAAAGAAGCCCCGTCGGGCAGGGTAGTGGACACCGTCGATGGTCAGACCGCCGGGACTGTCCTCGTAATAAAATTCCAGCTCATAGCAACTGGCATCGGAACCGGTCTCGTCGGGAGGCTTGTGCAGTTTGGGCGCGCGAAGGCGTCCAAAGCGGATCAGGGAAAACACAGGAAACTCCATACAGGCACCTCCTTGAAAAAGTATATGACCATAAATCATTATAGCGTAAGACTGTAAAAATTGCAACACATCGTAAAAATATGATTTGCAGTAGAATGTTTTTCGTAAATGTCGGTGATAAAATAAAATCGGAGCAAACAAAAGACCCTGTGACCGCGGCAGGAGCTGCCCGGTATCCTTTGGCATTTACCCTGTAAAGCATCCAACCAAAGACGGCGGTTTTCTGCCCCGGTCACGGTCTTTTGCTTATTTTTGTTATAGAAAGGAATGTGTGCGGTGAAAAATAGGGTTGTAAGTCTTTTGCTGGCTTTGGTGCTGGTGATCTCAATGATCGTCGTGCCTGCAGAGCCAATATCTGCCACGGAGGAAACCGGGGCAATTCCTGAAGCCTGCCCCTGTGGCTGCGGCGAGGCACTGGAAAATGTCCGGTGGAGTGCCTGGGATCCCAACAATGTGAAGCAGACCCTGGGCGGTCACTTCTATCTGGACGGCAATTATGTTCAGGAAGAGCAGTTTAATATTTCCGAGGGCAGAAGCTATGTGCTGGACCTTCGGGGTTACGAGCTGAGCACTGCCGACTACAGCCGCCTGTTTTTGTGCAACGGCTATCTGGCTGTGCTGGACAGCGTTGGCGGCGGCAAAATGTGCAGCAAAACTGCGGGCAGCGGCTTTGGCGGTGTGCTTCTGATGCAGACGGCTAAGGCCACCTTCGAGCTCTACGGCGGCACGGTCACCGTGGATGCAGACAATAAGGGAAGCCGTCGCGGCGGTTTGATCTCTGTGGGAACCGGCAGTACCTTTAATATGTACGGCGGCACACTCCTGAACGGCAGTTCTCTGGGAACCCAGAGTGAAGAGGGCGGCTGTGTGGCGGCTTACTATGCCAGCGGCACCATCCGCATTTTAGGCGGCAGTGTCATTGGCGGTTATTCTCCCACCCACGGCGGCAATATCTACTCCAAGGGTACTACCGTGCTGAAAAACTGCCAGATCATCGGCGGTGTGGCGGACAGCTACGGCGGCAATATCTACCAGTCCGGCGGCAGTCTGACCATTGAAAACTGCAAAATTTCCCACGGCGTTTCCCACGGCACAACGGGAACTGTCACCGGCGGCGGTAACATTGCAGCTGTCAGCTCTGCTGCAGTCAGCATCAAAAATACCACCATTCATAACGGCTATGCCGCCGGCAACGGTGGCAATGTGTACTACGGCAGCGGCACAGGCACATTTGAAAATGTAACGATGACCTCCGGTGTCTGCGGCCTTTTGGGTAACAATCTCCGTATGGGCGGTAATGCAGTTCTGACGATGACAAATTGTACGGCTGACGGCGATATTTCCTGTGGCGGCACACTGACCCTGGCAGGAAAAACCACCATCGGCCTTAGAAATCACGGCCTTTCTCTGGGAACAAATCCCGTAACAGCCGATGCCCTTACCGAAGGTTCTGAGATCTATGTCAGCGGTGAGGGTGCGGTCACCGGAGCAAACGCAGCATACTTAAAGCCTGCACTGCGTACCGTCCTTACGGAAACTGACGGAAGCATCACAGCCACATTGGCAGCAGACGGTGAAATTGCCGGCTACTGCCCCCACTGTAATGCACAGGTCAGCTGGGCAGCCTTTACGGTATCCCAGCTGTCCCAGAGCGGTCACTATTACCTGACGGAGGATCTTCCCTCCTTCAGCCAGAAAAATATCAACGCGGATATTGTTCTGGACCTGCAGGGCTGTGACATCACCTCCAGCGGCAGAGTGTTCTTTATCCAGTCCGGCGGTGTGGCACTTCTGGACAGCTTGGGCGGCGCTGTGGTCACAGCACCCGGTGCAGCCAAGGGACACGGCGGTCTGGTCCGCAATGACGGCGGCAATTTGCAAGTTTTTGGCGGCAAATATGTACTGGCAGCGGACAGTAACCCCTATGCCGGTGGCCTGTTCTACACCTCCGGTGCGACCGAAATTGCAGGCGGTGTGTTCAATGCAGGCGCCTACAATAACGAGTCCTACAGCGGTGCTGTCCTCTACAAGGTCAACGGTGCGGCAGCTCTGGATATTTCCGCAGGTTATTTCGCAGGCGGCAGAGCACAAAACGGCGGCACCCTGTATGTGGGTCATTCCGCTGTGCTGACCTTCACCGGCGGACACTTTACCGACGGTTCTGCCTCCGCCAGCGGCGGCAATCTCTATATTTTGGGCACAAGTGCAAAGCCAAACGGAAGCCTTTCCTTTGCCGGTGTTGCCATCACAAAGGGTCAGGCAGATACCTCTGCGGGCAACCTGAATATTACCTATTACAAAACCGCAAAGATCACCGATTCCTATATTGCCGGCGGCACGACCAATGACTACGGCGGCAACATTCTCAGCAGCGCAAACAGCGCCTTTGTGGAGTATGAAAACTGTATGATCCTGGGCGGCTCTGCCAAGCGTGGCGGCAACCTGTACAGCAGCGGTCTTGGCAGTCGCGCCCGTCTGACGGCTTGTCAGGTCTGGGGCGGTACTGCCACCGGCAACGGCGGCAACCTCCTTGTAAACCACGGTTATCTGGAGGTTTTGGGTGGCAGCCTGCTGGACGGTACTGCCGGTGCGGACGGCGGTAACCTGTACTCCGGTGCAGGCTCTTCCAATGAAAGCGGCACGGCCAACTATACAAAGCTTTTAAAGGACGAAAAGGGCAATGCACCCTTCGTTGCAGGCGGCAGTGCGGAAAACGGCGGCAACCTGTTTTTCAGCGGTGTGATGCATTTGGATGCAGCGTTTATCAATAACGGTACAGCCACAAAGGGCTTGGATCTGTATTATGCAAAGGCATCGATCCAGAATGTCTTGAATGTGGGCGAGGGCGTTACCGGCAATCTGACTATGGCAGTCAGCGAAAGCCTTTTGGGCAGCCCGGTGTACGGTCAGCCCATTACCGGCGGCACGGCGGGTACTCTGAACGCAGCCATCCATCTGGAGGGTGACTACGGTATGCCCCAGATCTGCGCCTACGAGGGTGATCTGATGGTGGCAGGTGCAGCTGTAGTCTCCGGTGAAAACAGCACCGGCTATGCCACCGCCACCGTGGCGGCAGATGCCTGCAAAGCAGGGGAGTATGTGAAGCTGTTTGCAGATGCGCAGCTGATCCTGAACCGTGACTGCGTAGTAGACCTGAACGGATTTACCGCCACCGTCACCGGCGACTATACCCTTTACGGTATGGACACCGTGGGCAGCGGCAAGGCAATCTGGGAAGCAGAACCCAAAACTGCCGAAGCCTTCACTGCGCCCAACGGCAAGCTCTATGTTGCGATCCCGGAAGGCACGGAAGTGACCTATCATTTGCTGGATATGGGCATTACCGGCGCAGCCATTCGCCCCTCTGTCAGTGGTATTTACTATACCGGCACCTGGAGCTGTGATGAGGCACTGCTTTCGAAAATTGCCACCTACGGCGTGGCTGTGGATGCAGTTTGCGAGCCAACCGACGGCTTTATGGAAAATGAAACCACTCTTTACACAACCTTTGATGCCGAAACCCTGGTCAGCGGCGAAAACAAGACCGGCGCCATCATCAGCGGCATCCTTAAAGAGGAAAGAAAGGCAGAGTTGAACGATGCCTACGGCAAAATGCCCGTCTTTGCCGCCACCTATGTGACATTGAGGTCCGGCACTACCTTAGTAAGCTCCGGCGTGGGCTACAGCCTTTACTCTGCAATGCAGGCAGTGGAGACCTGTGCAGAAAACGATCCTGCAGGCTATGCCCACAATATCCGTCCTGCCGGTGAATTTTACCGTACCTGGAAGGACAAGGGTATGGGCAGCTGGGAATTTAAGCGGATCTCCATTGACCCCCGCTGTCCCTGGACCTACGATGTGGTCCAAAAGGCAGTGGAAGAAAACAAGCTGCACTATTACTTTATGTCCGGCGAATGGCACGCCTACTCCGGCGGCAGCAGTGAGCCGGAAAAGTGGGGTGACAGCTGCCTGATCATATTCCCGGACGGACAGACTATGCTCATTGATTCCGGCGTTTCCCAGTATGGTCCTATTCTGGTGGAAAATCTTCAGCGTATGGGCATCACAAGAATCGACCATCTGGTCATTACCCACCCCCACAGCGACCACCAGAACGGCGCATTCCACCAGAGTAACCGAAAGGGCAACGGTGTACTGGATCTGTTTGAAATCGGCAAGGTCTACTACCGTGGCGGCTATGACTCCAAGAATATGGAGGCAAGCCAGCTGGTGGAAACCGTATGCACGGAGCGGAATCTCCCCCTTGAAATTCTGGAAATGGGGGATACCCTGCAGATCGGCGAAGTTAGTATACAGGTGCTTTGGCCTGCAGTGGGCACCAGTGAAAAGGATACCACCGGTGTCAACGCGGCAGCCGCCAATAATGCATCCATTGTCCTGCGCTTTGACTATCAGGATCACTCCGCACTGTTCACCGGTGACATTTATGTGGAAATGGAAGCGGATCTGATGGAGCTTCACGGGGAACTTCTGGATGTGGATCTTCTGAAAGCACCTCATCACGGCAACGGCATTACCTCCAACAGCGAGGAATTCCTGGCTGCCGTCTCCCCGGAGATCGCAGTTGCCACCGGCTTTGAAAACATCCAGAGCCGTGTTGCACAGCGGTTTACCGATGTGGGCGCTACTCTTCTGGGTGACCGCACCTGCGGCTACATCCATATCACAGCAGACGGAACGGACGAAATGACCTATGAAACCTCCCGACAGGAGGCTTTGGGATAATACAAACAGGAAGCAGAGAACTCCTCAGGGAATTTCTCTGCTTCCTGTTTTTTATTTCCATTTTTCTGCGGCGGACAGGGCGAGGTTTTTAATGCCCAGCACCATTGCACCCTCACTGCTTTCCCGGGGTCTTTTGGTGATGCGGGAATAGTAGCTTTCATCGAAGAAGGCATCAGCAAATGCCTTTGCGATAGAAGCACGCAGCTCCTTATGGGCATCACCGATGCGGATCAGCGCCATCACCGCCTGGGTGACGAACTGAAAATACACGCCCTCAAAGTCCGAGATCGCATACCGGGTGGTTTTGAGCGCTTTGTTGTGATATACAGCCTTGTCAAGCTCCCGGGGATCGCAGATCAGCTCCATCAGCTCCGGTGCGATCTCCCGGTCAGAGAGCCTTCCCAGCCAGTAAATGGCAATGCAGCCGCGGAGATTGTTGTTTTTTCGGCAGTCCTTCAGCATCAAGCCGTCCCGGGTCTGCACCATTTCCCGCAAAAGGGCAGCACCGTCTCTTTTGCCCAGCATTGCCAGGGCAAAGGCTGCGTGCTTTCGTGTGTTTTCGTCGGAGGAGGTCAGCAGCCTTTGAAGCTTCTCTGCGGCCTTTTCTCCCATACGCTTCGCCGACCAGATCGCCTCACCGGGTTTTTCCGTGGAAAGCCTTTCCTCCAGCTTTTCGGGATCTGTGATCCAGTGTACATCCTGCGGTGTCAGAGGTGAATCGTCCCAGTCTTTCCGCCCGTCAATGCGGTAACCGTGGTCATAGAGTCTTCCAAGGCATCCGCTGGCGGTGAGTTTTTCCTTCAGCTGTTCATAGGGTACTTCCCGCAAAGAGAGGTTTTGCCGGATGGAAAGGGTCGCCCACAGGGCGGCAGCCTCTGCCAGCTTTTTCATATCCGGGATCATACGCACACAGCTGGAAATATCCCGGTCCACACCCAAGGCCCGGCAGGGGACAAGGATGCCTTCAAAGCCACGGGGGAGAATGGCCTTATAGGGAACAGCCACGGTCACATTGTAAGCACCCAGATTTGCACCGATGGCCCAGTCACCCAGAGCCTCGCCGTCAAAGGCAATGTCCCAGCCGTGCTTGTCAAGGTCTGCATAGGCATAAAACATTGGGGTCTTTGTTTGCCGGTCTGCAAAAAGCCCGTCAATGGTCACCCCTTCCTCCGGGACGATGCGCCTGCCCTCCCGGAGACCGATCAGGGGCATTTGGGCGATGACGGTCTTTCCCTGATGCCCTTCGGCTATGTTGTAGCTTCTGGAGAACAGCACCGCTTCTGAAAAGGCGGCGGGGTCATAGTGATCTACCCTGCCGTAGTCCACATTGGTGTAGCGGTATTTTTCTCCGTCATACACCATAGAAACGATGGAATAGGGCTGCATCTGTCCGTCGGTTTTCCGCCCCTGTTCTGTTTGACAACCGGCGATGCCTGCGATGTACGCCTCTGCGGTGCAGTCCATCAGGAGCTTTGCCCCGCAGTCCAGAATGCCCTCCGGGGTCAGCACACGGATGCCGATGACCTTGTTGTCTTCTAAGTAAACACCGCATACGGATGCTTCATACAGAATGTCCACACCCTGCTGCACCAGTGCCTGCTCAGTATACAGCTTTCTTCCCTCGCTTGTGGTGCAGGTGAAACGCTCTGCAAAGTCTTTTATCTCCTGTTCAAAGGCTTCGTACCGCCCACCGGGGAAGCCGAAATAGTGATGCTGCACACCGCCCACCGCGTGAGAACCGCCCACATTGGAAAGGGGCTCGACCCCAAGAACGGTAAGCCCGTTTTCTGCACAGAACAGGGCAGCAAGAGCACCGGCTGTTCCCAGACCGCAGACGATCACATCTGCAGTCTTGTGAAAGCTTGGAAAGCGTACCTCTTTTAATACCTGCTTTCCGCTGTGCAATTCAGAAAGGTAGATCATATTGATGCCTCCAATCCTGCTTCAAAAGCCAAAACCGGGTTTTCGTATGATTTGGAGGGCAGAAGGAGAATGCCCGTTTCCTCCCCGGGATACCCGTTCTTTACCTGATAGTCAAAAACATCGGCAGAATAGATCAGCCTTTGCCCGTCTCCAAATGCTGCGATGATCCTCCGTGCCGCCTGATGCGCCTGGGGGTAGCTGCAGTCAAGGGGGACCGGGCAGCGGAGAATATAGTGGTTTTCAGCGTATCCTTTCTCTGTGAGCACACCGGGAAAAGAGGGGACTTCGGGACTTTCCATAAGAAGGTTATAGGTTTTGGAGTCGCAGATGGCATCCCCGGTTCGGGTGTCCACGACTTTTTTTGCATCAAAGGTGACAAAGCCGTCGATGCCGTGGGTCTCACAGAGGAAAAAACCGTCTTTTTTGTGGACTGAAACAAGGGTCGTGCGGAAACGGACCTGGGCGGCTTTCAGACAGGGGTAGATATTGCGGTCACCGCCGTAAAGCCCGCCCTCCAAAAGGGATTTCTGCAATGCTGCACTTTCCTTCCGGGAGGGTGCTTTTTCATAGCCGGAGCCGTAGCACAGAGCACCGAAGAATTCATAACCTGCGGTTTCCTTTTGCTCCAGGATCAGGCATTTTTTTCCATACCGTTGGGCAATGCCTGCGGCGGCAAAGGTGGCACCCAGCACGATCACTTCATACATAGGAAAACCTCACTTTGAAATGTTTTTTCTATTATACACCACAAGAAAAGCAATGTCCACCTATCTTGCAAAAAAACGGTTTGTGTGGTATAGTGTAAGGAAAACAGGTGAGGAAGGATTGAGCTTTGTGGGAAATAAGCATTTGCTGCACATCGGTTTGCGGAAAATGAAAAGCGTACTGGCGATCTTTGTCGGCTTCTGGATCTGGCAGCTGATCCGGCTGTTTGTGCCGGAGCTGGAGGTGCATCCCATTTACATCTATATCTACGGTGTTTTGGAAATGCGGGAGACCTCGGAAAAAACCGTGGATATGGGAAAGACCCGGCTGAAAACTACCTTTACCGCCCTTGGCGTGGGGCTTCCCATCCTGCTGCTGACGGAGTTTCTCAAGGACTTTGTGGATACCCAATGGCTTTTGGTGGGTATGGACCTGGCGGCGATCCTGCTGGGCACGCTGGTGGTGCTTTGTATCGCAGAGTGGGTAGGCTGCAAGGCGCTTTGCGGACTGGCGGCGGCAATTTTTATCATTCTGATGGTGGCGCATTCCGACGGCGAGCCCATTACCTATTCTATTTTACGCAGTGCTCAGACGGTGATCGGCATTTTCATTGCATGGCTTATCAATGTAAAGCTGTTTCCCTACCCGGGGAAAAAGAAAAAAGAGTTATAAACAGAAAAGGAAGGTTGAAATTATGAAAAAAGCAATATCATTACTTCTCGTGTTGACTATGTGTTTTACCCTTTTGGCAGGCTGCAACTCCGAGACACCAAAGGAAACAGAGCCGGAAAAGTTTGTTACCACCACCTTCATTGCGGAGGGAAAATCGGACTATGTGATCGTGTATGATGACAGCCTGGAAGGCGCGGATTTTGCCCGGGAGCTGGTCACTGTGTTGTCCCAGACCTATGGGGTTGCCTTTGAAGCGAAGGACGCATCAGAGGGTGAAAATGCCTGTGAGATCATTGTGGGAAACGGAAGAGACATTGCAAAGAAAACAGTGGACAAGCTGAAAAAACCCTTTGATTTTGCACTTAAGGTGGAGGAGAACGCGCTGGTGCTGTGTGCCGTCAACGCCCTTTCCTATGATTACCTTCTGGAGTACCTGAGCCGTGAGGTGTTCACCGAAGGGGAAGTAAATCTGACCCTTAGCTCCGAGGATAACCTGTTCTATACAGAATCCCCCCTTATGGAATACACCTATGTGGATTATCTGGCGCAGGGCGGGAAATCTTTCCAGTTGGCAGATGTGTTCGATTGGGGATTTTATGAAAATGCAGATACCCGACTGCCTTACCGCCTGTATGTTCCCTTTAACTATGACCCGCAGAAGCAGTATCCCGTTCTTGTGCATCTCCACGGTGCCGGATTGCGGGGAGATGACAATATGCGTCACCTGATGCGCCTGGATATTCCTATGGCATCCCCGGAGGTCAATCTGGATGATGCGATCATTGTGTCCCCCCAGTGTCCTGAGAATCAGAAATGGGTGGATTCCAACTGGGGCGCGGGCAAATACCTGCTGGATAACACACCGGAGTCCAATGAGCTGAAGGCTGTGGTGGAGCTGGTGGGTCAGCTGCAGGAAACCTATAGTGTGGATGCCGGACGGATCTATGCCTGCGGCTTCTCTATGGGTGGCTACGGCACCTGGAATCTTTTGCTGAATCACCCGGACCTGTTCTGTGCCGGCATTCCTATGTGCGGCGGCGGTGACCCCACCAAGGCGGATATCCTTCGGGACATTCCGGTGTGGGCGATCCACGGCGCGATGGATCCTACGGTGCCTGTCGCAGGCTCCAGAGATATGGTGGAGGCGATCAAGGCTGCCGGCGGTGAAAAGGTCCTGTACACAGAACTGCCGGACCACGAGCACGATGTGTGGAACTATACCTATGAAAGCAGCGAGATGTTTGCCTGGCTGATGAGCCAGAGAAAAGAGAACGGATGAAATGTAAGGCGATTTTTTTAGACCTGGACGGCACGCTGAACAACGATGAAAAGGTCATAACCCCCCGCACAAGGAAAGCCTTGATGGATGCCCAGAAGCGGGGCATCCGGGTGGTGCTGGCATCGGCGCGCCCTGCCCCGGGACTGTATAAGGAACGGGACATTTTGCTGCTGCAGGAATACGGCGGCATCCTGATGTCCTACAATGGCGGCAGGATCGCGGAGGCAGAAACAGGAAGGGTGCTCTTTGAGACTGCAATGGATCAGGAGACTGCCCGCAGCATCCTGCGCTTTTTGGAAGACTTGCCGGTAACGCCCATTCTGGATGACGGAAAGAAATTTTTCGTCACAGACCCCGGCGGCTATAAGGTGGAATACGAATGCCAAAACAACCGGATGCAGTGCAATGCGGTGGAAAACCTGGCAGACTTTTTGAATTTTGCCCCTGTTAAGATCCTGATGTCCGTAGCTCCTCAGGCGCTGGAGACGGTGCAAAAAACAATTGCAAAAAAATTGCCGGATACCCTTACGGTGGTGCAGACTGCACCCTTTTATCTGGAGGTGATCCCGGCAAGTATTAACAAGGGTCAGGGACTTCTGGATACCTGCAGGGCCCTGGGGATCGACCCCAAAGAAACAGTCGCTTTTGGGGATGCGGAAAATGACATTCCGATGCTGCAGGCGGCAGGTGTGGGTGTGGCAATGGGCAATGCCACGGAAAAAGTAAAGGCTGCCGCCAATGCAGTCACGGATACCAATAACCGTGACGGAATTGGAAAGTTTATGGAGGAATACCTATGAAGCTGAAAATGCTCTCTTTCAATATACGCTGTGCCAATGATCCTGACGGGCATTCCATCCCGGAGCGGGCGCCCAGAGTGGCAGAGCTTTTGCGCGAGCATAAGGCAGATATTGTGGGCTTTCAGGAATACCACCTGCGGTGGGATGCCTCCTGGAGCATCGTTACAGACCCCGATTATGAAGAAATGAAGGTAGACCGGGGTGACGGAGAGGGACTTGTGCTGTGGTGGAGGAGGGATAGCTTCCGATGCCTGCAAAAGGGTCACTTCTGGTTCGGTGACGATCCCAACAGTCCTTCCACAGACTGGGATGAAAAGTACCACAAGCCAAGGATCTGCGCCTACCTTGTGCTGGAGGATGTGAAAAGCAAAACTGTATTTGCGTACCTCAATGTACATTACGGCTTCGGCGCTGCGGGGCAGATCAAAAATGCGGCGCTGTTGCAGCAGCTTGCGGAAAAGCTGGGGTATCCTGCTGTTATCGCCGGTGACTTTAATATGGAGCCGGGAACACCCGGTTATGGGGCAATGGCAGAGCGTTTTACAGATGCCAATGCTGTCACCTCCCGTCTTGCTGAGAATTCCTACCACGGCTACGGCTTAAAGGAGGGAATGCTGCTGGACTACTGCTTTGTTACCCACGGCGTTAAGCCTTTGTCCTATGCGCTGATCACCAAAACCTTTGACGGGAAATACCCGTCTGACCATTATCCGCTCCTTATTGAGGCAGAACTGTAAAAAATGGGCGCGTTGCAAATTGCAATGCGCCCTTCTTATTATGCTGCTCCACATTATATGTGTGTAGGGACAGATATTATCTGCACGCGGGAGGCGAATAGCTTCCCCTATAAATACAATCCATAGGATTTTTAGAATTTAATTTCGATTCAAGACTCCTGCTTGCAAAGCTTGCGGTATTGGGAGGGGGTCATACCGGTGACCTGTAAAAAATTCCGGTAGAAGGTGGAGTCATCTTCGTATCCCAGATCCTGAGCGATCTGACTGACAGACAGACCCGGCTTGGTCCGCATTTGCATCTGCGCCTCCTGGATGCGCTTGCGCATAATGTATTTGTGCAGGGGCATGCCCACATAGCGGGGAAAGGCGGCATACAGCGCCGATCGGGAGATGCCGAAGCGCTTGGATAAATACTCTGCCGACAGCTTTTCCCGGAAGTGGGAATCCACATAACAGATGCACCGGCGGATGTTGCCGTTATGACCGGCGATATCGTCCTGTAGCCCTGCGGTAAAGGGCATAGTATAGTAAGCCTGGGCCAGCAGGCACAGTATGGTGTGGATCGCGCCCGGTGCAACAGACAGCTCCGGGAAATGCCGTGCGGTCTGCTCTGCGGAAAGAAGGTCCATCGATGCCAAAAGACCGGCCTGTTGCCGGGCATCGGGAGTGATGAGCAGCAGCACCCGTCGCCAGTAGGTCTCGTTATTCAGTCCTTGAAGAAATTGCTGCATCCCATTGCTGACCGTTTCCTGTGGGATCAGGTGTTCGTCGAAGCAAAGGGAGTAGATCCGGGTATTTTCATCTATAAAATGGAGACTGTGGGGGTATCCCGGCGGCACAACAAAGGCATCTCCGGGCTTCAAGGTCCTGTATTTTCGGTTCTGCCGATGCTCCAGCCTGCCGCTTAAGACAAAGCCGATCTGATAATGCTTGTGGCAATGCATCTGACCGTCAACAATACTATTTTGGGCCTTTTGGATATGATAGCCTCGCTCGGCAGCATCATAATACTCCAGGGTAAAATGCTTTTCCACGGTACCACCTCCTGTGTGCAGTATATCATAATTTCCGGGAATTTGTAGTACTTTAGACGAAATGCAACGAGAAATGGTAAAATTGCAGTTTTTTCTGTCTGAAGGCACAGATATAATACAAATGAGATCCTACAAAACGAGGAGGGATTACAAATGAAAAAAAGGATTTTTACTTTTCTGCTGGCACTGGTGTTACTGGTGGGCAATGGGGTGTATCCGGTGGGTGCGGAGGATGCCAACCGGACCTATGATGTATACTGCGAAAGCTGCAAGGCTACCCACACCTGGTATCCTGTTGCTGCAGCCGCGGATGCCCTAACAGACGGGCACTATTTTCTTGCCTTCTCCGGCACCAGTCTGGTGTTTGCCCGTAAGACGCTGAAGAATGGCAGCCATGTATGTCTGCTGCTGGAAGATAAGGAGTACATTGGCAACCGCCATATTATCCTGAACAGCGGTGCAACTTTGAGCGTCCAGGGCCCCGGTACACTGTCCGGCCGCGGTGAGGATACGGACAAGCACACCAACGCCACCTACGGCGATGACGGCGGTGCGATCCGGATCCGGGAGGGTGCAGTTTGCAATATTTATAACGCTACAGTGACCTACAAAACCAATACCAGCCGGTCGATCAACTACGGCGGCGCTGTGTCTGTCTGGGGTGAACTGAATCTTTACAGCGGACAGATCAAGAACGGCGTTGCAAACCTTGCAGGCGGCACGGTCTATGTGGGCGCTACCGGCGAAATGAACCTCTATGGCGGAAGTATTTCCGGCGGTACGATTTCCGGCACTGCAGATGCCGTTTCCACTTCTGCCTGTGTGTATAACAGTGGCAAGATCCTATTTACAAACAGCGTCAATGTGGATTCTGTATATTTGGCACCGGTTTCCGGTGGCCCTGCTCTTTCGGAAATGCTTACCTTCCGCAACTACACCGGCAGTGTAGCTTTGTATCTGAGCGATGCTGTTACCCTAACCGACGGTTTGGTACTGGGTGCTGTGGATGGCGATGTGAATGCAGAAAACATCACCCTCCCCGACACCGGCTTCAAGGTGGCAAGAAAGGGCGATCAGCTGATCGCAAAGTGGCCCGAACCGGTGGAAAACACCAATGCCGGCACCGCCCATGACACACTGGAGGAGGCTGTGGAAGAAGCGCAGGTTGGCGATGTTCTGCGGCTGAACCGGGATATCAGCGGCGATACCACCGTCAGCAAGACCGTGATGCTGGATCTGGAT
Source organism: Faecousia sp. (assembly GCA_045595205.1). Lineage (GTDB taxonomy): Bacteria > Bacillota > Clostridia > Oscillospirales > Oscillospiraceae > Faecousia. The sequence continues at coordinate 18,892 of JAZNZZ010000149.1, forward strand.
GGACACAGCATTGACGGCACTGTGACTGCCGCCCGGGAGCAGACCCTTTATGTGAAGGATTCCCAGACAGCTGATCACGATATTACCGATGGTGTTTACGGAAAAATTTCCGGCATCTCCGGCAATGTGCTGGCCGCTCCCGCTATGCCCTCAGCTGACAGATATTTGATGCACACCGCAGATGATGGCATCTCCTTCCACGCAGTAGGTATGACACTGAGGAGCATCAATCTGCGCCCCGGTTCTGCTGCTTTGTACTACACCGCAGAATTTGCCGGTGACAGCATCGTTTCCGGGCAGGTAGCTGCTTATGGTATTGCTATGAGCGTCACCGAAGTTCCCACAGGGGAAAATATGGATGTCGTTGGTGATCATACCGTGCTCACCGGCACTTTCGGCACCGATGATACCACCGCCTACAGCTGTCTGCTGCAAAACATCATATCTGCAGATAACGATGATGCTGCGAACCGCCGCAACGCAGGGCTTCCTGTGTACAGCACCGCCTATGTGCAGCTTACAGACGGCAGTCGCCTTACCGGTTATCCCCGTCAGTGTTCTTTGCAAACGGTACTGGAAACCATCAGCAGCCGGTGGGACTCCATTCCCTACGCCCGCCAATCCGGTGTTTTGTCTATGTACGAAAAATTCAGCACTGTTATGGATGGCTGGAGCATTCCCAATATCAGGAAAGCGCTTGCGGAGGAGGATCAGGTAATGAAGATTCTTTCTATCGGTCAAAGTCATTCCCAGGATTCCATCTGGCTTTTGCAGGAGGTTTTGCAGACAGAAATGCCGGATGAAGAATTCTTTGTGGCAGAATGTCTGCGGTCGGTCACAATGGTAGACCATGTGAAAAATGCAAACAATGACACCGCGGTGTACAGCTATTGTGTCAACACTGACGGGGAGTGGGTCTGGAATGAGAACTGGACCATTCGTCAGGCATTGCAGGCCCAGCGGTGGGATTATGTGGTGATCAATGAGTCCAGCCGCTATCTGGGACTGGAAAGCACTATGAAAAAGGGCTATGTGACCCAAATGGCAGAATTTGTACACGATAATATCGACTACGATTTTAAGCTTTTGTACAACTGGACCTGGACCACACCCACGGATCAGACCTTCTATGACGAAAACTTTGAACCCCTGCCTTCGTCCACCTTCTGGGGAAATTACCAAAAGGATTATCAGGCAGACAGAACAGTGCATTATGATTCTATGCTGGCGATGCTGGAAAAGTATGTGATACCTGTGGAGGGGATCGATGGGGTCCTCTACAGCGCCACACCCATCCAGTATGCCACCGAGGTCATGGGCGTGCCCCAGGCGGAGGTCACCGACGAGGATCTGACCAAGCTGCCCTACAGCCTGGCGGATCACAGTATGTACCGGGATTATATCCATCTTTCTGACTACGGACGGCTGTACATTGCCTATTTGTGGTACGCACAGCTTTACGGTCTCACCGCCATTGAAGAAGTCAATGTGGATGTGATCGAAGCCCATCTGCGGCAGTGGCGCTGGGTGAGCCAGGGAGATGTGGTGCTGACCCAGCAGATGAAGGATTGGATCGTAGAGGCGGTCAATTACACCCTGGAGCATCCCACGCAGATGCCCACAGAATAATAAGAATTCCCCACAAAGGACTGCGGACTGCGGCCCTTGGGCGGTGCACCACAGTGATAAATCGCCTATAAAGGCGTTTATCCGTGCTGCTGTGCGTTAAAAATGCTGGAAATACACAAA
>JAZNZZ010000150.1:0-9439 GCA_045595205.1 Faecousia sp.
GACCTTAGCCTCGACAGATGCACCCTCCACAACGGGAGCGCCGATCTTGGAGTTCTCACCGTCCAGCACTGCCAGAACCTGCTCGAACTTCACGGTAGCCTCAGCCTCAGCCTCCAGCTTCTCGATGTACAGGACATCGCCTTCCGCCACGGTATACTGCTTGCCACCGGTCACGATAACTGCTTTCATTCCTTTTTCACCTACTTCATTTTTGTAGACTCGCTCTAAAGGCGTGGGGCGCTTTTTTGGGCGCACCAACTTCAGCCCATTCAATGCGGCTCGACCATTTTAGCACCGGAAAGGTAAATTGTCAAGGACTTTTTCCCTGTATTTTTAACTTTTTCCTCTATAAATATAAAAAAACGCAGGACGGCACATCAATGTCACTTAGTTAAGCGTGTCATCCTGAGCGTGCTGCAGAGCGCAGCGAATCTCCTAATAACAATGGTTGCCGGTGGCAATCATACCTTATCTATTGCGAAGGATCTCCATCATTTTTGAAGGGGATTCTTCGTCCCCTTCGACTATGCTCAGGGTCCTCAGAATGACACGCTTTTTCTTATCTTAATGACATTGGACGGCACATCTGCATTTTGGGGGATTTATTTCTTTTTTCTTTCTGTGAAGTCTTGGTTTACCCTTCTCTTCCAGCCGGCGGAGAGAGGCTTTGCACAGGCGCGCACCTGATGGATGGCATCCTCCACCGATTCATAGACAGCGCCGGTGCCCCGGCTGTCTGCGTGGTAATCCGCAGCAAACTCCGTGCCGATGCCGAACCGTGCCGCCTCCTTTGCAGCATCGATGTTGGCACCCAGGAAAATGAACTCCCAGCCGTACTTTTCCTTCTGCCGGCAAATCATTTCCCGCACCTTTTCATAATTATAATGTCTGCTGGAGTTTTCCATTCCGTCGGTGGTGATCACAAACAGTGTCTTTTCCGGCACATCCTCCTCCCGGGCATACTTGTGGACATTGCCGATGTGGTGGATGGCGCTGCCCACCGCATCCAGAAGTGCGGTGCTGCCCCGGACATAGTATTCTCTTTCCGTCAGAGGTTCGATTCTTTGCAGGTCCACCCGGTCGTGGATCACCTGGCTCACATTGTCAAACAGCACCGTGGATACCACCGCCTCACCCGGCTCACGCTTCTGCTTTTCCAGCATACCGTTGAAGCCGCCGATGGTGTCGCCCTCCAGTCCTGCCATAGACCCGCTGCGGTCAAGGATAAATACCAGCTCTGTCAAATTCTTTTTCATACTTTTTCCTCCTGTAATTTTTGGTGTGGCTTTGACTTACACCTGCATTTTACAGGCTTTTTCGCCCCTTTCGGTCAACTGGCAGGGGACTTTTCCCAAAAATTTACCGCTGTGCCGCACATTTTTCTGCCTTTTGTAAATTTTCTCTCCGGTACTTGTCTAACCTTGCATTCTGTGGTATAATGGCGCAAATTACGAAGGGAATCTGTACTGCTATGGATAATCAAAAGCAAAAGGTCGAGATCGATCTGGTGGATCTGTTCTTTTTCTTCCGGAAGAAGCTTTGGGTCCTTTTTGTTGGTGTTCTTGTGTTCGCAATTCTGGGTGCCTGCTACACCAATTTTTTTGTACAGGACTACTATACGGCAAAGACCCGTATGTATGTGCTCACCCGTTCCTCGGATTCTGAGCTTTCCTCCTCTGACTATAACCTTGCCAACTTTATGGTCAAGGACTATCAGGTGCTGATCACCGGCGAAAATGTGACCCGGGAGGTCATCAGCCGGCTGTCCCTGCCTATGTCCGTAGGTCAGCTGGCGGGCAAGATCTCCGTCACCGCCATTGACAATACCCGTGTGCTGCAGATCGTTGTGGAGGACACCTATCCCGACCGGGCAGCCGCCATTGCCAACTGTGTCCGGGAGGTCTCCAGCGAACAGATCAAGCAGATCATGGCTGTGGATGCGGTCAATCTGGTGTATGAGGCAGAGGTACCCTCCCACAAGACCGGTCCTAATCTTACGACCAATACCGTTCTGGCTGCCATCATTGGTCTTGTGCTGACGGTTCTGGTGCTGCTGACGATCTACCTGATGGATGACACCATCCGTACCGACGAGGATGTTTCCCGCCATCTGGGGCTCAGCACCCTGGGTGTGATCCCCATCTCCAAGGAGCTGGAGACCGTCAGCAATCTGGGCATTGGCGTACAGAGGAAAAAAAGAGGTGCGAATCTGAACCTCTTTATCCGCAAGATCGATACCAAAAAGTAAGGAGGAGACCATATGGAACCCATTGCAGTAAACCGTTTTATCACAAAAGAATTCCAGGTCTCCGAAGCCATCAAGACCCTCCGTACCAACATGATCTTCAGCGGCTCCAACATCAAGGCCGTTGCACTTACCAGCTTCAGCGCCGCAGAAGGCAAATCCACCATTTCCTTTCAGCTTGCCGCTTCCTTTGCACAGGCGGGCAAGCGTGTCCTTTTGATGGATGCCGACCTGCGGAAAAGCGTGCTGGCAAACCGCCTGCACCTGCACGAAAAAGTAAACGGTCTCAGCCATTTCCTGTCCGGTCAGGCAAATGCCGACGAGCTGATCTATGAGACCGATGTGCCCAAGCTTTATATTATGTTTGCCGGCACCCGGGTCCCCAACGCCTCCGAGCTTCTCAGCGGTGAGAATTTCCCCAAGCTGATCGGTGCCCTGAAGGAGGTCTTTGACTATGTGATCGTGGATGCCGCCCCCGTGGGTCAGGTCATCGACTGTGCGGTTATGGCACCGTCTCTGGACGGTGTTCTGATGGTGGTGGACACCGCCAACAACAGCGCCAAGCTGGAGCGCCGTATCGTGCAGCAGCTGAAAATGTCCGGAGCAAAGATCCTGGGCGTTGTCCTGAACCGGGTGGACTTCAAGGACAAGGGCGGCTACTACGGCAAGGCCTACGGCTATGGCTACGGCGAGACCAGGAAGAAAAAAAGCAAAAAGAAGGAAAAATAGCAAACACCGTATATTTTCCCAGGCTGCACAAAGGGTGCAGCCTGGATTTTTTATTGGAAAAAGGACGGGCAAGGGGGAATAGGCTTTCTTTGGAGGTGAGGCGTATGATCGCCGCCGTCTGGCTTATGCTCAGCGGACTGATGTACTCACTGCAGCTATCCACAGGCTCCTTCCCCAAGCCTCTTACCCTGGAAGAAGAGCAGCATTATCTGGCGCTTTCCGCACAGGGTGACCGGGAGGCACGAAACATTCTCATTGAACGGAATCTCCGCCTGGTGGCACATATTATGAAAAAATACTATGCCCAGGTCTCAGATCAGGAGGATCTGATCTCAATCGGTACCATTGGGCTGATCAAGGGCATCGAAAGCTTTGATGCCTCCAAGGGGGCGCGGCTTGCCACCTATGCCGCAAGATGTGTGGAAAATGAGATCCTGATGCACTTCCGGGCGCAGAAAAAGACCGGGCAGGATGTGTCCCTGTCCGATTACATTGAGACCGGCAATGACGGCGCGGCATTGGTACTGATGGATGTGGTCAGTGACGAGGCGGATCTTCTGGAGCGGGTCACCAACCGGGAGGATCTGCGGAAGCTTTGCAAGGCGGTGGATACGGTGCTGACACCCCAGGAGCGGCAGGTGATCGTTGCCCGGTACGGTCTGGGCGGCGGTGTCCCCCGAAGGCAGCGGGAGGTGGCGGAGCTCACCGGCATCAGCCGCAGCTATGTTTCACGGATCGAAAAAAGAGCTCTGGAGAAATTAAAAGACGCACTGAGCTAAATTCCTGTTTATCGTTCCGTACAATCCTCCGTGTCATTCCGAGCCAGTGCACACACTGGCGTGGGAATCCGTTCCAAATACTTACTTTACGGATTGCCACACCAGTGACATAGGTCACTGGTTCGCAATGACAACGGGGGGTGCAACCGTGCACGAAATTGATATTTATGTAAAAACGGCGCTGGCTCGAAAGAGTCAGCGCCTTGTTTGTTTGGTCAAAAGGCGGGAAAGTGCTTCCGGCAAGGGCTTGTCGGAGATCACACCGTTTAAAGAGGAAATATTTCCCATATCGTAGAAATAGGTACGGTTCAGCTTGCTGCTGTCACACAGCAGATACTTTTCCCTTGCCTTTTCCTGCATCACCTGCCGCAGATGGCACTCCTCCACAGAGGGGTCACTCATCATACCCTCCAGAGACAGGCCGTGGCAGGAGAAAAAGGCAATGTCCGCGTTGTACCGGCGCACCGCATCCTCTGCCTCCTTTCCGATATAGGAAAAGGAATTGGTACGCATTTTCCCTCCTGTGGAGAAGACAGGGATCTGCAGCTCCGCAAGAGCCACTGCCGTTTTTGCGCCGCTGGTGATCACGATAATATCCTTGAATTTGGCAAGGTAAGGCACAAGGTGGTAGGCACTGGTGGAGCCGTCCAGCATAATCACCATACCGTCCCGGACATACCCGGATGCCAGCAGACCCATTTTCTCTTTTGGCTTACTGCGCTCGTTTTCCCGCAGCACAAAGGGGATCTCCTGATCCGGAGAGCCGGTATCCCGGTTCAGTGTCGCGCCGCCATAGTGCTTGGTGATGACGCCCCGGCGGTGGAGCTCCGTATAATCCCGGCGGATGGTAGGCTCGGAGAAGTTAAGCTTTCTTGCCATCTGGGCAACGGTGATGTCCGGGTTCTTTTCCAACTCCTGCAGGATCTGTGCGTGTCGTTCACTGATGAGCATAATAACTCCTTTTTTGATCATTTCATTATTATTTATGATTATTTGTACATTTTACCGGCGGTTATTGATTTATTGATCATTTTAAATATAATCTAAGCTAGAATAAAAGTCAAGAAAAGAGGCTTACATTATGAAAACAAAAGCTTTACGGCTTTACGGTGCCAACGATCTGCGTCTGGAGGAATTCCAGCTGCCGGAAATTACGGAAGAAGAGGTTCTGGTGCGGGTGGTCAGCGACTCTGTGTGCGCCTCCACCTACAAGGCAGTGAAGCAGGGCACTGCCCACAAGCGTGTACCCCCGGACATTGCAGAAAATCCCGTGATCGTGGGGCACGAGCTTTGCGGTGAGATCGTGGAGGTGGGTGCTTCTCTGAAGGATCAGTGGAAAGTGGGACAGAAGGTGGTTTTGCAGCCTGCACTGAAGCTGCCCAGCGGCTATGACCCCGGCTACTCCTATCCCTTCGTGGGCGGCAACACCCAGTATGCCGTCGTGCCCAAGCTGGTACTGGAGCGTGGTTGTCTGCTGCCCTATGGTGGCGAGGGTTACTTTGCCGGTTCTCTGGCTGAGGCTTTGGCCTGCTGCATCCGCGGCTTCAAGGGCTTTTATCATACGGACTACACCGACTATACCCGCACCGACGGTGCGAAGAAGGGCGGCAAAATGGCCATTTTAGGCGGTGCCGGTCCTATGGGCATCGGCTGCGTGGAGCTGGCTGCAGGCTATGCCGGTGTTGCCCAGGTGGTGGTGACGGATCTGGATCAGAGCCGTTTGGATTATGCCGCCCGGATGTCCCCTCCCGAAAAGGCTGCAAAAAAGGGCACAGAGGTGGTCTACCTCAACACAAGCGGTATGGAAGACCCGGTCAAGACCCTTCTGGAGCTGTCCGACGGTGGCTTTGACGATGTGTATGTGATGGTGCCTGTGCCTGCCCTGTTTACCATGGCAGAGAAAATCTGCCGGGAGGATGGCTGCATCAACTTCTTCGCAGGCCCTCCCGTGCACGATCTCCCCGGCAGCCTGAACCTGTACCGGGTGCATTACGACGGCATCCATGTGGTAGGCACTGCGGGCAGCATCCCGCTGGATATGTGCGATGTGCTGCAGCTGATGGAAAGCAAGCGAATCGAGCCCGGCGCACTGGTCTCCCACATTCTGGGTCTGAACGCGGCAGCGGACACCATTTTTGCAATGGAAAAGCCCAGCGGTGCAAAGAAGGTGTGCTACAATGAGCTGGACCTGCCCCTGATCGCCATTGCGGATCTGGAGGAGCTGGGCAAGACCAACGAGCTGTACCGGCAGCTGGATCTTCTTGTGAAAAAGCACGGCGGAATGTGGAACCCGGAGGCGGAGGAATATCTCCTTGCCAACGCCCCCAGACTGTGAGGAAGCTATGAAGATCTACACACTGACCCTGAATCCCGCCTACGATGTTCACGCAAGTACCGCGAGCTTTTCCGCAGGCAGTGAAAATCTGGCAACAGTCACCTCCCGGGAAGCCGGTGGCAAGGGTGTGAATATCAGCCGCGCCCTGTGTGCCGGCGGCATTCCCAACACCGCCATCATCGTGCTGGGCAGGGACAACGGAGAAGAATTTAAGCAGGGTGTGAAAAATGCAGGGGTAAGTGCCCTGTATCTGGAGCGCCCCGGCAGGATCCGGGAGAACCTGACGCTTCACTGTGACGGTCAGCCGGAGACCCGGATCAGCTTTTCCGGCTTTTCCGTAGAGGCGGATATGCTGCAGGAGGTGCTGGAGCTGATGTCTGTGGACGAAAGCACCTATGTGACCTTCACAGGCCGGGTAAGCGCAGGCATACCCAAGGAAGCTGTCATTTCCTTTTTGCAAACCCTGAAAAGCCGCGGGGCAAAGCTGATACTGGATTCCAAGTCCCTGACCCCGGAGGATATTTTTACCATTAAGCCCTGGCTGATCAAGCCCAATCAGGAAGAGATCGCGGAATATACAGGTTGTTCTGTACAGACCCTTGCAGAAGCAGCCCAAAGTGCAAAGGTATTTTCCGATGCAGGCGTAGAAAATGTAATGGTTTCTATGGGAGAGCAGGGTGCTGTACTGTTGACGGAAAACAAGATCTACACCGCCGTACCCCCCAGGGTACAGGCAGTGTCCACCATCGGTGCCGGTGACAGCACCATTGCCGGTTTCATTGCAGCAGCTTCCACAGGAGAAGCACCCGCGCAGTGTCTGAAAACCGCCGTTGCCTACGGCACAGCCGCCTGTCTGACAGAAGGCACACTGCCCCCCAGAAAAGAAGATATGCAACGAATTTTGGAGGAGCTCCTATGATTTTTCAAGCACACAGAGGTGTCAGCACCGAATATCCCGAAAATACGATGCCCGCCTTTCGCGCCGCTTACGAGCAGGGCTATAAGATCATTGAAACAGACCCCATTTTCACCGCTGACGGACAGTGCGTACTGTTTCACGACAGAACCATTCTCCGTACCTGCCGCACCCCGGAGGGTGAGCCTGTGCAGGAGCGGGTGGCAGCAGAAATGACCTACGGGGAACTGACCGCACTGGATGCAGGTCTTTTTATGGGGGAGCAGTTCCGTGGCACAAAAGTCCCCCTTCTGGAGGAAGCGCTGACCTATATTGCAGAGAAAAAGCTCCACGCGAAGCTGGACAACAAGTTCGAGCGATTCACTTTGGAGCAGAAGCTTATTATGTTTGACATTGTGGAGCGCACCGGTGTAGATGCCGGGTTTACCTGTGTCAAGCCGGAAAACATCCGGCTGGTGACGGAGCGTTTCCCCAATGCCACCATCCACTATGACGGCTTCGTGGACGAGGAAACACTGATCACCGTGAAGGGTCTTTTGAAAAACAACCCCCTGGTGGTGTGGATGCCCCTTCCCTCCCATCTCACAAGCTGGGTCAAGCTTCCTATGGCAACCCCGGAGATGTGCCAAATGGCGAAAAAGTACGGCAAGCTGGGTCTGTGGATCCTGGAAACGGAGGAGCAGCTCCGGCAGGCAGAGGCGCTGGGCGCGGACATTATCGAAACCACCGGCGCATTGAAGCCGTAAGGGAACAAATTCCTGTTTATCGTGCTGTCTATCGATCAACACCGTAGGGGCGAACTGTGTTCGCCCGCTCTAAAACACATTGGTACACAACGACGGGCGAACATAGTTCGCCCCTACGACATCTTAATGGGACAGCCCGCTAAATTGAAATTTACTCCTCAAACATTGGCTTGATCTTTTTCTTATAGATCTTTCCGTAGAAGTACAGGGTTGCGGCGGCGCTGACCACCTCCGCAATGGGGAAGGACCACCACACCGCATCCACAGAACCCGTCAGGCTCAGAAGGTAGGCGGCGGGGATCAGGACGATGAGCTGGCGGCACAGGGAGGTAATGGTGGAATAATTACCGTTGCCCAATGCCTGAAAGCTGGCACCGATGGAGATGCCCACGGCGGCAACGGGGAAATGCAGGCAGATGATCCGCATAGCCACCACGCCCATATCCACCAGCGCCGCAGCATCTGCACCGCCGGAGGAGCCGAAAATGCCCATCAGCTTGTCCGGGATCAGCAAAAACACGATGCACCCCAGAAGCAGGATGGAAAACACACCGCCGAAGGCCCATTTCAGAGTGCCGGTGATCCGTTTGGGAAGCCGAGCGCCGTAATTGTAGGCAATGATGGAGATGGAAGCGTTGTTGATGCCGAACAGGGGCATCAGCACAAGGCTCTGGAGCTTAAAGTAAATGCCGAACACATTGGCAGGGGTCTGTCCGTGGGTGTCGCGGAAGCCAAGGAGCACCTGATTCATACAGAAGGTCATCACAGAGCCGATTGCCATCATAATAATCGAGGGGATGCCCACGGTGAGGATCTTGGCGACCACATCCCTGTCCAGCTTCATATACCGGAATCGGAAGGAAACATCCTTGTTTTTAAGAAGGTTGAACACCACCGCCAAAAGTCCTGCCACCCACTGACCCACCACAGTGGCAACGGCTGCACCGGCAACGCCCATAGCAGGGAAGGCAAAGGGCAGCCGGATGCCGAACCGTGCCTCCAGACCCTGAGAGCCCATAATGAACAGGGGGTCCAGAATAATATTGATCACCGCGCCAATGCCCTGGGTGAACATAGTATAAATGGTCCTGCCGGAGGCCTGAAGCAGCCGTTCACCCATAATTTCCACGAAAATGCCAAGGGTGAAAATGCTGCAGATGGCGGTATAGCTGATGCCGTACTCCCGGACGGTATCGCTGATGTTGAACATCTTATAATAGGTATTTGTGCCCAAAAAGCCAAAGAGCATAAAGGCTGCCACAAACATCAGCATCAAAACGATGCCGTTGCCGGCGGCACGGTTTGCCCGCTCCCGGTTATTCTCTCCCAGAGATTTGCTCAGCAGGCTGTTCACACCCACGGCAATACCCGTGGAGCAGCCGATCTGCAGATTCTGCACCGGGAAAGCAAAGGACAGAGCGCCGGTGGCATCGGCAGAAACAAGGGACACGAAAAAGGTATCCACAATGTTATACAGCGCCTGCACCAGCATAGAGATCACCAGAGGAAGCGCCATTGTAAACAAAAGCTTTCCCACAGGCATAACACGCATCTTGTTTTCTCCCACAAGGGGGGATTTTTTCTTTTCCATAAATACACCTCGAATGTGCATTATAGCAGATAAACAGAAAAAAGCAACTGCCTTCGCATTTATCGTTCAGTCTATCGAATGACATTGTAGGGGCGATT
>JAZNZZ010000151.1:0-2124 GCA_045595205.1 Faecousia sp.
CTTTTCCGTCATAGGCGTATCCGCAGATCTGACAGACCCATTTTTTCTGCTCTTCCGCCGGTTTGGCGTCCGGTTTCGGCTTGATGTGGTCGAAATAATACTGATAGGTCACGCTGGGAACGGTGTCCAGCACCTTAGCCTCAGTGACCTCAGCCACGAACAGGGTGTGGGTGCCCAGATCCACGGTGCTTACCACCCTGCCGCTGATGACGGCATTGGTGCAGCCTGCCACATACCTCAGACCGTTTTCTGTGCGGAGCTCCGGCAGATTGGCGAACTTGTCCACAGCTCTGCCGGACTGGAAGCCGTAGTGCTGGAATACCCAGAAGGTGGTCTCCTCCGTAAGAACGGACACATTAAAAATACCGGTTTCTTTGATCATATCGTGGGTGAGATTGCTTTTGTTCACCGTCACCTGGATCTGCAGCGGTGTATCCGTCAGCTGGGTGCAGGTGTTGATGATGCAGCCGTTGTCCCGACCGTCCTGCCGGGCGGTCAAAACGAAAAGACCGTAAGAGAGCTTAAATAGGGCTTTCATATCCATATTCAATCCTCCAAAACAAGTTTAAATGCGCCGTAAGCACCGGCATCATTGCCTAAGGAAGCAAGGGCAAAACGGACATCCCGGCAGGCGTGGAATGCAAATTTTTCGTAGTAGCGCTGTGCACCCTCCAGGAGCATCTGCCCGGCCTTGCTTACGCCGCCGCCCAGCACCACCACCTCCGGGTCCACCACATTGCACACATTGGCAAGGAACTCACCAAGATAGCCGTACACCTGCTCCAAAATCTCAAGGGCAAGGGCATCCTGTTCCTTGCCGGCATCGAAAACATCCTTGCAGGTCAAAGGCTCGATATTCCGCAGACAGGAGGGCTTTTCAGAGGCAGCCAGAGCCTTTTTTGCGATCCGCACGATGCCGGTAGCAGAGCAGTACTGCTCCACGCAGCCACGCTTGCCGCAGTTGCAGACTTCCTCTTCCTCCCGGTTCAGAACGATGTGACCGATCTCGCCGCCGGCACCGTGTACACCGTGGATGACCCTGCCGCCCACTACGATACCGCCGCCAACACCGGTACCCAGTGTGGCAAATACCATATTGTCGCAGCCCTGACCGCCGCCCTTCCAGCATTCACCCAGAGCAGCTACCGTGGCATCGTTGCCCGCTTTTACAGGGAAACCGGTAAGCTTTTCCAGCTCCTTTTGGATGTTGAAAACACCCCAGCCCAGATTGATGCACTTGTTCACTGTGCCGTCGGAGAACACAGGACCGGGCACGCCGATGCCGATGCCAAGTACAGAATCCCGGGAAATGTTGTTTTCCTCCAGATACCCCAGCACCGCCGCGGCAATGTCCGGCAGGATCTGCTTTCCGCCGTTCCCGGTGACTGTGGGGATCTCCCACTTGTGAAGCAGCCTGCCCGTTTCATCAAAATATGCGATCTTGACGGTAGTACCGCCCAGATCCACACCAAAGCCATATTGCATAGTATAACCCCCAAGCGTGTGTTTTTATCATTATACAGGCAAACACGAAAAAAAGCTACATCAAAATTAAAATAATAAAAAGCACAAAAAGGCAGAAAAACAAGCATAAATTGAAAACAGCTTATTGAAATCAAGTGGATTTCGTGCTATAATTAACATAACTATACCGTTTTTCGGTAGCAGAACAAAAGGAGGAAGATCCTATGACAAGCACATTTAAGAAATTGCTGAGTGCTGCAATGGCACTGGTTATGGTATTATCCATGATCCCGGCAACAGCATCGGCAAAAACAGTAGAAGTCACCGACGGCGTTTCCTACACGGAAAACAGCGCCGGCTGGGTGGAGATCGGAAGTCTCGGAGAATTCAATAATTGGTTTCGCGATACCGGGGAGGACAGCATTACCCGTGCAGCTGCCAAGGCCGGAAAGACGGTCACCGCAAAGCTGATCCTGAAAGCGGATATTGCCCTGAATGTTGCTGCCTATGTGGGTACTGAGGAATATCCTGCCGAGCACAACATTACCCTGGATCTGAACGGACATACCATCACCTCCAAGGATAATGAGAGCGGCCGCCGTGCCTTCTGTGTGTACACCGGTACTTTGAACCTGATCAACAGCAAGGAAACCGGCGGCA
>JAZNZZ010000152.1:0-2342 GCA_045595205.1 Faecousia sp.
GGCATCTCCACCCAGAAGCTTCACGCCCGCGGTCCTATGGGTCTGGATGAGATCTGTACCTACAAGTATGTGATCCACGGTGACGGACAGATTCGATAAGGAGGCTTTTTTATGAATACCAAATTCGGTTTTATCGGTGCCGGCAATATGGGCGGGGCCCTTGCCCGGGCAGCTGCAAAGGCAATGGCACCTGAAAATATCACTCTGGCAGACCAGATGACAGAGAAGGCAGAAGCCTTGGCTGCATCCCTCGGCTGCCACACCGCCACCACAGAGGCAGTGGCAGAAAGCTGCGGCTTTATTTTCCTGGGTGTGAAGCCTCAGGTAATGGGCGCAATGCTCCGGTCCATCGCACCGGTGCTGGCAGCGCGGACACAGGATTTTGTTCTGGTTTCCATGGCTGCCGGTGTGTGCATCGACGACATTCGCAAAATGGCAGGTGACCACTACCCTGTGATCCGCATTATGCCCAACATTCCCGCCTCTGTAGGCGGCGGCACCATTTTGTTTGACACCACAGAAAATGTATCCCAGGAGGCAATTGCCACCTTCCGCAATGCTCTCGCCCACGCAGGTCTTGTGGATCATCTGCCGGAAAAGCTGATCGATGCGGGCAGCGCCCTGTCCGGCTGCGGTCCTGCCTTTGTGAGCCTGTTTGTGGAAGCACTGGCGGACGGCGCTGTTGCCTGCGGTCTGCCCCGGGACAAGGCCCTTGCCTATGCCGCTCAGACAGTGGCAGGCACTGCCAAAATGCTGGTGGAGACCGGTATGCACCCCGCTGTCCTAAAGGATGCGGTCTGCTCCCCCGGCGGCACCACCATTATGGGTGTAAATGCCCTGGAAATGGGTGGCTTCCGCGGCTGTACAATGGACGCAGTAATGTCCGCTTACCAGAAAACTCTTGAGCTGGGAAAATAATTTTCAAAATTTTTAAAGATTTTGTTTTACAAATGACTTCTCTTGTATTATAATGTTTGGGTAAAAAATGACATTGACGGAAAAACCGTAATTTTTATGTCAGATTAGGAGTGTTGAATATGGGCCGGATGTTAGGTACTGTTTCTATGGGTATCCGCGCGCCCATCATCCGTGAGGGTGATAATCTTGTTGAGATCGTCAGCGGCTGCATTGCACAGGCAATGGAAAACGGCGAGCTGACCCCCCGTGACCGCGATGTGGTGGCTATGACCGAAGCCATCGTTGCCCGGGCACAGGGTAACTATGTTTCTGTGGACAACATCGCTGCAGATGTTCGTGCCAAGCTGGGCGGTGAAACTGTGGGTGTGATCTTCCCCATCCTCAGCCGTAACCGTTTTGCCATCTGTTTGCGCGGCATCGCCAAGGGCTGCAAGAAGGTGGTCCTGATGCTGTCTTACCCCTCTGACGAAGTGGGCAACCACCTCATTGACTGGGATATGATGGACAAGCACGGCGTTGATCCCTACAAGGATGTGCTGGATGAAAAGCGCTACCGCGAGCTGTTCGGCTATGTGAAGCATCCCTTCACCGGCGTGGACTATGTGGAATACTACTCTCAGCTGATCCGGGAGAGCGGTGCTGAGGTGGAGGTCATCTTTGCCAACGATCCCCGGGCTATCCTTTCCTACACCAAGAATGTCCTGCATTGTGACATCCACACCCGGGCACGCACCAAGCGCCTGCTGAAGGCCGCCGGCGGTGAGCGCGTTTTCGGTCTGGATGAAATTATGACCGCGCCTGTGGACGGCAGCGGCTGCAACGAAAATTACGGCTTGCTTGGCTCCAACAAGGCCACAGAGAATACCGTAAAGCTGTTCCCCCGTGACTGCCGTCAGCTGGTGGCAGACATTCAGGCAAAACTTCTGGAGATCACCGGCAAGCACATTGAAGTAATGGTCTACGGTGACGGTGCTTTCAAAGACCCCGTGGGCAAGATCTGGGAGCTGGCTGACCCCGTTGTCTCCCCCGCCTACACTGAGGGTCTGGAGGGTACACCCAACGAGCTGAAGCTGAAGTATCTGGCAGATAATGACTTTGCAGGTCTCTCCGGCAAGGCGCTGCAGGATGCCATCAAGAACAAGATCTCCGAAAAAGACGGCTCCAGCCTTGTGGGCAATATGGCCTCCCAGGGCACTACCCCCCGCCGTCTGACGGATCTCATCGGCTCTCTGTGCGACCTGACCTCCGGCTCCGGCGACAAGGGTACTCCCGTGATCCTGGTGCAGGGTTATTTCGACAATTACACCAATTAAGCATCTATAGCGCCATCCAAATTTCATACATTTGGATGGCGCTTATTTTAAGCTTTGTCCTTGACAAGCTTCGACGTTTATGCTATAATTTCCCGCGGCCTTCCGGAAAAC
>JAZNZZ010000153.1:0-9304 GCA_045595205.1 Faecousia sp.
AGATTCGCTGCGCTCTGCAGCACGCCCGTCATTGCCGCAGGCAATGGTGATTTGCGTTGCAAATCACGCGGGCGATTGATAATCGCCCCTACAATATCATTCGATAGACAAAAGCGATAAATTGGAAATTGGCGGGCAAGCGCCCTTGCGCTTCTTTAACTAATGCTCTTACGCATACTGTTCAGGGCGCTTTTTTCCAGCCTTGACACCTGGGCCTGGGAAATGCCCACAAGGGAGGCGACCTCCATCTGGGTCTTTCCTCCGATAAAGCGCAGATTGAGGATCTGCTTCTCCCGCTGCCCCAGCTTCCGGAATGCGCCCCGCAGGGCGATTTTTTCCATCCACTCTGTCTCGGTATTTTTCGTGTCTCTGACCTGATCCATTACGGTGAGGGGATCACCGCCGTCGGCATATACGGGATCAAAAAGACTGACCGGTGCACATACTGCATCCAGTGCCTCGCTGATGTCCTCCTGGGGCAGTGACAGCTCCCGGGAAAGCTCCTCCAGGGTAGGCTCCCGTCCCATGGTCACGGTCAGTGTCTCCTTGCATTGGAGCACCTTGTAGGCCACATCCCGCAGAGAGCGGGATACCCGGATGGCAGAATTGTCTCTGAGATACCGCCGCACCTCTCCTGCGATCATAGGCACGCCGTAGGTGGAAAATTTTACCTCTTTTGTGGGATCGAAATTTTCGATCGCTTTGATCAGACCGATGCATCCCACCTGAAACAGGTCATCCGGCGCTTCGCCCCGTTTGTCGAAGCGCTGGATCACGGAAAGCACCAGCCGAAGGTTTCCTTCAATAAGCTTTTCTCTGGCGGCAGTATCCCCCTCCTTTGCTCTGCGCAGCAGCACAGTCATCTCTTCCTGTGTTAAAATCTTCAGCCGGGCGGTGTTCACACCGCAGATCTCTACTTTTCCCTGCATAGCGTTCCTCCAGCGAATTTGTACCTTAAGCAGTGGGGCTGTCGGTGTTCGACTCCCCACTGCTTAAGAGTATTTCCCGCTGAGGAAAAATCATACAGCGGTAAAATTTGTGCAACTTCAACAAAAAAATCTTGTGAATTTTAGAAAACCGCTGTCCGAAAACGCCCCCGTTGGGGGAAATGCCAACTTTTTCGGGAAAATTGGCGCAAAAATAACAGGGTGTACAGTGGCAACATAACGCGAGGGAAAATGTTAAAAAGTCGTCCGTATTCACACATTTATACACGATTTAACAGGGGTCAAAAAGGGAAATGAAGGAAAATAACTGTTGAAAAGCATAAGTTATCCACATTATCCACAGGTTTTTCCACAGGGTGTGAAAATCAGCCGCAAAGGGTGTTAATATACATTTGGGTTAACATAACATTATTCGACACCTGTCGACGGTTTTCCTACTTTTTCCTTGGGCAAAATGTTGACGGAAGGAAAAAACGGTGTTAAAAAATAGGACTTGACAGGAAAAAACAGGGTGCAAAAGGAGAAAAAATTTAAAAAAGGTATTGATTTTACAGACAAGTCACGCTATAATGTGTACTTGCGTGAAATAGAATGCAGAACAGGAGGTGTAACAATGGCAAACATCAAGTCCTCTAAGAAGGATATTATCCGTTCCAAGATCGCTTACGAGAAGAACAAGGCCAACAAGTCCGAGATGAAGACTGTCCTCAAGAAGTACGAGGCTGCTATCGCCGGTGGCGATAAGGCTGCTGCCGAGGTTGCTTACAAGGATGCAGTGCAGATCGTGGACAAGGCTGTCAGCAAGGGCATTCTGCATAAGAATACCGCTGCCCGCAAGAAGAGCAGCATGACCCTGCAGCTGAACAAGCTGGCCTGATCACTCTGAAAATATCGCCTTCCGAAATTCCGGAAGGCGTTTTTTCATACCCTTTTTAATAATTGCAATTTGGGATATGTATGTTATAATTATATAAATGTATGATTTCAGGGAGGTGAGGCTGTGGCAAAGCTTTCGGATCCGGTAACGATCCTGAAGGGGGTTGGTCCGTCCAAGGCAAAGCAGTTCGCTGCCCTGAATATTTTTACCCTGGAGGATCTGATCTGCCATTTTCCCCGTGGCTATGAGGACCGAACCCGGCTTACCACCATCGATAAGCTGGAGGTGGACAAGCCTGCCTGCTTTCGGGCAATGGTTATGAGCTCTCCTCAGACCCACAAGATCCGGAAGGGTCTGGACATTACCAAGGTACGGGTGGCGGACCATACGGCGCGGCTGAACCTGACCTTCTTCAATCAGAAATTTACTACAGACCGTCTTCAGTACGGCAGGGAGTATATCTTTTACGGCACGCTCACCGGGGACTATATGGGCTACGGTATGACCTCCCCTGTGTTTGAGGAGCCGGACAGTTCACCTGTGCTGACCCGGAGGGTGTTACCCATCTATCCGCTTACTGCCGGTCTTTCCAATGCCTCGGTGCTGAAGGCGGTGCAGCAGGCACTGTCTGTCTGCCCCGTACCGGCAGAGGTGCTGCCGGAATCGGTGCGAAGAGAGTACGGGATCCTGCCTGCGGAGCGGGCCTATTATGCCATCCACCAGCCCACCTCTATGGAGGAGGCGGAGCTGGCGAAAAGAAGGCTGATCTTTGAGGAGTTTTTCGTATTCTCCGCAGGACTGTCCCTGATGCGTGCCGCCCGTGCGGGAAAGAAGCTTCCGCCCTATAAGCATACAGATCTTTCCTCCTTTTACGGAGCGCTGCCCTTCACCCTGACCGGTGCTCAGCAGCGGGCCATTGAGGAGATCGTATCTGATCTGAAGCGGGGCACACCTATGAACCGGCTGGTGCAGGGCGATGTGGGAAGCGGTAAGACGATGGTGGCAGCAGCGGCCGGCTACCTTGCAGTGAAAAACGGCAAGCAGGCGGCACTGATGGCACCCACGGAAATTCTGGCAGAGCAGCATTACCGATCCCTTTCCCAATTGCTGACACCCCTGGGGGTGCGGGTCAGCCTGCTCACAGGCTCCTTGACGCCAAAAACGAAAAAAGAGACCCGGGAGACCATTGCGGCAGGGGAAACGGATCTTGTGGTGGGTACCCACGCTTTGGTGTCTGAAAGTACGGTGTTTAAAGATCTCGGCCTTGTGATCGCGGACGAGCAGCACCGCTTCGGCGTGGGGCAGCGCTCTGCCCTATCGGGGAAAGGGGCGGATCCACACCTTCTGGTGATGTCCGCAACGCCGATCCCCAGAACCCTGGCACTTTTGATGTACGGCGATCTGGAGGTGTCCATTCTGGACGAGCTGCCTCCCGGACGGCAGCAGACCGACACCTTCCTGGTGGGGGAGAGCTACCGGGCACGGATCAATGCCTTTATCCGCAAGCAGGTGGCAGAGGGGCATCAGTGCTATGTGGTGTGTCCTGCGGTGGAGGAGAACGGAGATCTGGACATTACCGCGGCTACGGTGTGGGCAGAGACCCTGCAGAAAACCGTGTTCCCGGACCTGCGGGTGGCACTGCTCCACGGGCAGATGAAGGGCGCGGAAAAGGACGCTGTTATGGGCAGCTTCGCCCGGCAGGAGGCAGATGTGCTGGTGGCTACCACGGTGATCGAGGTAGGCGTGGATGTGCCCAATGCCACCTTAATGGTGATCGAGGATGCGGACCGGTTCGGCCTTTCTCAGCTGCACCAGCTTCGGGGCAGAGTGGGAAGAGGCAGCGCAAAAAGCTATTGTATCCTGGTGTCCCACAGTAAAAATGCAGAGACAAACGGACGGCTGAAAGCTCTTTGCAGTACCACCGACGGCTTTAAGATCGCAGAGGAGGACCTGAAGCTCAGAGGACCCGGTGATTTCTTCGGTGCACGGCAGTCGGGACTTCCTGTGTTCCGTGTGGCTTCATTAAGCTGTGATCTGCAGACCTTAAAGCAGGCACAGCAGGCATCTGCCCAATGGATCAATACAGAGGGCACGGCAAATACCCCGGAGGCGGTTGCATTACGCGCCCGCATCGGAGAGCTTTTCCTCCGCGCCCAGGGCACAATGAATTAAGAATTGAGAATTAAATTCGTATTTTTCTTCCTGTCACCCCCGTTGTCATTGCGAACCAGTGACCGATGTCACTGGTGTGGCAATCCGTAAAGTAAGTATTTGGAACGGATTCCCACGCCAGTGTGTGCACTGGCTCGGAATGACACGGAGGATTGCACTGAACGCTAAAGAATTTGAAAAAAAGGAGGTAAGCGATATGAAGATCACATTTATCGGTGACATTATGATCGAACCGCCTGTGCTGAAGGCAGCAAAGCAGCGCGACGGCAGCTATAATTTTGACGAGGTGTTCGACTATGCCCGGGGACTTCTGGGTGAGGCGGACATTCTGGTGGGCAATCTGGACACGCCCCTTGCGGGACCGGAGGCACTGTATACCCAGCATTACTATGCCTTCAACGCACCGGATGCTTATGCCGATGCGGTGAAAAAGGCTGGCTTTGATATGGTCTCTACTGCCAACAACCATACCTTTGACCGCGGCTTTGAGGGTGCGGAGCGTACCCTTCGGGTGCTGGACGAAAAGGGCATCGGACACCACGGCTCCTTCCTTCCCGGCGGTACACATCCTGAGGCGTTTTATATAGAAAAGGACGGTGTGAGGGTGGCGGTGATCGCCTATACCTACGGCACCAATTACGGCGGCAGCGGTCAGCGCTGCCTTGCAGAAGGGGAGAAGGAGGGCACTGTGAACCTGCTGCGTCCCCAAGCGGAAACCGTGTATCAGCCCGGTGTGCTGCGTAAGGACTGGGTGGACAAGCTGTTCCCCAAAATGCGGAACGAGAAGCGGGGCGATATTAAAAAGCTTCTGGGTATGCCCACAAACACCCCCCGGGCGGATGACCGTCTGGACAAAAGGACCATGGAGCCCTATGTGAAGCGCTTTCAGGCGGACATCCGCAAGGCAAAGAAAAATGCGGACCTTGTTTTGTTCTATCCTCACGCAGGGGGACAGTTCAACCCCTACCCCGGCGCGATCTCTGAATATGTGATGGAAAAGGGTCTGCAGGCAGGGGCAGATGCGATCCTTGCCTCTCATTCCCATATGCTCCAGAAGGCGGTGCTTCGCCACGGCGTTCCCTGTGCCTACAGCCTTGGTAACTACAATATGGATCCCGAATCCAGCCTGATCCTCCACGAGTATCTTCCCAATTACGGCATTGCGATGCATTTGTATGTGGAGAATAAAAAGATCGTAAAGACCACCTTCTCCATTCTGCGGATGCAGCGCGCTCCCAGCGGTCAGGTCTGCGCCTGGCCTGTGGATGAGCTTTATAAAACCCTGGATGAAAAGGGCAGACAGCAGCTGGAAAAGGATGTGGCGAAGGTCTATAAAACTGTAAACGAGACCCGGCTTCAGGGTGAAGTGATCCAAAGGGAGTACGAGCTTACAAACCGTTTTGACATTGACTGAGAGGAGAATACTTTATGAAAAAGCTGATTTCTCTTTGCCTGGTGCTTGCTCTTGTCCTGGGTCTTTGCGCCTGTGGCGGTGAAACAGCGCCGGAGCAGCCCAAGGGACTCCAGGCGGGCTTCGGTCGGGAGATCGTTATGCCGGAGAATCCTCACGGCATCCATCTGAACGGTACGGATACTGCCGGCCGCGTGTCCACCGGCTTTCTGGATTACATCAAGGTCACCTGCATTGCCCTTCAGGATATGGAAGGCAGCACCGTTTTGCTCTTTACTCTGGATCTTCTGGGCATTTCCGAGTCGTTTATTGAAGAAGTGGAGCCTATGGTGTCCCAGGCCACCGGCATTTCCGGTGACAACATCATTTTCTGCGCTACCCACTCTCACTCTGTC
This sequence comes from Faecousia sp., assembly GCA_045595205.1. Lineage (GTDB taxonomy): Bacteria > Bacillota > Clostridia > Oscillospirales > Oscillospiraceae > Faecousia. The sequence continues at coordinate 5,803 of JAZNZZ010000153.1, forward strand.
CCTGTGATCACCGGCAGCTATGCAGGCGCGCAGGAGTATAAAAAGGTCTACTATGCCGGTATGGTGAAGGCTGCACAGGATGCCCTTGCAGATCTTTCCTATGCAGAGCTTTCCTATGGCAATACCTTCACCCAGGGTATGGTGTTTGTCCGTCATTATGTCCATCAGGACGGCAAGATCACCGCTTCCTCCGGCATTACGGACATCAAAATGATCGTCGGTCACCCCACCGAGGCTGACGAGGAGATGCAGATCATCCGTTTCACCCGTCCTGCAGAAGACAAGAAGGACATTCTGATGCTGAGTTGGAATTCCCACCCCACCTTCCACGGTGGTGTGAAGGATGACCAGATCTCTGCGGACTTCCCCGGACCTACCCGGGATTATATCGAATCCAAGGGCGATTATCTGGTAGCATATTTTACCGGCGATGCAGGAAACCAGGCGCCAACCTCCAGTATCCCGGAGGAAAACCACGGTATGGATTACCGGCAGTTCGGTGAGAAGCTGGGGCAGACCTGTCTGGATGCCCTGCCCAACCTGAAGCCCGCCACCGGTGATGCCATCCAGGTGTCCAACAAGGCGTATACTGCCCGTTCCAACAAGGAAAAACTGGATATGATGTCCCAGGCCAATGAGGTTTTGGATATTTATAACGCAGAGGGAAGAGATGCCGCCAATGCCAAGGCTGCGGAATACGGTCTCTACCAGTTTCTGGAGGCCCGGGCCATCACAAGGCGGGCGCGTACTGCAGACACGATGGATATTCCTATGACGGCATTTTCCATCGGTGAGAATATCTCCTTCATATTTGCGCCCTATGAGATGTTCACCAACCACGGCCACGCCCTTCGTACCCAAACGCCTTATGATATTACCTTTGTTGTTTCCTGCGCACAGGGCTCCAACAGCTACATCCCCACGCAGGAGGCTTTTGACTACGGCTGCTATGAATCCTATGTGGCAACGGTCGCTCCCGGCACCGGCGAAGAGCTGGTGACCGAATACCTTGCTATGCTCACAAAGCTGAAAAACGGCTAAATCCCAATTGATCGTTCAGTCTGTCGAATGACATTGCAGGGGCGATTATCAATCGCCCCCTAAGACATCATTTGAAAGAGCGTGTCAAATGCATATTTAAACGGGTGCGGTCCTTTTGGATCGCACCCGTTTTGTATGTTATTTCATAAATTTGTCGATGGCACCGCAAAGATCTTCAATGGCGTGCTCGTCACCGGCAGCCACCGCATCCACCATACAGTGGCGCATATGGTCCTTCAGGATCACCTTGCCGGTGTTGTCCAGGGCAGAGCGTACTGCCGCCAGCTGCACCAGCACCTCGGAGCAGTCATAACCCTCCTCCACCATCCGCTTCACCTTTTCCAGATGACCGATGGCACGGGCAAGCCGGTTTACCACTGCCTTTTGATTCTCGTGAACGTGTCCGTGGGAATGGGAAATGCCGTGGGCGTGCATATAGGCGTGATCGTGGTCGTGCTGATGTTCTGCCATAATACGCCCTCCTTTTCAAAGTTTTTCTTATGATAACCGATTTTTTGAAAAGTTGCAAGCCCCCTTGGGGGATGTAAAAAATGAAAGTTTTTATTGACCGCCGGTGTTATGGTGTGATAAAATCAAATTGGTTACGAAATGTTCCGGTTTCTGTGAAAATTTTCCTGTTTAGGAGGAAGAAAGTATGAAATATCGTCTGATCGCGTTGGTGCTTGCTGTGGCGCTTGCAGCTGCGATGCTGGTAGCACCGGTCTCTGCACAGACTGCAGAGGAAAATATTACCCAGACCTCCGGGCTGTGTCCCTGCGGCTGCGGAAAAACCCTGGATGCCGTGATCTGGAAGGAGTGGGACAGCAATTCCGCAGCGCCCACCAGCGGTCACTACTATCTGGATGGCAATTATGTGCAGAACAAGCAGCAGGAGATCATGGCAGGTGACCGTGTGGTTTTGGATCTTCGGGGCAATACCGTCACCTCCCAGGACTATGGCAGACTTCTTCTGGTCTACGGCCGTTTCCACCTGCTGGACACTGTAGGCGGAGGACGGTTTATGTCCAAGACCTCCGGCGGCGCTTATGGCGGCGTTGTGATGGTCTCCACCAACGAGGTCAATGATGCTATGTTTGAGCTGCTCAGCGGCACGGTTACGGTGGATGCGGACAACAAGGGCAGCCGCCGTGGCGGTCTGATCCATATCGGCGAAACAGCCACCTTCCGTATGACCGGCGGTATGCTGCTGGATGGCTCTACCCACTCCACCTCCAACCCGGATAAGCTGGAGCCCGGCGGTTGTGTTGCCGGTATCAGCAGCAAGTGTACCATCGAAATTCTGGGCGGTCAGATCATTGGCGGTAAATCTGTGACCTCCGGCGGCAACCTCTACAATGTGGGTACTACTATCCTTAAAAACTGTAAGATCATCGGCGGTGAGGCCACGGTTTCCGGCGGTAACATCTTCCAGGAGGGCGGCAGCCTGACCATTGAAAACTGCGTGATCTCCGACGGTGCTGCATTGGGCAGTGTCGGTGGCGGCGGCAATGTGGGCGTCAGCGGCAGTGCCGTGATGACCATCCGGGATTCCGTGCTTCGCAACGGCTATTCCGCCTATCACGGCGGTAACCTCTATGTGGGCAAGGCCGATGCCACCCTTGAAAATACAGAGATCTGCGCCGGTGCGGCATATAACCGTGGCGGCAATATCTACGGTGCTACCACTGCCATTGGCCTGACCGTCCGTGACTGTCAGATCCCCGGTGATGTGGGTTACATCGGTGCCGGCCTCAAGCTGGAGGGTAAGGTGAAGATCGGTCTTCTCAATACGGGTCTGCGCCTTGTGTACGGCAGCTATCAGTCTGCCGTAGATGCATCCGGCTTGACAGAGGGCTCTGAGATCTATGTGGTGGCACAGCATCTGTTTACCGATGCAAATGCCAATGATGCCTACTTTAAGGGTGCAAACCGCACGGTCCTGACCCAAACGGAAGAGGGACTCCGGGGCGATTATGCAGCATCCGGCGAGTTGGGCGGCTACTGCCCCCACTGCGGTGAGCAGGTGGCGTGGAAGGTATTTTCTCTCACGGATTCTCTGGTGCAGAACTGCCTGTTTGATACAGCAGACGATACCGATCCTGCCTGTACCGGCAGACACGTGGCCTCCGGACACTACTATCTGGGTGCGTCCATCTCCTCTATGGCACAGCAGTATATCGGCGCATATCTTTCCGGTCAGGGAACCGTTGCCAGCGAGGATGTGGTTCTGGATCTGGCTGGCTACAGTCTGACAGCCACAGGCCGTACCTTCTATCTGCGTCCCAAGGATGCAGCTGGAAATGCCAACAAGCTGACCCTGCTGGACAGCTACGGCGGCAGTAAGCTCACCGGTCGGGGTGCCAACAAACAGGGCGGCGGTGACCTGTATAACGAGGGCGGCGAGCTGACGATCTACGGCGGCAAGTATGTGTATAATCCCGTATCCGGCAGAAACATTGCC
>JAZNZZ010000154.1:0-7307 GCA_045595205.1 Faecousia sp.
TGAGCAACACCCTTCTTGCCGTCGAGCATGATGCTGTTTACGAGCTTCGTAACCAGAACGGAGTTATACTGAGGATCCGGAAGGACCTCTCTCTTGGGAACATTACCTCTTCTGGGCACTTTGCTTCCCTCCTTCATATAAAAAATGATTTCATCGGTACTCGAAAGTTACCTTTCGTTGTGCCTGCCAGAGGTTCTATATAAAAAACCTACATGGCAAGGCATAGCCTTGCGAACGGGCTTGGAATAATTCAAAGTTGTTTCGCGTCAGGACAGGATCTTACTTCTTACCTGCCTTGGGACGCTTTGCACCGTACTTGGAGCGGGACTGCATACGGCCCTGAACGCCCTGGGTATCCAGAGTGCCGCGGATGATGTGGTAACGCACACCGGGAAGGTCCTTAACACGACCGCCGCGGATCAGAACAACAGAGTGCTCCTGCAGGTTGTGGCCGACACCAGGGATATAAGCGGAAACTTCCATACCGTTGGTCAGACGCACACGGGCGATCTTACGAAGGGCGGAGTTAGGCTTCTTGGGGCTGGTGGTACGAACAGCAGTGCAAACACCACGCTTCTGGGGGGATGCAACGGCAGTTGCCTTGTTCTCCAGAGTGTTCAGACCTCTCTGCAGAGCAGGAGCGGTGGACTTGTAGGTGACCTGCTGACGGCCATGTCTAACGAGCTGATTAAAAGTAGGCATTGATTTTTCTCCTTTCTTGAATTCTCGCTTTCGCGGATATATATTCCACAGCACAAGCTGTCGGAATCAATTGTTGCCGACGACAGTCGCCGTCGCTGCGCCGACTTCGATGCCGCAGGCGCGGCCCAGGTCCTCCATAGACCGGACCCAGTAATACTCAACACCGTAGTGTTGACACAGAGCTTCCAGAGGCTCTGTCAGGGCGGGATCAGCGTTGCTTGCCAGATACACCCGCTGTGCGCTGCCGCGGGTCAAGGCTTTGCGGAGCTGCTTTGCTCCAACCACGACCTTTTGCAGACGCAGGGCATCCAAAACATCACTGTCCGCAGCCAGACTATTTTTTTGCGTATCCATACAGGTTAATATTATACTCATATTTTTTGGAAAGTCAACAAAATTTATCAAAAAATTTCCGCATATTCCCCAAACCGCAAGCCTTTCCTCCCCGCCGCCATTTGTGCGCCCCCGACGGACATTTTCCGTTTTTTGCACTGTTGCAATGCCGTAGGGAACGGATTCATCCGTTCCGTGTGATTTGCGAAGCAAATCACCATTGCCTACGGCAATGCGGAATGCATATATGCATTCCCTACAGCAAGATAAATATGAATTTACACGCCATCCGGGAAGGCGGTGATCAATTTCCCCATAAAGTGGTCGATGCTGTATTCCACAAGGCGGAATTTGCCGTCCTCGTACTCTGCGTGAGTAACGGAAGCATTGGATGCCCAGGGGACGCTTCCCATCGTATCCGCGGTAGCACCGTCGCAGTGAGCGCGGAACACCCGGATAGGAGTCGCGTGGCAGAAGATCGCAACTGCCTTACCGGGGTTCTCCTCCGCAATGGAGCGCACCTGATTTACGATCCGCTCCTGCAGCTCCAGCACACTTTCTCCCCCGGTACACCGGGCGTGACCGAAGTTATGGCACCAATCGTGGAAGTCCTCCTTGTACAGTTCTCCCAGGGTAGGAAAATTCTTTGTCTCCCATTCCCCGGCATAGAGCTCCCGCATACCCGCTGTCTTTATCACAGGCAGGTTTTTAAGCTTTGCGGTAATACAGGCTGTTTCATAAGCGCGCACAAGATCACTGGAATAGATCTTGTCCACAGGAATGTCCTTCAGGTACTGCGCCGTAAGCATTGCCTGCTGTCTGCCCAGGTCTGTCAGAGCTATGTCCGTATGCCCGATAAACTGATCGCGGAGGTTGCCCTCGGACTGGCCGTGGCGCACCAGATAAATCGTTGTCTTCACAAGATCACCGTTTCCTTATATTAAATAATGTGTCTATTATCCCTGTGCAAAAGGCAAATGTCAACCCCGGAAAAACAACATTTGCACTATTGGGAAATCTGTGATATACTATATGTACTATTCAGAAAGGAGCTGCCTGCAGATGCAAACGCTACAGATCCTGTGGGTTTCCCGGTCGGAGATCGCACCGGGTGCCGGCGTGAAAAGCCACACCCATCCCTACTACCATATGTTCCACATAAAAGCAGGCAGCTGTCATTTCTGCGTTGCCGGGCAAAAATACCTGTTAGAGTCCGGACAGACCTTGCTGATACCGCCTCACACAGAGCACGGCTACACCAATCTGCTGGATACCCCCGGCAATCATATGGAGCTCAAGTTCACCCTGTCAGAGGCTGCCGCCGATGCCCGGCTGATGGGAAGCGATGTCCTCTGCACCGACAGCTCTCTGGTGGCTTCCCTCTTCGAGCAGATCCTGAAGGAATACTCCGACCTGGGCAAGCTGGCCGATGAGGCTGCCGCCGCCTATCTTTCTGCGCTCCTCAGCGCTCTGGGCGAAGGCAAGCGCTATGCCAAGCATCCTCTGCAATTCCGCCATGTGGATGCCTCCGGCTGCTCGGAGCTTTCCCAGAGGATCATCCACTATCTGGAGGCTCATTACAGCGAGGATCTGTCTCTGGATGCCCTGGCAGAGGCTTTGGGCTACAACAAAAGCTATCTTTGCGTTGCCTTCAAAAAGGATACCCGCCAGACCATTCTGGACTGTCTGAATATGATCCGCATCCGCAGTGCCGCAGAGCTGATCATCTACAGCGATCACACCCTTTCCCAGGTTGCAGAGCTGTGCGGTTTCTCCTCTGTAAGTCACTTTAACCGGGTGTTCCTCAAATACGCCGGTATTACACCGGGGCATTGCCGTCAGGCCTATCCCCCGGACATTCTCTTTGGCTACGGGAAAGAAGCGAAAAAGCTTTCCAGTCAGTCGGAGCGTTTCCTTTACAATGTGCTGGCGCAAAAGCGGGTCACCCCGGAGCTGATGACGAAGAACAGTAAAAAGCAAGATTAAAGGCATAACAAAATGTCATCCTGAGTGAGCGCAGCGAGGCGAAGGATCTCCATCGTAATGGGAAGGGATTCTTCGTCGCGTTGCTCCTCCTCAGAATGACATTTCTTTTTTATTATACGGTCTGTTTTTCAGTGGCAACGGCACCGGAGGTACGCATTTCTGTGATCTCCTCCTCGCTGTAGCCCAGAGATTGGAGGACCTCCACCGTGTCAGCGCCCACATAAGGGGCACACTTGGTATCCAGCAGACCCACAGAATCCATCTCCACAGGACTGCGGGGCATAACGAGGGTATTGCCGCTGCGGAAGGTCACACGCTCCAGATAATCGTTTGCCCAGGCCTGCTCGTCCTCGGAAATGTCCGCAAAGTGACCCATAACGGTTATGGGAATGTCCACCTCCTGACCCAGAGCCCTCCATTGTGCAGTGGTCTTTTTCAGGAACGCCTGACGGAAGAACTCGTACCACTCCCGACGGTTCTGCCGGCGCAGCTCCGGGGTAGCAAACCGGGGATCGTCATAGGGATCGGTATCCATCATTTTACGGATCTTCTGCTGGATCACAGGGTCACCGCCCATAGCAATGAAGATCCACTCACCGTCTGCACACTCAAAGGCGCCGCCGGGAGCGCCGCTGTCGGCACGGCTTCTGGGGTATTTAGTACCAAAAGGACGCTGGGTAATGATCTGCATCGTGCCCATCATTAACACAGCGTTATGGTACAGGCCGGAACGGACAAAGTCACCCTTGCCGGTCTCCTTACGGCTATACAGTGCCGCACAGATCTGACCCATCAGAAGATACCCGCAGGCAGTATCTCCCACACTGGAGGGCGGATTCACAGGCGCATAGTTTTCATTCGCCGGGGACAGATCCCGAAGGAAACCGCTCTTGGACCAAAATGCTGTGGTATCAAAAGCAGGCATATCCTTATCAGGACCCTTTTCACCGTAGCCCAAAATAATGGCGTAGATCAAGGCAGGATACCGCTCTTTCAGGTCATCGTAATAAATACCCAGGCGCTTCAATGCTGCGGGGCGGGTGTTGGTGATGAACACATCGGACTGTGCCAGCAGCTTATGGAAGGCCTCCATACCCTTTTCGGTTTTTAGGTTGATGGCAATGTGCTTTTTGCCGCTGTTGTAAATATCAAACACAGGGCTTTCATCCTCCGAGAAACGGTCTGCGTGGTAGTTCACAGCAGTTCTCCGCCAGCCGTCACCCTTGGGATGCTCTATCTTAATAACCTCTGCACCCATATCCGAAAGGATCCGGGCACAGGACGGGGCAGCGACCATCGTCGCAAGCTCCAGAACTTTTACGCCGCTTAAAGGTCCACTCATAAGAAAAACCTCCTTTTGTATTTCAAGGTCATTATAAAATCCTTACCGCACTGTGTCAACCAAGAATGCAAATATTTTTAAATTTTTTCTTTTTTGGCATCAGAAGTATGCACCCTATACCTGAATAATCTAACAATTCTATAGTTGCCTGCTTTTTCTGAACACTGCCCGGTCGATCCCAAAGGATATCAGACAGCCTGCCGCATAGCAAAGTATATCTGCAAAAGAAAAGGTCCGTCCCAGCAAAACGGAAAGAAATCGGTTATTTTCAAATCCCAGCAGCTTCACCACATCAAAATACTGCCCAAGCTCCACCGCAGCTGCAAAAGCAAATATATATATCATAAGGGCAAGCGCCTTTTATGTTTATTATACTTCCATAAAACAAAAAGTCAAACAAGGTATGTAGTGTGTTTCGGTCTTTCGAATCCATTTTGACGGAGGTTTCAGTGATATTCCTCCGTTGGCAGATTGTACTTCTTCACTATTCGTTATTACTTATTACCTTCCAAAAGTCGTGAATGCGTATTTGGTGAAAAGTGAATAATAAATCACTAAATCTGCCCATTATTTTTACTCCGGTAATTCGGATCTATCTTAGTAATTTGTGCTGGCGACAAAAATCACGGTGAAGCCGTGTATATCATCAATTCCGCAAGGAATTGCATATCATCAAAGCAACGCTTTGTATATCATCATTGCGAAAGAATTTTTGATACACGCTAACGCGTGATGATATACAGTCCTTACGGACTGATGAGATACAACAATAGCTTTGCCATTGTTGATGATATACCATTGCTTTCGCAATGGATAAAAAAATCGACTTGTAAAAACAAGTCGATTTTTTGGTGGGGGATGGTGGATTCGCTTCGCTGCGGCGAAGCCACGGCGGTTGCGACAGTCCACCGGACAGTCGCCAAGAGCCGCCTTTCGAATCCACCACCCAAATACCCATACCAAAATAAGAAACACCATCCATTTGGATGGTGTTTCTTATTTTGGTGGGGGATGGTGGATTCGAACCACCGAAGGCATAGCCAGCAGATTTACAGTCTGTCCCCTTTGGCCACTCGGGAAATCCCCCATATTCAATTTCTGCCTAAAGCCTGTATGGATTCTGCCTGAAGCCTGTATGGAGCCGGTAGACGGACTCGCACAATCAAGGTAACAACCAGTTTTTGAACTGGTTGTAGCAACCTGCCACCGGCAGCTTGCGATTTAATCATTCGAGCCCTTTGTGAGTACCAACTGTATTGGAGCCGGTAGACGGACTCGAACCCCCGACCTGCTGATTACAAATCAGCTGCTCTACCAACTGAGCTATACCGGCAGCTCAAACAGAACACGCTTATTATAGCGGTGTGTTGCCCACTTGTCAAGTATTATTTTCGCTTTTTACAGAATAATTTCTTTTTCCCCGGGAGGGTGCAAAAGTAATGTCAATCTGAGGACTCTGCGCGTAGTTAAGAGGACGAAGGATCTCCAAAACAATGCCGGAGATCCTTCGACGCGCTGCGCTTGCTCAGGATGACACTTTGATCATTAACCGAATAGCATTGGGCACAAATGCCCTCCCCTTGTAATGTATTATTGGATCTTTTCCAAAAGACCGATGTACTCATCCACCAGCATTTCCGCAGTGCCCTCCGCGTAGAAGCCGGTGTCGGATTCGTAGCAGCGGTTGGCAAAGGCGCGGCGGCTGGGGATGTAGCTGGAGTTACTGGTCATCACCATCGTATAGGCATAGGGAGAACGGCTCTTGATCTCCAGACCGGATTCCGAGAACATCTCATAAGTACCCACGGCAATGCCCACACCGCCGATACGAAGGGCATTGAGCTCCATCGTGCGGCTGGGACCCATTTTGGAACGGGAAATAATGGCACGGGCCTGATAGCAGGAGGAGAAATTATACTCCCTGCCCAGCACATCCGCTGTGGGACGGTCCGTTTTCTTAAACAGGTCATAGACCTCTGTTGCCTGGGGCAGCATATGATCCCAGGAGTGATCCACAGGCGCTTCCACATAGGCCCGGGCGGTGGCAATGCCGCTGCCCTCCACCTCTTCCATTTCATTCAGAAGATCGATTGCCAGTGTACCCATATGGACAGCATAGCGGCGATAATTCATATTATGCCTATACTCCGGCAGACGACCGTCAATGACCATATTGCCATCGGCGCCGGTGAAATATGCAACCTCCATGCCGGTGCCTGCCGCCACAGTGTCACGGAGCGGTCCAACGAAGCTGGGGGAGATCCGCAGCTTGCCCACCTGACCGGAGCAATCCGGGTGACCCTGCCAGTTGATCAGCAGAATGTCCCGCTTTTCCTCACGGGCAAATTTATACAGCACCATCTGGCTGTCCGGTGTGCCTGCATTGCCGATGGCGGGGCTGCTGCGACGGCGCCAGTCAGAGCCTGCCACTTCCCCGTTTGCCAGCTGCACATGGCGGGTGAAGTTCATACCCTGGAAGAGCTTCTTTGCTGCCATAGTCACAGCAGGAGCCCGATCCTCCAGAGCCTTCTTTGCGCCCTCGACCATAGCATCCTGCAAAAATGCCACATACTTTTCCGCCTGATCGTGTCCTGCCAGCCCCGGCGCGTTGTGGGTATGGGTGGCCATTACAAAGATCTTGTCCCCGGGGATACCGGTGGCTTCCGTGACAGGAGCGCGGAGCTTATCCGCCATCTCATAGCCAAAGCCGCAGTTATCCACGGAGTAGAGAAGGACAGTTTCCTCCCCGTCGGTGAATGCAATACAGGTAGAATAGATCCGGTCCTCAATTGCTTCGGAAATGCGGACATTGGCATTGGAATAACCACCCAGTCCGATGGGGTAATCGGGTGTAATATCGATTTTGGCAAAGCCTGCCTGTAACATACTGCTTCCTCCTTAAGTTTCCAATTTGAAGCGCAAGGGCGCTTCACCCCAACTCGTG
>JAZNZZ010000155.1:0-24294 GCA_045595205.1 Faecousia sp.
TGCTTTGGAGTTTTGTGCAGATGACGCAGCCTTGCTGGCGCAAGGCAAGGAAGATAAACAAAAATACAAACGAAAGGACGGTTGTGGGGCTGTCGGTGTTCGACTCCCCACTGCTTAACCACTGAATAAAACTATTATAAATACATTGGCAATAAAATCAACAAAAATATATTCCGTTCCCGTAAATTTTCTTATAGAAAAATGCCTGTGCCGCAACAGCAGCACAGGCATTGATATTATTCCACTGAAGGATAGATCTGGTATCTGTGAACGATATTCATATCCTCGTGAATATACTCACCGTGAGAACCGAAAGTCAGCTTACCGCCGGATGTAACAAAAGGCTTGACCCAATGATTGCCGTGATCCATTGCAAAACCGACAAATGTATCGTGATGCTTCCAATTGTTTTTTACAATATCAGAAAGCATTGCAAAGGTACGGCTATTGCACTTAAGCTCTGCCAGTGTTTTGGGATCCTCGGGTCCCCAGCGGTGGGCGCGGGCATCGTAGTTACCATTATAAACAATGATCACATCGTACTTATCTTCCAGAATCGCCTTAACAGCTTCCGCGTTGACCTGATCCACAGTATCCACATGGATATAGTCCATATTCCGCTCCAGATAGATATTCGCCATACTGCAATTTGCATAGGCAATGATCAGAGGCCTCTTCCCTGCCCGGATCAGCGCATCAAAGAACGAGTCTATCTTGATCACAGGCTTGCAATACTCCTGAATACCGTGGACCTCAGGCTGTGCGCCGGTGTACATCGTGCCAAAGCAGACAGGTGTCACAGAGGGATATACGGTACAAAGAGGTACTTCTAGTTCTGCATTATCTATAACTTCCTGAAGATAGTAAGGATGCTTCCTGTAAACCCACTGGGAGATGGCATCGGGGTTGTACATCAAAATGCGGTCAACCTTTTTACCCCCAAGCTTTTCATCGATATAACGGACAAGCTTTTCGTTGGGTGCCGCTGCGTGCTCCGGGGGTTCAATACCCATTGCATAGCAAAGGGCGCCGGTGATCGTATCCAAAGAAACAGGATTGATCTGTGGCTCCTGCCGAAGCTCCTCCAAAAGCTCTACAAACCCGGAAGCCAGCTTTTCGCCTGTACCGCGGACAAAGCTTCGGGAATCCACTTCATAGCTGCCGTAATCAAAAGCCTGATCGTCCGCAATATAGGGATATGCCGCATTGCTGTAACCTACCATAAAGGTTGCTTCATAGGGAGAGTTATTTTTCACAAAAGCACCGTTGCTGCTGAACATTTCATAAGGCGCAAAGGCAAACCCCAGCTCACCCACAGAAGCTGCATAGACAGTCATATCCTGATAGTCGCCCAAACCGGCACGACGGGCGATGGCGCAGGCGTGGTAGTAGGAATGAATGCCCAAAGGCTCACCCATAGCCTTGGCACCGTTCAGGTCATTGTTCTGCTGATGGTAGGCAATGATCTTCTTTGCGTCCTCCAGCAAGCCATCGCCGGAATGATCCACTTCCAGTCGAACTGTCTTTTCTCCGGCACGGATAAGGCCACCCGTAACAGGCTTAAGATCATTCAGCGTCTTAATGATCTCAGGAACCATCAGTCTGGCATAATCATAGGTATCCCCCTTCAGCCAAAGCTCCTTGACCTTGCTTCTGACTGTCAGGTCACCTGCGGCGCCCTGGAAATACACAAAATTCGCACCGGTCTGTTCCTCTGTCGCCTGACGGACCGCGTGGATATAATCGGCAGAAATATCGTATTTCTGAGATCCATCGTAAAAGCACGGGTGTCCCTGCCAGTTCATCATAATGATGTCCCCGGCATCCTCACGGACGATTTTCACCAGCTGGAGCTGATTATCAGGACCGTGTCTGTGTCCGATCCGTTTCCCCTCTTCATCCAGAATGTAATGGCGACACCAGTTAAGACCCTCCGGATAGCTCCTGCCAATATAAAGCTCTGCCGGCTTTCTGTCCAGAAGTGCTTCCGAAGCTGCGATCTTAACCTGTTTCACAAACTCAGGACGGTAGCGGACAATTCCCTCATTTCCAAAATTCAAAAGATCAGGGCCGCAGTGGGTATGGGTATTGCAGATCATAATATGGCTCTGGGGAATTCCCAATGTGACACACAATTCCTTCCGCAGCTCGTCCGCCATATCCTGCGCTGTCTTTACAAGATCATTGGAGATCAGCAGCAGGGTGTTATCCTGCTCATCTGTAAATGCAACGCAGCTGGTCGTTAAAGGGTCCAGAACATTCCGGGACATACGCGTATTGGTATTGCCGTAGCCGGCAAGAGGAACGCTCCACTGTGGAGTAATGTCTCTTCTTCCAAAACCTATCTTAAGCATTCTTTAATTCCCCCAGTACTGAAACAAATTCATTTGCTACCTTTTCTGCAGTACCCCGTTCAAAGCGCCGTACATCCACCTCATAGCACTGTGCAGTGAAAGCAAAATCATCTGCCAGATAAGAGTAGGCGTTATTGGAACAGGTAGCGACAACAGTTGCTGCAAAGGGCGAATTCTCCTTAATAAACATACCATTCTTACAGAACATTTCGTAAGGTGCAAACACAAAGCCCAAGCCGCCGATACAGGCAGCGTCTATGGGCATTTCTATGTATGCCGGCTGTTTGGACCGTCCGATTATAGCACCCGCGTGGTAGGGACTGTTAATGCCGTATGGCTTTGCCATAGCATCAGTTGCCTTGCGGTCATAAGTCTTTTTCCAGAAATCCATAACGATCTGTGCATCATCGATGCGATGATCGTCACTGTGATCAATGGTCAGCTTGATCACACGGCGAAGGATCTTGACCGTCTCACCTTCCAGGGGAACAAGATTCTCAAGAGCCTCGGCAATATACTTACGCATCAATTCTGCATAAGTATCACGGTCGGGCGCGATCACCTCTTCCTTGATTCGGCTGCGGGCATTCACATCACCGGAAGCGCCAAGGAAGAACGCAAACAGCATTCCGTTCTCCCCTTCGATCATTTCACGGAAGGTATGAACATAGTCAGCAGAAATATCGTGCTTATTGTAGCCGCTGGTAAAGCAAGGATGCGCCTGCCAGTTCATAATCAGAATGTCCTTCGCACCCTCGCGTTTGATCTTCACAAGCTGCAGCTGGTTGTCCGGCTCATAAGGATGACCCACAAGGGCATTCGTTTCCGGATCTCTCAGATAGTGCCGAACAAAATTCAGCGTTTTAGGACGGGAGCTTCCCGCAAGCAAGGTTGCAGGTGCCCGGTCCGCCAAAGCCTGTCCTGCTGCCTCTGTGACACGCCGAATCATCATCTCAACAGCCTGCAAAACGCCTTCGTGCTCCTGTTGCGTATAATCCGTTGCTGAATGCGTGTGGGTATTTGAGAACATAATCCTTTCCGGTGCAATGCCGTATTTTTCCTGAATTGCAGCTCTTGCACGATCCAAAATAGAGGGAACACCCCGGATCAGGTCGGAAGTAAACAGCAGCACAGTTTCACCGTCTGCCCCGGTACAGGCAAGGCAGGTGCTTTGCAATCTGTCAAGGGAATTATCCGAGATGCGGCTGAGCGTATTTCCAAGACCTGCCAGCGGCACCGGTGCTTCCGGTGTAATATCCACTCTTGCATAACCAATCTTAAGACCCATAACATAACCTCCAAAATAATATAAAATAACTATACCATATACTTCCTTATAATTCCACACTTTTCTTTTGAAAAATTCTATGATATAATCATCTTAAACGATTAAGATTTTCTTAAAAAGGAGTGATACTGAATGCCTGATAATATATTTGTCGTATTCTCTTCCACTCCCTATAAGATCGGAAAAGCGATCCGCGTGTTCACCGGTGAGGAATTCAACCATGTCAGCATTGCTCTGGATCCCCAGCTCACGCAAATGTACAGCTTCGCCAGAAGATATTATAAAACACCTTTTTATGGTGGCTTTGTAAAAGAATCTCTGTCAAGATACCATTTAAACGGAAAAAGCGCCTGGGTAAGGATCTGCAAAATTCCGGTAACGGAGGAGCAGCACCGAAGCCTTTCCATCAGAATGAGCAAAATGATGCGTAAGAAAGAGCTGTATTTATACAACCACATTTCAGCCCTTGGCACAGTCGTAAAAAAGCCTGTACGAACAAAAGCTGCATACACCTGTGTAGAATTTTGTGTAATGATCCTGAGCAAGATCGGAATGGATGTGGATCCAAACAAGTTTTACACCATTACAGAGTTGGAGGAATCCCTTCGTCCTTATACCGTATATCTTGGGCCTATGCCCGAAAGCACCTCAACAGATACAGATTTTTATGCAAAGAAGCCTGTTCCCCATCCGACCGCAAGAACAATAAGGGATATTGCTAAATTGGTGCCACGGATCAAAGCCCAAAAATAAACGCCTACTCCAAAACGGAATAGGCGTTTATTATTTCATAATTACTTGGCAGCGTTGACCAGCTCAGCAGTATCCTGAGCGATCATCAGCTCCTCATTGGTGGGAACGATCCAAACCTCAACAGAGGAATCGGGAGTGGAGATCTTCATCTCCTTGCCGCGGTTGCCGTTGAGCTCGGGGTCGATCTTCACGCCTATAAAGCCAAGGTACTCGCAAATGGTCTTACGGACATTCACATCGTTTTCGCCAACACCGGCGGTGAAGGTCAGCACATCGATGCCATTGAGTGCTGCTGCATAAGCACCAACATACTTGGCGACCTCATAGCAGAACTTCTCACGGGCCAGAGCGCAGTTCTCGTCACCCTTCTTAGCACCGTCTTCCAGATCGCGGAAGTCAGAGGAAATGCCGGAAATACCCAGCATACCGGACTTCTTGTTCAGGATGTTCAGGCACTCGTCAACACTGTAGCCGTACTTGTTGCACAGGAACTGGACAACACAGGCATCGATATCACCGGAACGGGTGCCCATAGGCACACCTGCCAAGGGAGACAGACCCATAGTGGTATCCTGGCACTTGCCGTCCTTGATAGCAGCCATAGAAGAACCGTTGCCCAGATGGCAGTTGACCATCTTGAACTCAGTCTTGCCAACCAGCTCAGCAGTACGCTTGGCAACATACTTGTGGGAAGTACCGTGGAAGCCGTAACGACGGATGGAGTCGTTCTCGTAATACTCGGTGGGGATGGCATAGCGGTATGCCTTGGGGGGCATCGTCATATGGAAAGCAGTGTCGAACACAGCAACCTGGGGAGTCTTGGGCATAACAGCCTGGCAAGCCTCAATACCCATCAGGTTAGCAGGGTTGTGAAGGGGTCCCAGAGGGATGCACTTCTTGATGGCAGCGATAACTTCATCATCAATGACACAGGAAGCGAAGAACTCCATACCGCCGTGCAGCACACGGTGACCCACAGCATCGATCTCGTCAACAGACTTGATGACACCGACCTCGGCATCCTGCAGGATCTCCAGAGTAGCAGCAATTGCCTCGGAGTGAGTGGGCATAGGAATGTCCTTAACGACCTTGTCGCAACCGGCCTTGGTGTGGTTCAGTCGGCCGTCGATACCGATACGCTCGCAAAGACCCTTTGCAGAGACCTCACCGGTTTCGGGGTTCATCAGCTGATACTTCAGGCTGGAAGAACCGGCATTGATAATCAGAATATTCATTGGAATCTCCTCCTAAATTGATTTTTCTTCTTTTATATGATAATATAGCCATAGCTGTTATTTATTCTATAATACTTTTCCGAATTTCTCAACCCCTCAATGGCAATATTTTTCAGAAAGGCGTGCTTTTTTTATGGTCACGGGTATTATTTGTGAGTACAATCCCTTTCATTCAGGTCACAAGAAGCAATTTGATATGATCAAAAGCGCTTATCCGGAGGACAGGATCGTTTGCTTGATGAGCGGAAACTATGTTCAAAGAGGTGCTCCTGCAATATTCCACAGAGCTGCACGGGCAAAAGCTGCGCTTCTTAACGGTGCAGATCTGGTGCTCGAATTACCGGTCACAGTATCTCTGTCATCAGCAGAGGGTTTTGCCGCAGGCGGTGTTTCACTTCTTTCCGGTTTTTGTGACAGGCTTTGTTTCGGAACAGAAAATGCAAGCGCCGATGATCTGACAGAAATCGCAAGGATCCTTCTTTCAAATGACTTTTCACTCTGTTTGCGTGAAAAGCTGGAGGAAGGACTTTCCTTCCCTGCTGCCCGACAGACCGCATTGGAGTCCTTTACGGCAAAAAGCGCAATACTCTCCACCCCCAACAACATTCTGGCAATTGAATACTGCAAAGCCATCCTTTCTCAAAATTCCAATCTGCAGGCAATGCCGATTTTACGGGAGGGTGATTACCATTCCTTGGCACCTGATACAAGCAATCCTTCCGCTACTTTTCTTCGCCGGGAGATCGTAAGCAATGCAAACTGGAAAAATTATGTTCCTGTTGCTGCAGCTGAGATTTTTGAAAATGCGTCCGTACATCAACTTTCCAACTGTGAAAGAGCGATCCTTTACCGGCTTCGCACAATGACCGACGAGGAATTTGAAGCACTTCCTTACGGCTCTGAAGGCTTGTGGAGAAAGCTTATGCACGCAGCGCGCCGGGAAAAAGATCTTGAAGGTATTATTAATACAACGAAATCCAAACGGTATACAAGAACGCGGATCGACAGAATGATCCTCTGTGCATTCCTGCAAATTACAGAAATGGACCTTTCGTCTCCTGCACCCTATGCCCGTGTTCTTGCCCTCAACAGCAGAGGCAGAGAGATCCTGAAATCTGCAAGACAATACGGACATTTTCCCAATATCGGCGAAGTACTTGACCATCCGTATCAATTGCTGGAAAATCGCTGCGACGATCTTTACGGATTGTTTGCTGACGATATTGAACTACCAGCAGGATCTATGGACCGTATCTTTTATCACGAATAGCAGACAAATGCCCATCGGTAAGCAAAATACCGATGGGCATTTACTATTTCAGTTTTGCAGTCAAGCGAGGTGCAACGCTATCCGGTGCAGTACCGGGACAATAACTTTTGATCACAGACAGTCTTCCCTGCCGTTCCCAATAATCCATAATAGCATAGTTTACAGCTGACTCAGGCACGCAGGTGGCCTCATCAAACAGTGGCCGCAGCAGCCTGTCCAGATGATCGTGGTGCATTTCATTTTCCGTAAGGGCGGCTTCCATTGCCTCATAGGCTTTTTTCCAAACTTGCGGTGTAATGGGCGCAACCGTAAAACCGGAAGCTTTATAAGGAACTGTTTCAATATGATCCTTATAAACTTTACCCGAAGCACAAGCCATCAACAATGTCACATTCCGGGCATCCTCAGGCATTGCCTGTGGCGTGGTGGCAAGATACATACCGTGGTCGGCGTAAGCGACAAACATAGGATAATTGATCCGGGACCAGATAATACATTCCGGCTCATCGGCATTGACAAGCAGAGACACTCTTTCGCCGGGAAGCTCAATGCTGACCGCAGAGCAAGCCTCTGTCAGGCTCATTCCCTGATCCACTCGCTGCTGGACCCGTTGACACTTGATCTCAGTGGGGTGCAGGAACAGTCCGTCAGGCATCTGACCCTTTCCGGGAGTACCCTCTTCGGTCAAAGACTCAAACTCATAGCCCTCCTCACGCAGCTGCTGATATGCCAGCCTGTTCTTTGGTGGGATCGACTGGGCAAATTTTCCACCGCAACCGTTAACAACCATTGCAAATCGGCCTTTACTGCCCACAAAGGGATGGGCCCAATGTTCATTGATCTGTCCGGGCTTTCCCGGTGTGCGACCGTGGATCACGCCAACAGTGCCGGGCATAGCATACGCATCGTGACCGGCAAGGAACATATCCAAATTACCCACATCTTTTTCCACATAAAGGCTTCCGCCGTCAACAGTAGCCATACCCACATAATGGCCGCAGTCCCAGCCCTCCTGACGGCGAAACATATCGATCAGGATCGGCGCAGCATGCCTTGTTCCCACATAGCCTGCAATGTTACACATAGACGCTCTCCTTTAATGACATTCTGAACTGAGGTGCTGTAATTTCAGGAATGGCACCCTTGACACGGTAGACCTGAATATTCAGTCTCCCCTGCTGCCACAGCTCCCACAGGATCTCGTACTGGACCTGAGGGTAGGCGCAGCACAGCGTTCTTCCCATAATGTCCAGCAGGACCTCATCGATCTCCTCACAGGTCATTTCCTTTTGGGAGATAGCCTTGCACAGAGCATCGTAACAATCCCTGTAGTGGACCGGTGTGGTCTCAGTAATGGGGATCGATTTAGCAAAGGGCTTCTCCACCAGCCGGTCCGCATAGACCTCTCCGCAAGATATAACATTCAGAGCCTTATAGGACCTCACATCCTCAGGAAATGCGTGGGGCGTACTGGACAGATATGCGCCGTGATCCGCAAAGCCTACAAACATAGGGAAATTGATGCGGCCATAAGAAATGCGGTCAGGCTCTTCCCTGTTCAGCACCAGTCCGATCACTTCCCCGGTCAGCTTTGTCAGTGTTTTCTCGATGGCAGACACAGTGCTGTCACCCTCGTCAACATAGCACGCAATGCTCTGACAAACAAGATCACTGCCGTGGACACCGGCGCCATCCGGCATAACGGTATAGCTTCCCACAGGAGCTTCTTCCCGGGAGCGCATAACATAGCCTTTCGACAAAAGGTCGGTATATGTCTGCCTTAATGCTTCGGCAGAAGCTTCTTTGAAGACACCGGATGTGCCGTTGGCAATGTAGGCGATCCTTTCACCTGTACCCATAAAGGGATGCCCCCATTCAACGCTGCCACCGGATTTCGAGCGACTGTGAATGAAGCCGGTAGTTCCGGGAAAGCCGGCGCAATCAGTCTGCTCCAAGAGAATATCAACATCACCAATGACTTTATCCATATGGATCTTACCATCGTGGATCGTTGCAAGTCCTGTATAATAACCTGCATTGAATCCTTCCTGCTTTTTCATCATTTCGATCAGGATCGGCGCAGCCTGCTTTGATCCGACATAACCGGCAATGTTACACATACAAATACCTCCACCGTTTTTCTTAATCATAGCACAACTATCCCAAAAGGGATAGCGCAATTTTAAGTATTTTTCAAGAATTCTTACTTAATATCAAAAATATCCTTTGACTCCGGAACAAGTCAAAGGATATTTGTCTTATTTATCGATATTTATTCTCTTTCGCAACAGATGTGCGAACAAGCGCTCGTTTCAGTCGTGCCTTAGCAAGCAGAATATCCGTGTCAGTAGAGGTTTTATCTTCAAGAATCCCCTCTGCACGGCTTTGTGAAGCTTTTGCACGATCAATGTCGATCTGCTCTGCCCATTCAAAGGTAGTTGGCACCAATGTAACTGTCCCGTTCACAACGCTCACCATACCACCGATACAAGCGCCATACCGGGTTTTTCCATCGGCAACTACAGTTGCTCTGCCCATTCCCAAAGGCGCTACATAGTTGCTGTGTCCCGCCAGAATCCCGGTATCACCGGAGGTCGTGCGAACCACGAGCTCCTCTGCATCACCGTCAAAGACAACACCGTAGGGCGTTACGATCCTCAAACGGAAGGTATTCATTTACCCTCACCTCTGAATTTCTCGACCACCTCATCGATGCTGCCGGCATAAAGGAAGTAAGACTCAGGAATCTCATCGTGTTTTCCCTCGATGATCTCTTTAAAGCCACGAATGGTTTCCTTTAAAGGAACATATTTTCCCTGATAACCGGTAAACTGCTCTGCAACCTCAAAGGGTTGGCTCAGGAAACGCTGCACCTTACGGGCGCGGTTGACGATCTTCTTGTCCTCCTCAGACAGCTCATCCATACCCATAATAGCAATGATGTCCTGCAGCTCTTTATATCTCTGAAGGATCCGCTGAACAGCACGGGCAGTTTCATAATGCTCCCGACCAACTACCTCAGGGGCAAGAATACGACTTGTTGAATCCAGTGGGTCCACAGCGGGATAGATGCCGAGGGATGCAATACCGCGGTCCAGAACCGTGGTAGCGTCCAAATGTGCAAATGTGGTTGCAGGTGCAGGATCAGTAAGATCGTCCGCAGGCACATAGACAGCCTGAACCGAAGTGATGGAGCCGTTCTTCGTGGAAGTAATACGCTCCTGAAGAGCGCCCATTTCCGTTGCCAGAGTCGGTTGATAACCAACAGCTGATGGCATACGGCCAAGAAGTGCAGAAACCTCAGAACCGGCCTGTGTAAAACGGTAAATATTATCAATAAACAGAAGCACATCCTGATGCTTTACATCCCGGAAATACTCAGCCATAGTCAAGCCGGAAAGTCCCACACGCATTCTCGCTCCGGGGGGTTCATTCATCTGACCGTAGACCATTGCAGTCTTCTTGATAACACCGGATTCCGTCATTTCCTGATAAAGGTCATTGCCCTCACGGGTACGCTCACCAACACCTGTAAATACCGAAATACCGCCGTGTGCCTTTGCAACATTGTTGATCAGTTCCATAATCAGCACCGTTTTTCCAACGCCGGCACCGCCAAACAAACCGATCTTACCGCCCTTGGCATAGGGGCAGA
Organism: Faecousia sp.; assembly: GCA_045595205.1. Lineage (GTDB taxonomy): Bacteria > Bacillota > Clostridia > Oscillospirales > Oscillospiraceae > Faecousia. The sequence continues at coordinate 10,556 of JAZNZZ010000155.1, forward strand.
TCAAGTCAACGACTTTAATGCCGGTCTCCAGGATCTCCGTTGCCGGCTCTTGTTCATCATAATCCGGGGCGGCTCTGTGAATGGACCAACGCTCCTCTGTATCCACCTGCGCGCCTTCATCGATGGTCTGACCCAAAAGATTGAATACACGCCCAAGACACTGTTCACCAACAGGCACACTGATGGCGCTTCCGGTATCAAAAGCCTCCATACCCCGGCGCAATCCGTCGGTAGAGCTCATAGCAATACACCGAACCACATTATCGCCAATGTGCTGTGCAACCTCCGCCACGACCGTGTTTTCACCGTTGGGGATCTCAATGGCATTCAAAAGCTGCGGGAGCTCGCCCTCCTGAAAACGAATATCCAACACAGGTCCCATTATTTGAGAAACGGTGCCTGATTTTTTAATCATCGTTGTCAACTCCTTATTGAGATCCGGCTACGATCTCTGTAATTTCCTGGGTAATCGCTGCCTGACGGGCCCGGTTAAACTGCAGGCTCAGCTGATCGATCATTTCATCCGCATTCTTGGTAGCGGAATCCATTGCTGTTCGGCGTGCTGCCTGTTCAGAAGCTCTGCTTTCACACAGAGCGCCAAAGATCAATCCACCCAAATACTCCGGAACAATCGTATCAAATACGGACTCAGCATCCGGCTCATAGATCGTATCGCTCTGAATTATATCACTATTATTCCGTCCTTGAATCAAAGGAAGAAGCTGCAGGCAGGACGGCTCCTGTGAAAGAATGGATACGAAATTCGTATAGCAAATGTGGACACTGTCAAATGTTCCTTCACGGTACATCCGACAGATCTGCTTTGCAACAGTAAAGCAATCACCCATAGACATAAGTGATGCTTCAGCATAATTGGTTGTGAGCAAAGGAGTGCTGCGGGCCTTAAAATACTCCAACGCCTTCTTACCAATCGGCAGAACAGAGACTTCGTTTTCTCCAAACGCCTCCGATGAGAGCTTGAGCACATTGCTGTTGTAGCCACCGGCAAGACCACGGTCACCGGCAAGCACAACATAAAGAGCCTTCTTTCCGTGCCGATCCTTAAGATACGGCGAAGAGAAATCCCGTGTGGATCCCACAATATCACTGACAGTGGAATAGAGGATCTCAAAATAAGGCCTGGAGGAAAGCACCTGATCCTGCGCCTTGCGAAGCTTGGAGGCAGCAACCATCTCCATAGCCTTTGTGATCTGGCGGGTACTCTCCATACTCCGGATCCTGCTTTTAATTTCCTTTGTGGAAACACCAGCCATTACACAACCTCCTTACTCTCTGTTCCCAAATTCTTTCAGAAGCGCAGACAGTGCGGTTTTCAGCACACCTTCTGTCTCCTCCTCCAGCTTGCTTGTACGATTTATGGCATCGATCACTTCCGGATATCCAGCATCCAGCGTTTCACGAAGCCTGAGCTCAAACTCCGGAATATCCTGCACGCGAATATCATTCAGATAACCGTTAACAACAGCGTACAGAATGCACACCTGATGTGCAACCTCCACAGGAGACTTGTTCTTCTGCTTCAGGACCTCCACGATCCGTTCACCCAAGGCAAGTCGCGACTTTGTATCCGCATCCAGATCCGAACCGAACTGTGCGAAGCTCTGGAGCTCACGGTACTGAGAGTACAGCAGCTTCAAAGAGCCGGCAACCTTCTTCATTGCTTTGATCTGTGCGGCACCGCCCACACGGGAAACAGAAATACCGGGATTGACAGCGGGCATCACACCGGCATTGAAAAGCTCTGTTTCAAGGAATATCTGTCCATCAGTAATGGAGATAACATTCGTGGGAATGTATGCAGACACATCGCCTGCCTGGGTTTCAATAATAGGAAGCGCAGTCAGACTACCGCCGCCGTTTTTCTTCGACATATGTGCTGCCCGTTCCAGCAAACGGCTGTGAAGGTAGAACACATCGCCGGGATATGCTTCCCGTCCGGGGGGACGGCGGATCAGCAGAGAAATGGCACGGTAAGCCACAGCGTGCTTGCTGAGATCATCGTAGATCACAAGGACATCTTTGCCCTTGTCCATATAATACTCGCCCATTGTACAGCCGGTATAGGGCGCAATATACTGCATCGGTGCCAGCTCAGATGCGGTAGCTGATACAACGATGGAATAGTCCATCGCACCGCCTGCCGACAAAGTCTCCACAATTTGTGCAACGGTAGAACGCTTCTGACCGATCGCAACATAAATACAGATCACATCTTTACCCTTTTGGTTCAGGATGGTGTCCGTTGCAATGGTGGTCTTGCCTGTTTGCCTGTCACCGATGATCAGCTCACGCTGACCCTTGCCGATAGGGATCATAGAGTCAATGGCTTTAATACCGGTTTGCAGGGGCTGATTCACGCTCTCGCGGTCAATAATACCCGGTGCTGGCTTTTCGATCGGCTGATAACCTGCAGCATCCACAGGACCTTTTCCATCAATCGGCTCGCCAAGGGCATTGACAACACGACCGATCAAGCCTTCACCAACAGGTACCGACACAACGCGACCGGTGCGTTTAACAACATCACCCTCACGGATGCCGTTATCATCACCGAGAATAACGATGGAAACGGTATCCTCCTCCAGATTAAGCGCCATTCCGTAAGCGCCGTTGGGAAAGGCAACCAATTCACCTGCCATACACTGATCAAGGCCGGAGGCTTTGGCTATACCGTCGCCAACCAGGATCACAGTTCCGGTTTCACTGGTTTCCAGTTTAACCTCATAGTTTTTAATTTGCTCACGAATGATCTTCGTGATTTCTTCGGGTCGTAATTCCATAGCGTACCTACTTTCAAAGTACAGTGTTTTTCAGCATCGCAGCAACAGTATCCAGTCGGTTCTTAACTGTACCGTCCATACGCATCCCATCATAATCAAGACGGACACCGCCAATGCAGGAGGCGTCGATCCTATTATTCAGAAGCACCTTTTTTCCAATCATTTTTTCAAGCTTTGCCTGCAGTCTTGCAAACTGGTCATCTGACAAAGGCGCTGCAGTCACAGCAAGAACAGTTACAATGCCGTGATCAGTGTTATACTGCTCCCTGTAGGCCTTTACACAATCGGGAAACAGACGAATTCTTCCCTTCTCCGTGAGAAGCTTTAAAAAATTCAGCACATAAATATGCACCTTGTTACGAAATGCATCATCCAAAACAGCGAATCTTTCGTCCTTGCTTATGTTACAGGATCCAAGCAGACGCAGATAATCCGTCTCCTTTGAAAACACATCCCGCAACACTTCCAGCTCCTCAAGGATCTGCGTGTCAAGGACTTCATCACGGGCAAGGCTATACAGTGCCTGGGCATAATTCTCGGCTACAACACGCATACTCAATCACCCAACTGCTCGATAAACCGGTCCACAAGGGCAGCCTGACCAGCCTCGTCCAAAGAATGGCCAACGACCTTCCCTGCTATATCCATAGCGATGCTTGCAATTTCATTCTTTGCATCGTTGATGGCTTTCTTCTTTTCCCGGGAAATATCCTCTTGCGCCTTCTGGCAGATGGCAGCTGCCTCCTCATTGGCCTGACGGATGATCTCCTCCTGTCTTGCCTGTCCCCGTGCAGTCGCATCCTTGACGATTTTCTCACCCGTCTGTCTTGCATCCGCAAGCTTTGTCTCATACGCAGAACGCAAAGACTCCGCTTCTGTGCGGGCAGCATCTGCATCCGCATACATCGTATCGATCTCCTGCTGGCGTTCCTGGATCATTTTCATCACAGGTTTCCAAAGATACTTTGTAAGCACCACAAACAGCAGGACTGTATTGAACAAGGTAAACAATGCAGTAAAAAAATTGATATTCAAAAACTCACCGGGTCCCACGCTGCACCCTCCTTTCCGCAGAATTTCACTTCAATATCAGATCGCGAAAAGGATCAGCAGTGCAATAACAAGAGAGTAAATACCGGTGGTCTCCGTAATTGCACAGCCCAGGATCATATTTGTACGCAGGGTGCCGGAGGTTTCAGGCTGACGGGCCATACCCTCCAAAGCCTTACCAACAGCATTACCTTCACCGATTGCAGGACCGATAGCGCCAATACCCATACAAAGTCCGGCACCGATGGCTTTTGCAGCAATAATAATTTCATTCATAGTTCATTCCTCCAGATAATTATAAGATACTTTTTTTGTATATGATTCATCCCTGCGTATCCTTAGGAGGACACGCGCCGGCAATATAGACCATACTCAAAAGGCTGAATACAAAGGCCTGCACAAAGCCGGAGAACAAATCAAAATAGACACTCAATACTGCGGGGATACCAAGCTGCAGAAACGGGATCTGCAGGCTGCCAAACAAACCCAGGTCCGCTGCAGTTCCAAAAAGTCCGATAAAAGCAAACACAATTCCTGCGGCATCAAACTTCCAATTCTTTTTTAAAATACCGAAAGCAAGAAGTCCGGCACCGATGATCAAAAATGCGACAGGAAACAGAATCGTTGCCGAGAAGAATTGAAGCACAGCAGTTGACGCCAGCGCCAAAGCTGTATAAATGATCATCGTGATAATACTTCCGCCTGCCACATTGCCGAAGTGACGGAAAGCCATTGCCACAGGCTGGGCAATTTCCGAAACGATGTTCATTGGTGTCATAACTACAATCGGCTCAGTGAAGCCCTTCAGCCATCCAAGGAAGCCATTTCTTTTAATGGACTGATACCAGATGATCACACTGGTCATAACCGACCAGGTGAGCACAACCGCAAGATCCGCTGTTGTGGAACGGAGAAAGCCTGTCATTCCGATCAGGCTTCCCAGCATTGAAGAAACAAAGATCGTACCGATATACGGCACCCAGCCAATGTTGTGGGGACCCATCGTATCCGAAACAAGATTCATCAGCATTTGTACGCCCTTTTCCGTTAGGACTTGAATCTTGCCGGGACGCTTTTTAAGATTCCTCCCCAGCAGAACACCTGCGATCCCAAGGATCAGGGTAACCACAAAAAGGGACAGGATCGTTTCCGTTATCACAACAGGGCCGAATTCAAACAGAGCCTTTGCGCCTCTTACTTCGATCCCTTCCATTCGTCACCCTTCCTTCCAAAAAATGAGTAAAGCATAATGATCGGTCGTGAAAATGCCAGTGGCAGCACCAGTGCGATCACATCAGCACCGAGACGGATACAGACAAATAAAGCAACACCCATACACAGCAGTCGAAGGATAGAAGATAACTGAACAGCCTTTTTCGCCTGCTCCAGCTCTCCCCTTTCTGCCTGTTCTGCCGAAAGGCATACTGTTATGGACATAAAGAAATGATTTAAAGTAACGATCGCAGTGCCTGCCAGAGAACTCCAAATCACAAGGAATTTGAAATGGTCAAGGGCGGCATAAACACCGACCATAAGGGCGCAGCAGATCAGTTCACCGACGAGCATCAATGCAGTTTGTTTCAACACAAGCTTACGGGAATCCATAGCACACCCCTTAATCGTGATCGTTAAAAGACACCGGCGTTTCCTTATCGTCTTTTCCGGCCAGCATATCCATAGTTTTCAATGAGGAGCGCAATCCGCCGATCGCAGAAACAAGACCAAGTACAATACCGACCCAGACGATCCAGTTGCCCCAGTTAAACTGAAATTTAAGCCAAACACCGATCATAATAAATCCTGCAAGAGGTGCTGCAACACTCAACCCCAGCTGCGTTAACCAAACCAGCAAATTCAGGTTTTTCATATGCACTCCTCCTTGAATAAATATTATATGATATAGAAAGACAAGTTGCAAGAATTTTTTAAGTTATGTGCGCCAAATATTTTTTTACAATTCCTCAAAAGATTATTTAATATACTTTCATTTTGTTCAGAAATGTAGTAAAATAATCAAAAACAGGAACAGGAGCAAAGAATCGTGACAGATCTGGAAATCATACAGGGTGTGATAACCGCCGTAATTTATCACAACTACGAAAACGGTTATGCTGTGCTTCGATTGCGATCCCAGGACGGAGAAACCGTTACCATCGTGGGTACGATCCCAATGCCGGCAGTTGGTGAGCGTTTGATGGTCACAGGCAAATGGAGTACCCACGCCTCCTACGGCAAACAATTTGAAGCCGAATTTCTGGAGCGTCTGATGCCCGAAACAGCCACACAAATTATGGGCTACCTCTCAGGCAGAGTTATAAAAGGCATCGGTCCGAAAATGGCAGCAAAGATCGTAGACCGTTTTGGTGATAACACCCTTGCGATTATGGAAAAAGAACCGGAGAGGCTTGCGGAAATATCCGGAATCTCCGCAGCAAAAGCGAAAGCCATCGGTGAAGAATTCAGGCTGCAGGTCGGTATCCGCCACCTTATGGAATTCTTTGCCCTGCATCACCTCCCTGCTGAATTGGCTGCAAAAACATACCGTCTTTACGGCGAGAGTACAATTGATATGCTATATGACGATCCGTATCTTTTAATGGATGAAGATCTGGATGCACCCTTTGGGGCAGTTGATCAGTTTGCTATCGAGCTTGGTGTTGCAGGAAATGATGCGCGAAGGATCAAAGCCGGTATATTGTTTGAGTTGCGGTACAATCTGAATGCCGGTCACAGCTTTTTGCCGGAGGATAAGCTGATTGCCGCAACGGCTCAGCTCCTTACTGTAAGCGAAGAAGACACAAAAGCTTCTGTGGACAATCTTCTGGAATCCGGGCAGCTGATCAGCGATCATCTTGCCGGAATCAAGATTCTGTATCTTCCGGAACTGTATCAGGCAGAGCTGTACTGTAAGTTCCGATTGCTGGAATTTGCCCAAACAAAGCACAGTGCTCCATTTCGATTGGAAAAGCTTGTCAAGCAAGCCTCTGCAGCCACCAAGCTTCAATACTCCGAACAGCAGGAGGATGCCATCAGAACCTCTGCAACCTCAGGACTGCTGATGATCACCGGCGGTCCGGGCACAGGTAAGACAACCATTGTCAATGGCATTCTCTCCCTCTATTCTCAAATGGGACTAAAATGCCTTTTGGCAGCACCCACAGGGCGCGCTTCAAAACGGCTTTCTGAAATCACCGGAAATGACGCTTCCACGATCCACCGCCTTTTGGAAGCCGGGATCGATCCTCACTCCGGCAAGCTTTTCTTTACAAGGGATGAAGATAACCAGCTGCAGGCAGATGCCATAATCGTTGACGAAATGTCAATGGTGGATGTTCTTCTCCTCCACGCGCTGCTTCAGGCGATACCGAAAAAAACCAGACTGATCCTTGTAGGCGATCCGGATCAGCTGCCTCCGGTGGGTCCCGGCTTCCCCTTCAGTGATATGCTGAGAAGTGATGTGCTGCCAGCTGTCCGTCTTACTGAAATATTCCGTCAGGCGCAAAAGAGTCTGATCGTCACAAACGCCCATAAGGTTAACCGCGGTGAAATGCCGGAGCTACGGGATGTAAAAAACGATTTCTTCTTTTTAAGGGCGCAATCTGAGGATGCTGTGACCCAAACCATCGTTGGACTTTGCGCTGCAAGATTGCCGAAGAATATGAACATACCCCCGGAACAGATACAGGTCCTCTCTCCAACAAAGAAAGGCATTTCCGGAACTGCCAACCTGAACAAGGTCCTGCAAAATGCCTTAAATCCTGCTTCACCCCAGAAGAAAGAGCGCCAATTTGGTGAAGTCATCTTCCGCGAGGGTGACAGGGTTATGCAGATCCGCAACAATTACGATATTATGTGGCGAAAGGCTGACGGCAGTGCAATAGGCTCCGGCATCTTTAACGGGGACATCGGTGTGATCAGTACCATCGATCCTTCTATGGAACAGGTTACGGTAATTTATGACGACCGCATTGTAGACTATGATTATTCCCAATTAAATGAGCTGGAGCTTGCTTACGCAATGACCGTACACAAAAGCCAGGGCAGCGAATACAGAGCAGTTGTGATCTCCGCCTGGTCCGGATCTCAATATCTGCTTAACAGAAGTGTATTGTACACAGCCATTACCCGTGCAAGGGAGCTCCTCATCATTGTCGGTCGGGAAGAAACCATCGCCATTATGACCAACAACGCAAAAGTCGGACGCAGATATTCAGGACTGAAGCTGCGGCTTCAGGGAAAGGAATAATAACGCTTGATTTTTAACGCTCTTTTTCCGTCAAAATGTGTATTATGCCACAAGCTTTTAGAGGACAACGAAACCGATATGTGCCACAGCTGCAGGGCAACTGCACCAATTGTAAGAAATTCAAAAAGAAAGGTTCCCAATATTGCACAAACGGCTTCTGTGTGGTATTATAAGGAAGATGTAAGGTCCAGCATCCATCGTTTTAAGTTTAACAATGCAAGGTTTTACGCAAACATTTACGCAAGATTCCTTGCTATGAAGCTACTGGAGACAGACTTTCTTGATAAAATCGATGTGATAACCTGGGCACCTGTATCATTAAAGCGCCGCTTTAAGCGGGGCTATGATCAAGGGCAATTGCTTGCCACTGCACTGGGCAAGGAGCTGAAGCTCCCCGTAGCAAGGCTTCTGCGAAAGAAAAGGCATACAGCAGCACAATCAGAGCTTAAGGATGCCGCTGCAAGAAGAGCCAATGTGCAGGGCGCTTACATTCCATCAGACCCAAAGCGAACCAAAAACCAGACGGTTCTTTTGATCGACGATGTTCTCACGACCGGCTCTACCGCATCGGAGTGCTCTCTGGTATTACACACTGCCGGTGCAAAGGAAGTATATCTTGCCACCGTTGCATTGACTGAGCATGAAAAATCAAACAAACACAGGTGAAATTATGAAAAAGTTTAAATTCAAAATCCAGCTGATTTCCAATGATATTGGTATCGACCTTGGTACCTCCAATGTGCTGATGATCGTGGATGGCAAGGGTCTCAAGATCCGCGAGCCTTCCATCGTAGCTATGGATAAGAACACAGAAAAGGTCCTGCAGGTCGGTTCCGGTGCCCGTAATATGCTGGGCAGAACACCCGGCAATGTTGTGGCACTGCACCCACTCCGGGACGGTGTGATCTCCGATCACGAAATGACAGTTAAAATGCTGCAGATCCTTTTTAAGAAGCTCTCCAAGTCCAACATTTTGACACCAAAGCCCCGTGTAGTCATCAGCGTTCCCAGCGGTGTTTCCGAAGTGGAGGAACGCACCGTGATCAACGCTGCCATCGAAGCCGGTGCCCGCCGTGTATACCTGATCGAAGAGCCGCTTGCCGCAGCATTGGGAGCAAATCTGGACATCAGCAAAGCAAAGGGTCATATGGTGGTCGATATTGGTGGCGGCACCACTGATATTGCAGTTCTTTCCATGAACGCTGTTGCCGTCTCCTCTTCCCTGAAGATCGCAGGCAACGCCTTTGACGAAGCCATTGCAAGACATCTGCGCCGCAAGTACAGCCTTGTGATCGGACAGGTCACCGCAGAAGAGATCAAGATCCAAATCGGTTGTGTTTATCCCCGAAGTGAGGATCTGAGTATGCAGGTCAAGGGCAGAGATGCAAAGTCCGGCAGACCGGTTGAGATTACCCTTCTTTCTTCTGAAGTTTACGAGGTACTGAAGCGTCCTGCAAAGGTCATTGCCGACGAGATCCTGGCTGTACTGGAAGAAACCTCTCCGGAACTGGTGGGAGACATTTCTGAAAGTGGCATCACCCTCACAGGAGGCGGCTGCCAGATCTACGGTATGGATCGGCTTATATCTGAGCACACCGGTGTTTCCTGCAGTATTGCAGATGACCCGGACTCCTGTGTTGCTTACGGCTGTGGCAAGAGCCTTGCCTGGATCAATCGAATGAACGAAGGTCCGATCAACATTGCAAGAAAGAGACTGCTGAAATTAAGTAAATAAATTACAGGCCGCTGCAATGCAGCGGCCTGTTCTTATTGTTCATCAGAAAGGCATAGGCTCGTCGTCATCATCTTCCAGGGAGAACTCCAGAAGCTCACCGCACTCGGGGCATCTCATAGAGCCGGCTTCCAGGGTCTCTTCATCAAAATCGATCACATTTCCGCAAGCACAGGTAACCTCATAGATCGTGGTCTCCTCGTCGCCAAAATCGAAGCCTTCTTCCTCAAAATCGTCATCATCGACTTCATCCTCATCGTCAAGAAGATCAAAATCAGAATAACGGCGGACATCAAAGTCATCGTCACCCTCATCCTCATAATCATCGTCATCTTCGTCGAGAATGAAATCTTCAATGGCATCCAGATCCTCTTCGATCTCGTCCAGCTCATCGGAAATCGCAATCGTTGTTTCCTCAATATCCGTAACACGCTTTGCGATATCACCAAGAAGCTCAACGATGGAAGCGATCATCTTGCCTTCAGGCTTTTCCTTGTCAAGCTCGCAACCGTCCATCAAACCCTTCAGGTATGCGGCTTTCTCAGAAATTGTCATATTCGTTAACTCCTTATTTAGCACGACCCAGATACTCACCGGTGGTGGTGTCGATCTGGATTCTCTCGCCCTCGTTAATGAACAGAGGCACCTTGACCTCAGCGCCGGTCTCAACGGTGGCGGGCTTCAGGGTGTTGGTAGCAGTGTTGCCGGCAAAGCCAGGCTCGGTAGCGGTGACTTCCAGCTCAACAAAACGGGGAGGCTCAACACCAAAAACATTGCCCTTGTAGCTCATAATGGTGCAGGTATCGTTCTCCTTCACGAACTTGAAGCTGTCATCCAGGATGCTCTTCTCAATGGGGATCAGCTCGTAGGTCTCACCATCCATAAAGTAGTACAGATCGCCGTCGGCATAGGAGTACTCCATCTTCTTGCGCTCAATGTAAGCGGTGGGGTACTTATCGTTGGGGTTGAAGGTGGTTTCAGTCACGCCGCCGGTGATGACATTCTTCATCTTAACACGGACAAAGGCAGCACCCTTACCGGGCTTAACATGCTGGAACTCGATGATCTGCATTACCTTGCCGTCCATATCGAAGGTAATACCGTTTCTAAAATCGCTAACAGAAATCATTTTATTTTCCTCCTAAGAATCCGCCCCTTTGCGGAGCTTTTTTACATAGTTTAACAATTATATTCTAACGCAAATACGCTTTAATTGCAATAGCAAAATTCATATTTTTAAACAATTATGAGATTTTTAGGGCTTTCGGTAATATCCACACACCCATCTTCCGTGATGATCACCACATCTTCAATGCGGACACCGAATTTACCGGGCAAATATATGCCGGGTTCGGCAGAGCTGATCACATTTTCTTTCATTGGTACAGTACCGGAAGGACTGCAATTGGGCCATTCGTGGCATTCCATACCAAGGCTATGACCGTAGCCGTGTCCGAAATACTTTCCGTAACCGGCATCTGTGATGACCTTTCGCGCAGCAGCATCGATCTCTGCACCTGTGACACCTGCTTTTGTTGCTGCAATGCCTGCAACCTGTGCATTAAGAACTGTGTTATAAACCGTCTTCATTTCCTCAGTTGCGTAGCCCACAGCAACGGTTCTTGTCATATCAGAACAGTAGCCTTTATAGATCACGCCGAAATCCAGGGTTATAAAATCACCCTCAAGAATCACTCTGTCACCGGCTACACCGTGAGGCAGGCTGGTGTTGGGACCACTTACAACAATGGGATCAAAGGACAGGCCCTCTCCCCCGTTCTTATACAGCCGATAGATCAGCTCCGCCTGGAGCTGCTTCTCTGTCATACCCGGTTTGATGCATGAAAGGATCTCCGTGAAAGTTTTATCTGTGATCCTCTGGGCTTCCCGCATACGCTCCAGCTCCCACGGCTCCTTGACTGCACGGAAACGGTTGATCTCCGTACCCATCGGCACCAGTTCAGCATTCAGCTTTTCAAATTCCGTATACTCTGCAACAGTTATATAGCCTTCCTCGAAGCCGAGCTTTTGAATACCGAATTGATCAATGGCATCCGTGATCAATTTATGATAGGGATTTTCCCTGTTCATCTCCACGACCTGAAAGCCACGGATATTATTCTGGGCAGATTCAATATAACGGCTGTCTGTGAAATACCTGCAGCCGGAAGCAGACACGATCGCCACCCCCTCTGCAATATCAAACTCTGCACCGTAATGACGGCTGAAACGGCTGGTCAGCAGTAAACCGTCCACCTTATCACCCAACAGTGACAGATATTTATCAATATTATTCATACTTCATTCTCCTCTTTCTTGCAAAAAAGATAAACGGCAGTTCCGCCATATGGCGAAGCTTTAACCATACATTGTGATTATCGATGGCGCGAACCAATATCGAAGTAACACCGCAGCAATTGGCGCCCAGTGTATCCGTAAAGATCTGATCCCCCACAAGCGCAGCCTTAGCCCCCGGAATACCGTACTTCTCAAGGCACGCGCGAATGCCTTTAGAGAAAGGCTTTTTTGCATGGGTAATACAGTTGATCCCGTATTTCCGGCAAAAGATCTTTACCCGATCCTTATGGCTGTTGGATACCACACACACCTGTATATCAGACTTTACGATCATCTCCAGCCAACGGCGCATCTCCTCCGTTGGCTCTGAGGTGGTATAGGGAACGATGGTATTACCAAAATCCAGCATCAAAAGCGTAATTCCATTTTGTTTAAGATACTCCGGTGAGACATTCACAAGAGAATCCGTTATGATCCCTGGTAAAAAAGAAAATGACATATCCATTCTCCAAACACATAGATTTTATTGAATTATAGCACATCGACGGGGGTTTGTCTATGGATATAAACTGTTATCTTGCTATGACCGCTGCTGAATATTTCAGTGCAGACACCTTGCCCAATAAGGTTGCCTGGATGGCTTGTCACTTTGCGTCCTATGGAACAGGTATATCAAACAAGCCTGATTCTCTGCCACCGGGATCTATGCTCATTCTCAACGACAGGATCCCGCCAAGAAACCACGATCCCATACAAATTTCCAAGGAAATGAATCATTTGATCCATAAGTATGGATGCAGCAGCGTACTTCTTGATTTTCAGGAGCATAATAACAACGAGCTGAAAAGCATTGCCGCATACCTTTCCGAGAGTTTAACCGTTCCTGTGGGCATTACCGAAGAATACGCCAAAGATCTGAATTGCTGTATTTTTCTCAATGCGCCGGCACTGCAAAAGGATTTGTCTGAAGCTATTAAAGTGTGGTCAGGACGAAAGCTGTGGCTTGAGATCGCACCTGATGCAGAGGAATATATTATAACCGAAGCCGGAAGCAAGGTCACCCCATCAGAATGCTGTGAATGTGATGACACCTGGCATAAAGACAAATCCCTTCATTGCAGCTATTCTTACCAATTAACCGGGGATCACGCACACTTGAATGTCCAGAGATCCTTCGAGGACCTGAAAGAACTGATGGAAGAAGCCGGAACAATCGGAGTAGAACGGTTCGTAGGCTTGTATCAGCAACTGAATAAACACCTTCAATAACAATGCGCTGCCTAAGGGCAGCGCATTGTTATTATTTATTCAATTCCCAAAGCTTGACCTGGTCCGCTTTTTCGTAGAGGCGCAAATAGCTTTCGTAGCGTGTCTTCTCCACTTCACCGGCTTCCACTGCCTGCCTTACACTGCAGCAGGGCTCTGCCCTGTGTGAGCAATCGTGGAACTGGCATTTTCCCAAATAAGGAGAAAAATCAGAAAAGGCATATTGGAGATTTTCCTTCAATATAACATCCATCTGATCTGTATCAAAGGAGGAGAATCCGGGCGTATCCGCAACAAAGGTGTCCTCTTCAAGGCAGAACAGCTCCACATGGCGGGTGGTGTGCCG
>JAZNZZ010000156.1:0-3556 GCA_045595205.1 Faecousia sp.
GGGAGGCTGGTGGGAGCCATCTGACCGCCGGTCATACCGTAAATGGCATTGTTGACGAAGATCACTGTGATGTTTTCATTTCTTGCAGCGCTGTGTACGGTCTCTGCCATACCGATGGAGGCCAGGTCGCCGTGACCCTGATAGGTGAAGACCACATTCTCCGGACGGCAGCGCATAATGCCGGTGGCCACCCCAGGGGCTCTGCCGTGGGCGGCCTCGATCATATCGCAGGCAAAATAATCGTATGCCATAACCGCGCAGCCAACGGGGGCAACGCCAATGGCCTTACCCTCGATACCCAGCTCGTCAATGGCTTCTGCCACCAGACGGTGGATAATGCCGTGGGGACAGCCGGGGCAGTAGTGCAGGGGTGCATCGGTTAAGGTTTTGGGTTTTTCAAAAACAACTGCCATTGGACTCACTCTCCTTTCTGTGCCTTGCGGATGGACTCCAGCACCTCATCGGGACTGGGGATCATACCGCCGCAGCGGTTGCACAGGGAAACAGGCTTCTTGCACTGGGTGGCAAGGCGCACATCCTCGATCATCTGACCCATACTCAGCTCCACGGAAACAAAGCTCTTGACCTTGTCAGCAGCAGCCAGCAGCGGTGCCTTGGGGAAGGGCCACAGGGTAATGGGACGGATGAGACCTGCCTTGATGCCCTCGTTTCTTGCAGCAACGATGGCATTCTTTGCAACGCGGGAAGCAATACCGAAGGCGACCACGCAGACCTCTGCGTCCTCCATCATATACTCTTCCCACATAGGCTCGTTCTCTTCTACTGCCTTATAACGCTGAAAACGCTCAAAATTCTTGACCTCCAGCTCATCGGGCTTCAGGTACAGAGAGTTGACGATGTTGTGCTTTCTCTCGCAGTTGGTGCCGGTGAGCGCCCAGGGCTTTTCGTAATTTTCGATCTGCGCATCCTCAAAGGTGATGGGCTCCATCATCTGTCCGATGGTGCCGTCCGCCAGGATCATTGCGGTCATCAGGTACTTGTCTGCCAGATTGAAGCCCTTGATGGTCAGGCTTGCCATTTCCTGCACGGAGGCAGGCGCCAGCACGATCATCCGGTAGTCACCGTGACCGCCGCCCTTGGTGGCCTGGAAATAGTCAGACTGGGAGGGCTGGATACCGCCCAGACCGGGGCCGCCGCGCTGAACATTGACCACCAGTGCAGGAACATCAGAGCCTGCAATGTAGCTCAGACCCTCGGTCTTCAGGGAGATTCCGGGGGAGGAGGAGGAGGTCATAACGCGGGTGCCGGTTGCGGCAGCACCGTAGACCATATTGATGGAGGCAATCTCACTTTCCGCCTGCAGGAACACACCGCCGATCTTGGGCATCTTTTTTGCCATATAAGCGGCGATCTCTGTCTGGGGAGTGATGGGATAACCAAAATAGTGACGGCAGCCGGCACGGATCGCAGCCTCTGCGATGGCCTCGTTGCCCTTCATAAGTACACGCTGTGCCATTTGGTTTACCTCCTTACTTTTCCACGGTGATGATGCAGTCAGGACACATAGTTGCACAGAATGCACAGCCGATGCACTTTTCCTGCTCCGTCATCACAGCAGGCGAATAGCCTTTTGCGTTGATCTGGTCAGAGGCTATGGTCAGTAACCCCTTGGGACAGGCGGACACACAAAGCCCGCAGCCCTTGCACAGATCGGTCTTGAATGTAACTTTTGCCATATCTGTTCCTCCTCTTACCGGAACGATTCCGGAAGGTCAAAATACTTCTCCTGCAAATGCAGGGGGAAAACATCGGGAAGGTCCACCCGGGGTGCCAGATCCTTTCGGACGGCGGTGAAATACAGGGGAAGACCGGAGCTTTCACACAGCTCCCTGATAAAATTCTGAGAATCCGCCAGAACCTCCGGGTCTGTCAAAGGCCCAAGGTTGGTGTTGTTCACAATATCGGTAAACTGCAGGCCGCAGGCGGCCTCGATCTCCCGCATTACCTCCAGCGCCTCCGGGGCGGTGGGGGTCAGGGGACGGCAGCAGTTTGCCACAAAGATCATACGGTAGTTGTTTTCTTCTTTGATATAGGGCACATGGCGCCCCAGGGCGTAGGCGCCCCGGTCATCACCGCCGATGTCCATCACGCCGTAAATGCTTTTGTCCTGCACCAGCCGGTAAGCCTCTGCAGGCAGTGCCGGCAGATCCACATTGGAATTGGCAAACTGAGGGGATACCAGCTCCACACCGGCTTTTTCCAGCCGTTGGGCGCTGTCCGCGGTGCGGAAGTAGGGGTTGACGATGTCCAGGTCGGCAATGACCACTTTTTTATTTTCCTTTGCCATTGCAATGGCATAGTTCACGGCAATGTTTGTCTTGCCGCTGCCGTAATGTCCGGCAAAAAGGGCAAGTCTTTTGTGATCCATAATTATTTGGTGGGTGCAGTCCAGGGGTTATTCAGGGTGTAGTCAACAGTCTTGATAATGGCGTCCTTCATCTCTTCGGTGACTGCCATAGGACCGAGGTTCTGGTACTGGCTCTGGCGGTACTTGGTGTCGATGATGTCAATGCCGATCTCCGTTACCGGATTGCCGGTAAACTGGGCATACCAGGCATACGCTACCAAAAGACAGCCGTAGTCGGAAAGGTGGGTGTGATCCCGGTACAGGTCCTTTTCGGGGATGTCCAGCACCTTCAGGGCATACATCATCGGTGTGCCGGAGGTGATGCGGCCTTCAAACATAGGATCCTCCATCACATAGGCCTTGGCGGCATCAATGCCGTCCTGAAGCTGCTTGTACTGGTCGATCTTGGTGGGATCCAGCTTGGTCTTGGTGGGGTCGAACAGGGCGGGATCGGTGGAGTTGAACCAGGTGCTGTGCCACCAGAAGGTGTGAGGGTGCTTCACACGGGAATTTACATAGTTGGTGATAAACTCGCGGCAGGGCTTGTTCATCTCGTTTTCCAGATCACCGCTGCCTGCCTGCAGCAGGATCACATCCCAGTTCTGGTCCACAAGACCGGTATCCATATGGACATCGGACTGATAAGACCACTTACCGTCGGTGTTGAGATAGTAGCGGTAAACATTCTGGTTTGTCTGGATGAACTCAGTGTGCATACTCATACTGCAGCCGGAGTAGTACATAATGCCCAGCACCAGCTCCTGGTCCGGCAGCTGGTCCTGAAAGGCCTGATACAGGAAATGGAAGGTGTTGACGCTTCGGCTGCTGCCAAGGATCATAATTTTCATAACCTTCGCCTCCTCGGGAGATTCAGTGGGTGCAGTGGCAGCTTCCGTGGTTTCGGTGGGCGCAGTGCCCTTGTTGCAGCCGGAAAAGACACAAAGGATCAAAACGCAGGACAGTAACAGGGACAGAAAACGCTTCATAACAAAACCTCCTGATGTACTTCAAATTCGTATTTATCTTCCTGTCACCCCCGTTGTCATTGCGAACCAGTGACAGATGTCACTGGTGTGGCAATCCGCGCTCCCTGTCAGGACCGTCGAGACGCCGGTCCCTACCACGCCCCGTCATTGCGAACCAAGTCGGATCGTAGCCATGTCGTTCTGTGAGCCAAGGAGTTGTGGG
>JAZNZZ010000157.1:0-4021 GCA_045595205.1 Faecousia sp.
CACAAGCAGCGCCTGGGGGAAATGCTTTAATATCACAGATGCCACCGCAGTGCCGTGTCCGTAGGTATCCTCAGTGGAAAGAGCGGGGTCATAGTAGTTCTTTCCCTCCAGGATGTGATCGGCAGAGATCGCTTTGGAGGAAATCCCCGTGTCTATGACGGCAATGACCACCGGCTCACTATTTTGTTTTTTTAAGAAAAACCATACACCTGCCACCACAAGGCAGACACACAGCACGGCGCAAATGATCTGCGCCAATCGTTTGTTCATAATTGCTCACCGTTTCTTGTAAAGAAGCGCCATAGACGGGCTATGGCGCTTCCTGTTTCATTTTGTCGGGGTATCAGTTGCCCATGATGTCTTTGACCACTGCAGCAAGTGTGCCGATGGCGGTTGCAAATGTATCTGCTGTCGCATTTACAAGAATATTGTTGATATACAGCACTTCATTGGCATCCAGATCCTGCTTTACAGTTGCCTTGAACACCAAAGCATTGGTGCCCACGCCGCTTTCAGCATATACTGCATTTTCAAGGTATGCGCTCAGCTCAGTACCGGAAAGGTCCAGAGTGGGAACGCCGTTTGCGGTGTCGATCTCGCTGATGAGCTCATTAAAGATCACAGTGAGCATAATTTCCTCGCCTGCACTGTAAGCCGTAGCCGCCAAGGGCGAAGCATTCACGGCAGCTGCCGACTGTTCATCGTTCAGCATCATCTCTACATTGCCTAAAGTGACAGGATTTTTTCCGGATCTGCCCTTAAACGCGAACCGCTCCTTAGAACTCAGATTCCAATCCTTCCATGTTCTTTCCGTCGAATACATGGACTGCCAGCCAGTCAGCCAACCCATCTCGTAGCCGTCCTTGTTATAGATTATCACTTCCGAGGAAGAACTGCCCGATCTGGTGGCACCGATCCGATAATCGATCTTAGAGGCAGATGTATAGGCGTAGCTTGCAAGGGCCTTGCCAAGGATGTCCTCAACCTTGTAATACTGTGTATATACCTTGGAGGTTTTTACCTCCTTCCACGTGCTTCCATCGCTGAAATATGCCTGCAAGCCTGTCCAATCGGTGTAAGCAGTTTCCAGAAGCTCATAGGGAGTCAGAGGCAGATCCCGCTGCTCCTTGCCCTGCTGGGCATCGATGGCAGCATTTTCACCGCTGCTTGCCTGCACCTTGTATATCTGCACGAAGTAGTAGCGGGCAGCCTCGCCGATGCGGTAGCTGGAAGCCATATAATCCCAGTTTTCCATATCCGTTTCGCTGACGGTGATGATTTGCTCCAGACCGCTGTCAGGGCCGAATACCAGATAACCGCTGCCTTCCTGAGAAGGATCGGTATGGGCAAAGTGGAACTGATCCTGGCCTTCTTCGTTGATCATCTCGGGAGTAGTACCATAAGCAGTACCGTTCAGAGTACGGACATAGACTGTCTGCACATCAGAGGTAGCCACAGCACCCTCGGGAATGGTCCGTTTTACAGTAAAGGTAGCATTGAAGCCTTCGGTCAGGGTAGGACCGCCTGCCAGAGTCTCTTCCGTTGCTGTGATAGAGTACACACCGGGATGCTCCCACTTAGCATACAGCTTATAGTCCACAGTGTTGGTAAAGACGATGGTGTTGATCCGCTCACCGGTAAACTCCGCATTGTCGTACCAACCACCGAACCGGAAGCCGCTCTTGGGTGTCAGATCCTCCAGAACAATATCCGCTCCGGTTTCGATGGAATACTTGGTGGGATTGTTATGGGTGGTGGAGGCTGCGTGCATACCCAGATCATAGGTGATGGTGTATTCCACCACAGTCCACTTAGCGAACAGCTCGATCACTGCGCCGCTGGCGGTATTGGCATCCACAAAGGCGGTCAGTCTTGCGCCGTCACTGCATACCACAGCACCGTCAGCAGACAGTGCCCAGCCTGCGAAGGTGTAGCCGGAACGGGTAGGTGCAGTCGTGACCCACTCACCGGTATAAGGCAGGTTTGCGTAGGTGTCCTTCATGTTAGTTCCATCATTGTGATTCAGCACAATGTGGTAAACATTTTCCTGCCAGTTGGCATAGAAGGTCTTGTTGCCAATGGAGCCTGCTGTAATGGCATCCACAGGGCTGCCATCGAAGCTGCTGTTGTCATACCAGCCGGCAAAGGTGTAGCCAGGACGGGCATTGGGCGCGGTGAGGGATACCGCATTGCCTTCGGTATACTCCGTTGCGTTGTTGTGTTCACCGGGCTCCACACCCACATAGGTGATGGTGAAGCTCTGAGACTGCCACACAGCATTGAGGTTCAGTGTGGTAGTGCTGCCGGTGATGATCTGGCTCAGCTTGGTGCTTTCCGTATAGGTATTGACACCATCCGTCCAGCCTGCGAAGGTATAGCCTGTATACTGGAAGGTGTTTTCGCCCAGAGCTGCGCTGTATGCCAGCTCCTTAGTGATCTGCTCGTCCGTACCGTTGTTTGCGTGGAAGATCACAGTATAGGTATTTTCTTTCCAGTTTGCGGTATAGGTCAGATCGTTTGCAGGCATCACGGTCACAGGTTCAGTGTTCCAAGTGAAGGTGTAGCCTGCCTTTGCGGGAACAGGCGCTTTCACTTCTTCTCCGTAATAAACCTTGCCGGAGGTATAGGTCTGTCCTTCGGCGCTGCCAATACCCAATTCCCAAGTCAAGGTGTACTGATTGCGGGTGTAGTAGTAATCCACCACATTTTCAGCAGCACTGGCCTTGATGGTAATGGTAGTGGTGCTGCCCGGAGCGGTAAAGCCTTCGTAGCTGTTAAGGCTGGGAGTAACCTCCTCGTCCATAGAAGCTGTACCGCTATCGGTCTTATACAGGGTGTAGCCGTTTCCGTCCACATTCTGCTGATAGTGGTTGACGGTGTAGCCGATCTTACCTGCGCTCCACTGTGCGGTCAGGGTCAGATTTTCAGCAACCATAGTTGCGCTAGTAAAGGCTACAGTGCCGTTGTACCAGCCGTCAAAGCCGTAGCCCTCACGGGTAGGTGCGGGCAGAGTAATGGACTCGCCATACTTAGCAGTGATGGAAGAAGGCTCAACCTCGCCGCCATCTGCATCAAAGGCAATGGTGTAAGAATTGCGGGTGTACTTGTATTCCACCACCAGTGTGCCGTCAGCCTTAACGGTCACGGTCTGGGTCTGAGGAGCGGTGAAGCCTTCGTAATTCTTCACAGCAGGAGTAACTTCCGTTTCGGTAGTACCGGTCTCATTATCGGTATCCACCAAAGCATAGGAGCCGTCCAGCTGCTCCTGGTAATGCTCTACCTTATAGGCAGTGTCGGCATTTGCCTGCCATACTGCTCGATAAGTCAGGCTTTCAGCGGGCATAACAGGTGCCACGGGAGCCACTTCCCAACCCACAAAGGTATAACCGGTGCGGGTCATATTCTGGGGTGCAACAATCTCAGCGCCATAGAACATATCCTTAACAATGGGTTCTGCGCCGGGATAGTTGGGATCAAAGGTCAGGGTGTGCTTGATTCTGCCATAGTTGACCTTAATAACTGTCTTTCCGCTGCCGTCTACGGTAGCTTCCTTGGTAACGATACCCTTGACAGTCACATTTTCAAAGGCTACAGCATTTGCCTGGATGTACTTATCGTCGGCAGCTGTGCCGTCGATTAGCAGGTTACGCAGATATTCTTCGGTGAATACCTTGCCGGTGACAGTCTTATCCTTGACCATGTGCTGCAAGGTGTAGCGACCGTCTGCCTGCTGGACATAATACTCAATGCGGTATTCGGTATTTGCTTCCTTCTCCCACATTGCGGTGTAGGTCAGATCCTGCGTACCAACAGTTTCAGCAACAGTTGCTGCGGTAGAGCCGTCCACAGTCCAGCCTGCAAAAGTATAACCCTTCATTGCCATAACAGGAGCGGTGATCTTGGCACCATACTTCAGGTTATAGGTAACATCCTCTTCTGCAGTGACCTCTGCACCATCCACCTTACCGGCATCAAAGGTGACATTGTGACGCTCCAAAGCATAGTAGTAACGGAGGATCGC
>JAZNZZ010000158.1:0-4310 GCA_045595205.1 Faecousia sp.
AGAAAATTAAGGTTCGCCCCCGTCAAGCCGTCGGCGGCAACGCTCATCCGCGTTGCATTTAGATGGGTTCGAGTCCACCGGCATAAAAATAAGGGATACCCGGTTCGGGTATCCCTTATTTTGGTGCCGGTGACCGGACTCGAACCGGTACGCTGTCGCCAGCGGTGGATTTTGAGTCCACTACGTCTACCAATTCCATCACACCGGCAGGTGCCAGAATAGTATACTACAGTTCTTAAAAAATAGCAAGAATTATTTTGTGCTTTTAAAAGGCAGATATTCTCACAGCTTTAAATTACAATTTATCGTGCTGTCACCCCCGTTGTCATTGCGAACCAGTGACCAATGTCACTGGTGTGGCAATCCGTAAAGTAAGTATTTGGAACGGATTCCCATGCCAGTGTGTGCACTGGCTCGGAATGACACGGAGGATTGTACTGAACGATAAATTGGAATTTGAACAGGAACGAAGCAACAAATTGAAATCCGGTTGTTTCATCCTATTATTGCAGTGCCGTTTGGGTCTTATACAGGTCGGCGTAGATGCCGCCGTTTTCCAGAAGCTCTGCGTGGCTGCCGGCCTCTGTGATCACACCGTCTGCCACGGAAATGATCCTGTGGGCATTGCGGATGGTGGACAGTCTGTGGGCAATGATCAAAGTGGTCCTTCCCTTGGCAAGGGCATCAAAGGCCCGCTGGATCTTTGCCTCTGTTACGCTGTCCAGAGCAGAGGTCGCTTCGTCCAAAATCAGGATAGGCGGATTTTTCAGGAAGATCCGGGCAATGGCGATCCGCTGCTTCTGTCCGCCGGAGAGGAGGGTCCCACGCTCTCCCACATAGGTCCGGAAGCCCTGGGGCATTGCCATAATGTCCTCATAGATCTCTGCTTTTTTCGCAGCCTCCACCACCTCTTCCTCGGTGGCATCCGGCTTGCCGTAGCGGATATTTTCCAGCACCGTGTCTGCAAACAGGAACACATCCTGCTGAACGATGCCGATGCTTTTTCTCAGGGAATGCTGGGTCACGGTGCGGATATCCTTGCCGTCAATGGCGATCCCGCCGTCTGTCACCTCATAGAACCGGGGGATCAGCTGGCAAAGGGTCGTCTTGCCGCCGCCGGAGGGTCCCACCACTGCTATTGTCTCACCGGGTGCTACCTCAAGGCTCACATTCCGCAGCACTGCCAGATCTCCGTCGTAGGTAAAGGACACATTCTTAACACTGATGCTGCCCTTTACATCGGTCAGCTCCGCTGCATCATCTGCATCTTCAATGGAAGGAGGCGTACGCATCAGCTCCACGAAGCGGTTCAGTCCGGCAAAGCCGTTGGCAAGAAGCTCTGAGAAGTTGGTCAGCTTCCGCATAGGGGCAATAAAGGAAGCGATGTACAGAGAAAAGGTCAGAAGATCCTTATAATCCATTTGTTCCTTCATCACAAGGTAGCCGCCGTAGCCGATGACCACCACATTCAGAGAGCACAGAAGAAACTCCATAGATGCAGAGAAGCGGCCCATTGCCTTGTGGAACTTTCTTTTTGAGCCCTTGTACACATCGTTGGCAGCGTTAAAGCGGTCGATCTCCTGCTCCTCGTTGGCAAATGCCTTTGCAGTGCGGATGCCGGAGAGACCGGATTCGATCTGGGCATTGATATGACCTGTTTTTTCCTTCATTGCCACGGAGGCGTTGTTCATACTCCGGCGCATCAAAAGCACCACTAGAAAGAACGCAGGAATGGTCAGTCCCACCACCAACGCCAGCCGCCACTGGATCACACCCATTACCACCAGCGCACCCGCGATGGTCAAAAGGGAGGTCAGAAGATCCTCCGGACCGTGGTGTGCAAGCTCAGTCAGCTCAAATAGATCCGAGGTCAGTCTGCTCATCAGCTGACCGGTGCGGTTGCGGTCATAGTAATCAAAATTCAGCCGCTGCATATGGGCAAACAGATCTGCACGGATGTCCGCCTCCACCCGGATGCCGAAGGTATGTCCGAAGTAGCAGACGATATAATTAAGAAATGCCCGCAAAATATAGGCAAGCACCATTGCCGCCATCACCGCAAAGAACACGCCGAAAAGCTTTCCCGGCAGCATATCGTAAAGCGCCTTCCGGGTCACCAGAGGGAAGGCAAGGTCCACTGCCGCGATCAGCACGGCGCAGCCGATGTCTGCAAAGAACAGACCCTTGTGCTTTTTAAAGTAGCTTAAAAAAATAACCAGCGGACTCCGCTGAAAATCCTTCTTCTCCATAATCAAAGCCTCCTGTTTTATTCATTATACATCTTTTGAGAAATGGTTGCAATGCCTTTCTGTTATCTGCTATAATAAATTTAAGGATGTGATGAAATGGAGCTTTTATATAAGGATCCGGATATACTTGTATGCCTCAAGCCTGTGGGTCTGGACTCAGAGCAGGAGCTGCCCGCAGCACTCCGGGAATCCCTGGGCGGTGAGGTCTTCCCCCTGCACCGGCTGGACAAAAATGTCGGTGGTGTGATGGTGTATGCCCGGAACAAAAAGGCCGCCGCAGAGCTCTCCCGGCTTATTCAGGAGGGAAAAATGGAAAAAGAATATGTGGCACTGGTCCACGGCACACCGCCCTCTTCCGGGGACTGGGAGGATCTTCTGTTTAAGGACAGCCGGAAAAACAAGGTCTTTGTGGTAAAGCGGGAGCGTGCCGGTGTTAAAAAAGCAAGGCTGGAATTTACCCGGCTTACGGAGGGTGATATTTCCCTTGTACGCGTAAAGCTGCATACCGGTCGCAGTCATCAGATCCGGGTACAGTTTTCCAGCCGTGGCTTTCCTCTGGTGGGTGACCACAAATACGGTGCCCGGGACAAGGATACCGCACCCAAGCTCTTTTCCTGCCGGATCGCTTTCCCCTACAAAGGAAAGGTCGTGGAATTTTCCAAGCTCCCTGAATGGGTCACAAATTGAAACGGAAACCTTTCATTTTTTCTGCATATTTTTTACCCTCCTGTCAAACAATACCTCCGTACAAAAAAACAAGGAGGTAAATAAAAAATATGCTTCGTATCCGTTTTGTCTGCCTGCTGCTGGTGCTGGCCTGTCTGATCCCTCTGGGGATCGGTGCTACCGCCGCAGAGGTGGATTGCGATGCCACTTACTGCTTCAGCGCAACTGATTTTGATTCCGACGAGAGCCTTGCCGGTGTCTGCATCACAAAGCTCCCCGATCCCGCCCACGGCACAGTGATGCTGGGCAGCCGGGTGATCCGCTCCGGTGATATTCTCACCGCGCAGCAGCTTTCCCAGATGACCTTCTGCCCCCTGCGGACAGAAACCGATAAGGACGCTTCTGTCACCTATCTTCCCATTTTTGACGGCCGTGTCGCCCCCTCTGAGACTATGACCATTGCCATCCGGGGCAAGGAGGACAAAGCCCCCGTTGCAGAGGATATGTCCATTGAGACTTACAAAAATCTCCCCAATCAGGGCAAGCTGAAGGTCAGCGACCCTGAGGGAGAAAAGCTGACCTACACCCTGATGCGCCAGCCCAAGCGGGGTCAGGTGGCGCTGCAGGAGGACGGCAGCTTTGTCTATACCCCCAAGAAAAACAAGGTGGGCGTGGACTCCTTCACCTTTACCGCCGCTGACCCTGCGGGCAATGTGTCCCGGGAGGCCACTGTGACGGTACAGATCCTGAAGCCTGCCGATGCACGGCAATATACGGACACCGTAGGTGAAAGCTGCCGCTTTGCCGCAGAATGGCTACGCAACACCGGTCTGTTCGTGGGCGAAAAGGTAGGCGGCAAGGAGTGCTTCCACCCTGAGAAAACCGTCAGCCGCGGTGAGTTTCTGACCATGGTGGTGGATGTTCTGAACATTCCCACAGACGAAGCAGTTTACTCTGCAATGCCCGAGGACACCCCTCTGTGGCTGAAGCCTTATCTGGCAGCAGCAATGCGTGCAGGTCTTACTGCCGGTCTGCCTGAGAAGGAAAGCGGCAGCTTCGGCGCTGACGAGGCCATCACCGGTGCTGAGGCGGCACTGATCCTGCAGAACGCCCTGGATCTCAGCATTTCCCGGGATACTCTGGAGACTGCTGCGGTGGAGACCTCCGCAGAGACAGAAAGCGAGATCCCCGTATGGGCGCAGGTATCTCTCACCGCAATGGAAGACAACGGCATTGAGCTGGATGCCAACGCACCCCTGACCCGGGGTGCTGCGGCGCAGGTTTTGTATCAGGTGTCCTACCTCGCAGTGGATGCCCCCGGTATGGCAGTGATCCGTATGCAGCAATAATTAAAAATACCCAGCCAAATTCCCACTGTCATTAAGTTAAGCGTGT
>JAZNZZ010000159.1:0-15266 GCA_045595205.1 Faecousia sp.
ATAACAGTTGAGTTTGTAATCAACGAAAAGCCCAGTAATATCAAGGATTTTTAGAGTGTAGGACAGTTATTGCCTGATAAACTTGAATTTGTCGGTTAGTTTATGACTTCTTAAGCAAGGGAGTTCCTCTTACACAAACACCAATCTCATATATCGCATTGCTGTTGAATGGATTATAAAACTCTATTGTCAGAGCATACTCAGGACCATCGTTATCCATAATTGTTTTGAGATATGAAATCTTGTATTTTTTGTTCTTGCATTTTACTATCAAGCCTTCTTCTTCAAGCTGAATTACATACGATAAACATTTTAAATAATATTCATATTTGCTTGTAATAGAATTATTGCAGTCAATAGAGTTATATTCATTTATCATTGAATCTAATTTATCAAATTTTAAATTAACTATTTCTTCGTTTATTTCAGTATTCTTCATTTAATTTCACCTCGCCAAATTCTGGATTTTCGAACTAATTATACCACTTTTCAGCAATCAAATTAAGGCGAAGCCTTGTATATCATCCGTAGCTTGTCTGCGGTATATCATCAATGCGAAGCATTGCATCTCATCAAGCCGCAGGGGGGTTATGCACGGCTATGCCGTGATGATATACCATCGTAAAGCGATGGATGATATACAGCCCCGTTGGGGCTGATGATATGCCAAGCCTGCGGCTTGGATAAAAAAAGAAGTAACTTTCGGTAGACAAAAGTTACTTCTTTTTTGGCGGAGAGTTAGGGATTCGAACCCTAGGTTCCTTTCGGAATCACTAGTTTTCAAGACTAGCTCCTTAAACCGCTCGGACAACTCTCCGTGTGCGGACAATCATATCATTCCGGAGTCAAAAAGTCAAGTCAGCTCTTTTTGCTTTTGGGCTCGACCTTCTTCTTTGTGCCGTCAGGATAGACAATGTAGGTGTTATCCAGCTGACCGGTAAGACTTGCTTTGACGGAATCGATATAGATCCTGCGCAGCTTGTCTCTTTCCGCCAGCTCCTCCCGGGTCAGTCCTTCTGCCTTTGCTTTTCCGGCAAGCTCGTTGATTCTTGCAATTACCTTGTCCATTTCCATAAAGATACCTCATACATACCGGTCTATAATGACCGATATACGACCTTTCTTTGTTTGATTGCCGATGGTTCTTAATTTGATTTTTCCCAGTCCGCGGACAGATATTTTTGCCCCTTCGTTTACGGTTTTGTCCGGTTTTTCGCAGGGTAGACCGTCAACGGAAGCTTTTCCGGCTGTGATATATTGTGAAGCTAAGCTCCTGTTGATCCGAAAGCCGGAGGAAATAATGCTGTCCAGCCGTATGGAAGCTACAGTATCTTTTATTTCCTTTGTTTCAGGCTCTGATACGCTTACATCTGTCAGAGCGATCCTTTCAATATGAAGCTTTGCTCTGCCTGCGCCGATGAAATTCTGTTCGATATATGGGGCGATTTCTGCTGTAGTGAAGAATAAACAGCTTCCTTTTTCAACACAAATGTCCCCGATGGTCTCCCGTGTTATGCCGATTCCCATTAAAGCACCGAGAAAATCCCGATGGGAAAGCTCGTCTCCATCATAGAAAGCTGCACGCAGACAGACAATGGGGCTGTCATCGTCGGTAAGGGCAGACGCATCCAGATAGTCCGGAAGATATATGAGCATTTTTCTTTCGGCCTCCCAGTAACCGCCGAAGCTGTGAAGACCTTCCTGCTGACCGAACAGATACCTGCACATTTCCAGCTCGCGTGGGGAAAGGAAGCCTGTATTTGCAATAATATTTCTTCGCATACCTGCCTGTATCTTGTCCCAGATCTTGGCAAGGAGCATCCTGTCATCCGGGTTTTGTGCTATTTTTTCGATATTTCCTCTGTCCATTAAATCACCGAGGTTATTATACCACAGACTTTTTGTATTGCAAGGTTGATTTTTATAAGCTATAATACAGGAAATGAGGTGATAGAATGATCATTGGTATTATTGGAGGCGGCGCATCCGGTATGGCTGCTGCTATTGCTGCGGCACAGTACCCCGGAGTGCAGATACGGTTGTATGAACGGCAGGCCCGTGTTGGAAAAAAACTGATGGCAACGGGAAACGGAAGATGCAATCTGACGAATCTTAATATGGATCTTTCCTGCTATCACGGTGAGGACCCGACATTTGCAAAAGCTGCGCTGAGCAAAATGGATGCAGCTGCGACCTGTTCCTGGTTTCGGGATCTTGGACTGTACACGGTTGCGGAGAAAGCAGGGAGGGTCTATCCCTATTCTGATCAGGCAAATTCTGTTGTGGATGTGCTTCGCCTTGCTCTCGATAGAGAAAACATAACGCTTTTGACAGGTGTTGAGGTAACGAAGCTTCGTTGTAAGGATAGCGGCTTTTTGATCAACGACACAGATCATTGCGACTGCGTGATCGTTGCCTGCGGAGGACTTGCCGGAACAAAACTGGGCGGCACGATGGCAGGCTACAAATTGCTGGGGAAAATGGGACATAAGACCACAAAGCTGAGACCAAGTCTTGTTCAGCTGAAATGCGCCTGGCCTGCAGTTGTATCTTTAAAGGGCGTAAGGTGTGAGTGCAAAGTGGAGATCCTTAACAACGGTAAGACTTTTGCACAATCATCCGGTGAGCTTCAGTTTACAGATTACGGTCTGTCAGGTCCTGTGATCTTTGAAATATCCCGGGATGTTTGTTTTGGAACCGGTGATTGGTACGCAAGGCTTGACTTTATGACCGGACTGACAAAAGAAGAACTTTATGATGAATTGGCTTCCCGGAAGGAGCGGAGCTTGCCGATGGAGGAATTGTTCACCGGCATTCTTCACAACCGTTTGGGCAGAGTTCTTACAAAGGCTGCGGGAATCACCGGTAATATGGCGGAGCAGCTGACAAAGGATGATCTCTGCAGTCTGGTTGAAGCGGTTAAGAGCTTTGAGATCGTTCTTACAGAGCCTATGGGTATGGATCACGCACAGGTTACTGCAGGTGGAGTGCTCACAGCGGAGTTTGATGCAGAAACTATGGAAAGTAAGCTTGTGCCGGGACTGTACGCCTGTGGAGAGGTGCTGGACATCGATGGTGACTGCGGCGGTTACAATCTTCAGTGGGCGTGGTCGTCTGGTGTGCTGGCAGGACAAAGCGCAGGAAGGAAAATAAAATGATTCGTATCAGAGAAATATCACTGCCACCGGAGCATAATGTGGCGCAGCTTTCTTATGAAGCTGCCAGACTTTTGAAGGTCTCCAATTCGGCAGTGCGAAAGCTGAAGATCGTCCGCCGCAGTGTGGATGCCAGAAAAAAACCGGATGTGAAAATTGTTTATACTGTGGATGTACAGATCGACGGGAATGAGAATAAGATTTTAAAGCGATCTGGGTGCAAGAGAGCTTCCGTCGCTCCGGTATCTTATTACAAACCACCCCGTCCGAAAGTGCTTTCTCCGAAACGGCCTGTTGTGGTTGGCTTTGGTCCTGCAGGAATGTTTGCAGCGCTGATCCTGTCAATGGCAAACCTTTGCCCTATCGTTCTTGAGCGGGGAGAGGATGCGGAAACCCGCCATAGAAAAGTGGAGCATTTTTTTGAAACCGGAGAACTGGACCTTCGGAGCAATGTGCAGTTTGGTGAGGGTGGAGCCGGCACATTTTCTGACGGTAAACTGAACACAGGTGTGAACAACCCCAGGATCGGCTGGATACTGGAGCAGCTTGTTGCTGCCGGTGCACCGGAAAGCATTTTGTTTGATGCAAAGCCCCATGTGGGAACGGATGTTCTTTTGAAGGTGGTGCAGAATGTTCGACAGCGCATTATTTCACTTGGAGGCGAGGTGCGTTTTTCGTCCCAAGTCACTGATATTCTCCAAGATAACGGCAGGGTGACAGGCGTTGCCTTAGAAGATGGAACTTCGATTGAGACTGACCGTGTGGTTTTGGCAATTGGCCACAGTGCAAGAGATACCTTTGAAGCGCTTTTGTCCTCCGGTATACAGATGGAACCGAAGCCTTTTTCTATGGGTGTCAGAATCGAACACCCTCAGTGCCTGATCGACGAAGCACAATACGGAAAGCTCGATCCGGTTTTGCCGCCGGCTGATTATAAGCTTGTAAAGCATCTGGACGATGAAACGGTATATACATTCTGTATGTGCCCCGGTGGCTATGTGGTTGCGGCTGCCTCGGAATCAGGCGGTGTTGTTACCAATGGAATGAGTTACTCTGACCGTGGTGGAGAAAATGCAAATGCCGCGCTGCTTGTTACTCTGAACCCCAGAGATTTTCCTTATGACGGTCCTCTTGGCGGTGTCCGATGGCAGAGGGACATAGAGCGTGCTGCATTTATGGCAGGAGGATCCGATTACAGTGCACCGGCGCAAACTGTAGGCGACTTTATGGACAAGAAGCCAAGCACTGGCCCCGGCTCAGTAAAACCCACCTATCGACCGGGAGTGACCTGGTGCGACCTTCACAATGTGCTGCCGGAGAAAATTACGAAAGCATTGGAAGCTGCGTTGCCTTTGATGGAAGGAAGCCTTAAAGGCTACGCTCAGCGTGATGCGGTACTGACCGCGCCGGAATCCCGCAGCTCCTCGCCTGTGCGGATCCTTCGGAACGAAAGCAAGCAGTCTGTAAGTGTGCAGGGTCTATATCCGGCAGGCGAGGGCGCCGGATATGCAGGCGGCATTATGTCTGCAGCCATAGACGGCATTCTCTGCGCGGAGTCACTTCTTAAAACCCTGTAACAAACCCCCGGGTCACCGGGGGTTTGTTACAGGATAATTGGAAATAATGAAATGATGATCACAATGTGTATTGCAAGCATACACGGGATCCCTATATAGAACTTCAGATGCTTCGTTTTGTGTCTGGCAGTTTTCATTCCAAGGAGCGATCCAAGACTGCCGCCCAGCGCAGCAACGGTCAATAGAGTAGCTTCCGGTATTCGCCAAAGATTTTTTCTTGCCCTTCCTTTATCTATGTGCATAAGAATGAATCCCAAAGCATTTAGTATAACAAGATAGAGACTTATCAAGTACATAGCATATCCTTTCGGGAGGTTTGATTATGAGGATCTTTTTCGCTGTGCTGCTTTTGCTTGGAATACTCACAGGCTGTGGGGCTCAAAAAACTTTGGAGACAGTAAATGACGAAATGTTGGAATATGTAGAGCCTGCGGCTTGCTCTATCGAGCTTGCCCTGCCGGAGGGGACAGCTGAGCCGGTGATGGAATCTGTCAGCGGTGGAACACTTTATTCCTGTGACGGTTTCTGGGTGAGTACCTGCACAATGCCGGGCGGTGATCTTGAACGCACATTTCAGGAGATCACCGGCTTTGGGAAGGAATCCCTCCGATATATGGAAACACGCCAGGGAAATCTCAAACGCTATGATTGCGCCTGGACAGCTGCTGGGGAGGTAAAGCAGCAGGTCTGCAGAACCGTTATCCTTGATGACGGGATAAATCATTATGCGGTGACTGCAAGCTGTGATTTCGATCTTGCAGGCGTTCTGAAGAATGATATGCAGTCAGTGCTGGATTCAGTGTCTCTTACTGATACTGACTAAGTGTCTCCTGACAGAGCTTGCAGCACTGTTCAGCAACAGCCTGTGGATAGAGGATCTTGGCTTTTGTTCCAAAGCCGATGACCCAACTAAGGAACATTGGGGAAACTGCAACATTGACGGTGAAATTAAAGTGCTCGTCTCCGTCCGGGATCAGCATCGTATCCTTGCCAAAGCGGTCAACGACCACATTGATCAGACTTTTGTGGAAGCGAAGCTTAACATCCGTCGTTTCGCCGGAATACATCTGGAACAGCTTGTTGGCATACTGGTTCAGTGCTTTTCCGGTCAGCTCAGGACAGGGGATTCGCTTAATATCCGTAAGCTGGATATCAGACATACGGTCAACGCGGTAGGAGGTAATGCCGTAACGCTCGGAAAAAGCAAGTAAATAACAGTTTTCGTGATCCTGGCAAAGTCCGTAGGGGCTTGCCAGGTATTCTTTTTCTCTGTAGTGCCGTTTGCCACCCAGATCCCAGTCAAAGTACCGAAAACTGATTTGCAGATTTTTCTCGATCGCTTCCTGAATGGTATCTACACTGTAGTAGATCGTCTCATTCATACTCTTGACTCGGCCTGAAACAAGCACATTTCTTCGCATAAGGCTTGCATCGTGCTCGTTGCACTGGGTGCACAGCTTTTCAATCAATTCCCGGGATTTCTTTTCTGTCAGGTATCGGCTGGATTGTACAGCATCGATGAGAAGCTTCAGTTCGGGGAGCTCAAAGTTACGGGAAGCAATGTAATAGCCGCCGTTTTTTCCGGGGATCGAAACAATGTCAATGCCGTAGTCCTGCAATGCGGCAATGTCAGAGTAAACGGTTTTTCGGTCACAGGAGATATTATGATCCCTGTTGAGTGCACTGATCAGCTCGGTTGCGCGGATAGGGTGATCCTCGTGAGAGTTCTTTTCAAGATAGTCGAGGATATAAAAGATCTTCAGTTTTTGGTTATCCGACTTGGGCATATAAAAACCTCCTTGATGGATGGGTATCTATTGGTCCATTATATCACACCTTTTGTAAAATGGAACAGAGGAAATTGATTTTTTTATGTAAATGTGTTATGCTATGGTGCAAAGGAGCTGATAATATGATTTATGCAGGATGTCATTTGTCTGTCAGCAGCGGCTTTCTTGCTACTGTACGGACAGCAGAATCCATTGGGGCTAATACTTTTGCTTTCTTTACACGAAACCCCCGGGGAAGCAAGGCAAAGAAGGAAGACCCTGTGGATGCACAGAAAGCTGTGGAGGCTCTGAGATCCGGCGGCTTTGGTCCTCTTGTTGCCCACGGCGCGTATACGATGAATTTGTGCACTGCGGAAGCGGAGGCCAGGGCCTTTGCCTGTGAAGTGCTTTGCGATGACCTTCGCAGAATGGCGGCACTTCCGGGAAATTATTATAACTTTCATCCGGGCAGCCATGTGGGACAGGGCGTGGATACGGGCATTGCCCAAATTAGTGATGCGCTGAAAAAGGCGCTTGCCCCCGGTTATCCTGTTACGGTGCTTCTTGAAACTATGGCAGGAAAGGGCAGTGAGATCGGCGGTAGATTTGAGGAGCTTAAGGCAATTATGGACGCCGTAGGCAATGACGATCTGGGCGTCTGTATGGACTCTTGTCACATCTACGACGGCGGTTATGACATTGTCAACGACCTGGACGGCGTTCTGGAGGAATTTGACCGGGTGATCGGTCTTGACAGACTAAAAGCGTTGCACCTGAACGATTCCAAAAATCCCTATGCCAGTCACAAAGACAGGCACGAGCTTCTTGGCGAAGGCAGCCTTGGGGTGGATGCCTTCCGTAAGATCGTGAATCATCCGGTGTTAAAAAAATTACCGATGATCCTTGAAACCCCCAATGAGCTTCCCGGTTATGCAAAGGAAATTGCTTTGCTCCGGGAAATGGAGATATGATTATGAAGAGGTGAGAGCAGTGTCGGATGTGGTAAGTGCCGGCTTGAACGCATCACAATCGAATATTGATTTTTATATCGCGATTTTGCGCTGGTGTGTACCGATCCTTGCTGCGATCCTTTTGTTTCGGTGCATTCGACCTCTTTTGACCTTTAAAAGGGAGCCGGAGATCTGGGCGCGTCTGATCCTTCCGGATGACAGAAAGCTGTCTGTTACCCACTGGGAAAATGTGATCGGACGAAGCAAGCAAAGCGATATTGTCATAGATTTTCCGGAGGTATCAAAGTCTCACGCTGTGTTGACCAGATACGATGACGGAAGCTGGAGTATTGCAGATACAGATAACAGAGGTGCTGTCTATGTAAACGGCGAGCCTGTTCGCGTGCGTGCTGTCACGCCGGAGGATGTGATCACCATCGGCGGCGTGGATATGATGCTGCAGCCTATATCAAAGAAGCAGGAACAGAGGTTGGCTGAGCTCAGGACGAAGTCTTCTTCCGTTTTTGCAAATTTTGCGAATCTTCTTTTGCTTACGGTCATCCAGCTTGCCTGCGCCTTCGGCTTTATGCTGGGTATGGATCCGGAAGGTGCGGAGTCCGTGCTGCTGGGCTTCGGCGGTATTGCTATATGCGAATGGGCACTGCTTCTCTTTTATGTGTGCATACGAAGAGTTTCCTTTGAGGTCGAGACGATCGCCTTCTTTTTGTGCACAATGGGTATGTGTGTGATCTCCACAGTTGCTCCCCACGAAGCAGTAAAACAGCTTGTTGCGATCGTGCTGGGACTTATTCTGTTTTTACTTGTAGGCTGGTCTCTTCGTGATTTGGAACGGGCAAAGACATTCCGCTATCTCGCGGCTGTGGCAGGCATTGGCTTTCTCTTGATCACGCTTCTGTTCGGTCAGGAATACTACGGCGCAAAAAACTGGCTTGTTATCGGCTCTATGTCCCTGCAGCCTTCTGAGCTTAGCAAGGTCTGCTTTGTTTATGTGGGTGCATCTGCTATGGACAGAATTATGACAAAGCGAAATCTGATCGCTTTTATTGTCTATTCTGTGGTTTTGTGCGGCTGCCTTGCGCTGATGAATGATTTTGGTACGGCGTTAATCTTCTTTTGTGCATTCCTTGTGATCGCATATATGCGCTCCGGCAGTATTGGAACCATTGCTCTGGCCTGTACTTCTCTTGGCTTTGCAGGTGTGGTTGCACTGAAGATCGCACCCCACGCTTTGCGGAGATTTCAATCCTGGCGGCATATTTGGGAAGATCCGCTTGACGCAGGCTATCAACAGACAAGAGCTCTTATGTGTATGGCATCAGGCGGTTTGCTGGGTGTTGGCGCAGGGGCAGGGGAGATGAAGCATATTTTTGCGGCGGACTCCGATGTTGCGGTTGCGACCCTATCAGAGGAATGGGGCTTAGTTGTACTTGCTATGGTCATTCTGTGTGTGGTGGCACTGGGTATCTTTGCAGTAAGAAGCGCCGCTGTTGGGCGCAGCAGTTTTTATACCATCAGTGCCTGCACCGCCGCTAGTATTCTGCTTATGCAGGTGATCCTAAATGCTCTTGGCACAGTTGATGTGCTCCCGCTTACCGGTGTTACCTTTCCGTTCTTGTCCAATGGCGGATCCAGTATGATCGGTGCCTGGGGATTGCTTGCGTTTATAAAGGCGGCTGATACCAGACAGAATGCAAGCTTTGCTGTCCGTCTTGCCAAGAAGGGAGGCGCTGAGGATGAATAGGATCGCAGGAAGAGCCTGGGTCACGGTTTTGTTTGTTCTTGTTCTTTTGGGTGGCTTTACCTTCTTTATCTGTGAATATGCAGCAAACGCAGGGGAGTGGGTTGTATTTTCCGGATCTCCTCATTTGTACAACGGTACTAATATAGACTGCGGTGTTGTTACGGATGCGGAAGGGTATCTGCTCCTGGATATGCGGAACGGTCGTGAATATTCCAATGAAGCGTCAATTCGCCGTGCAACGGTGCACTGGGTCGGTGACCGGCACGGCAGTGTGGATGCCCCGGCACTCCCTTATTATTCTGAACAGATATCCGGCTTTGATGCCCTCAACGGTCTTTATAATTACGGCAATAAATCCGGCTTGACCCAGCTTTCTCTTTCGGCATCTGTTCAAATGGCGGCTCTGGATGCCCTCGGCAGCTATAAGGGGACAGTTGCAGTATATAACTATAAAACGGGGGAGTTGATCTGTGCAGTCACGACTCCGACTTACGATCCGGATAACATACCGGACTTTGAAAGTGACCCGTCCGGTGCTTTTGAAGGTGTCTATGTCAATCGCTTCACGCAGTCTGTTTACACGCCCGGTTCTATCTTTAAGATCGTTACTCTGGCTGCTGCATTGGAAACGATCCCGGATATTAAGGACCAGACCTTTGAATGCGCCGGAAAGCTGAATTTGGAATCCGGTACGATCACCTGTGAAACAGCACACGGTATGCAGGATCTGAAAAGCGCTTTTTGCAATTCCTGCAACTGCGCCTTCGGTCAGATCGCCTTGCAGATCGGAAGCGAGACTCTGGATCGATATGTCAAGCAGTTTGGAATTACAGACAGCATTGTGTTTGACGGCATCACCACAGCGGCAGGTAATTATAATGCAGCCGGTGCAGTGGATGCAAATGTTGCCTGGAGTGCGGTTGGCCAGCACGAGGACCTGGTAAATCCTGCGGCCT
Organism: Faecousia sp.; assembly: GCA_045595205.1. GTDB lineage: Bacteria > Bacillota > Clostridia > Oscillospirales > Oscillospiraceae > Faecousia. The sequence goes on from JAZNZZ010000159.1 coordinate 10,170, forward strand.
TTTTGCGTTTTGTTGGAGCTGTTGCCAATGACGGCAGGGGTGTTGAACCCTATGTTGTGAATAAGATTTCAGTCGGCAGCACGGTAACCTATCGTGCAAAGCCGGAAACCGGTCAGCGCATTATGTCTGCATCCACTGTATCCACGGTGAAGGAATATATGTCCTATAATGTTTCGGAAAAATACGGTGCGGAGAATTTCCCCGGACTGAAGGTTTGTGCCAAAACCGGTACGGCGGAGGTGGGTGACGCAAAAAAACCAAATGCAATGTTTGCGGGTTTTGTGGACGATGAAGCCTATCCCTTTGCATTTGTGATCTGTGTTGAGGATGCGGGATACGGAAAAACGGTCTGTGTACCCATTGCATCCAGGGTCCTGGATGCCTGTAAGAAGCTCTATGATCGGTCGTAATTTATATATTTTGTATGGTATGTACAAAAACTTTTTTATAAAAGCTTGATTTTTGTGTTTTCTACGGTTGACAAATGTACGCGTGTGAGATACAATAAGCCTACTTCATCAATTTAAATTGTTTTAAAGAAAGTGTTGCTTTTTGCATATTTTCTTTATATAATGATGAACGACCAATTAAAAAAGGAGATCTTAGTTATGAAAAAGTTATTTGCCCTTTTGATGGCTGCAGTTATGGTCATCGCAATGTTCGCAGGCTGTGGCGCTGCAGAAACTCCCGATGCTACTGAAGAAGGCACCAAGCCTGTTGCAGAAGGCACTGAGAATGTCACTGCTGAAGGTAAAGTTAAGCTGGGTATGTCCGGTCCTCTGACTGGCGGTGCTGCTGTTTATGGTACTGCGGTCAAGGCTGGTATGGAGATCGCTGTTGAAGAGATCAATGCTCTTGGCGGTCTGCAGTTCGAATTGAAGTGTGAAGATGATGAGCACAACCCTGAGAAGGCTGTTAATGCTTTTAATACCCTTCTTGATTGGGGTATGCAGATTATGGCTGGCCCTGTTACAACCGGTCCGTCTATTGCTGTTGCCGGTGAGTGTGCAGCTGAGAGCATCTTTATGCTGACTCCCTCCGCATCCGGTGTTGATGTTATCGAAGCTGGCGACAATATTTTCCAGATCTGCTTTACTGACCCCAACCAGGGCACTGCATCTGCTGATTACATTTCTCAGCACAAGTTGGGCACCAAGATTGGTGTGATTTACGATTCTTCTGATGCTTATTCTTCGGGTATTTATGAGAAGTTTAAGGCTCAGGCAGAGACCGTGGGTCTTGAGATTGTCTGCGCTGAAGCTTTCACTGCTGACAACAAGTCTGACCTGACCAATCAGGTTACTGCTTGCCAGAAGGCCGGTGCTGATCTGGTGTTCCTGCCCTTCTATGCAGTTGAGGCCGCTCAGGTTCTGACTTATGCCAGCAAGATCAACTACAAGCCTTTGTTCTTCGGCTGTGATGGTATGGATGGCATTCTGACTACCGAGGGTTTCGATCCTGCACTGGCTGAGGGTTTGATGCTGTTGACTCCCTTCTCTGCTGACTCTACCGATGAAAAGACTCAGAACTTTGTTAAGAAGTATCAGGAAAAGAACGGCAGTGTCCCCAATCAGTTTGCTGCTGATGCATACGATGTTGTCTATGCTATCTACCAGGCTTGCATTGACGGCGGTGTCACTGCTGATATGGAAGCCGATGAGATCAATGAGATCCTTGTGGAACAGTTTACCGGTATGTCCTTTGACGGTCTGACCGGTGAGGGCATGACTTGGGAGGCAACCGGTGAGGTTTCCAAGAGCCCCATGGCCGTTGTGATTGAAAACGGCGTCTATGTTGGCAAGGAATAATTTCAGCTTATATTAATTTGCAGCTGGATGGGGGCGTTTGCCTCCATCCGGCTCTATGCGTGATTCCCAATAGCTGCGACAGTCAATGAGAGGGACTCCTTGTGGGGTCCTTGTCATCGGCTGTCGGGAAAGAGAGGAAAGGCAATTGGATTTTATTCAGTATATGATCAACGGCATAAGTATCGGTGCGGTCTATGCCATTATTGCGCTTGGCTATACAATGGTTTACGGTATTGCCAAGATGCTCAATTTTGCACACGGCGATGTTATTATGGTCGGCGCGTACATATCTTTTAGTGCGACCACCTACTTGGGTGTTAACCCAATGTTGAGCGTTTTGATTGCCATGGGCTTTTGTATGATCCTTGGTATCATTATTGAGGGTCTTGCTTATAAACCCCTTCGTGGTACATCCAGTCTGGCTGTTTTGATCACCGCAATCGGTGTGAGCTATTTTTTGCAGAATGCTGCGCAGCTGGTCTGGGGCGCAACACCCAAGAACTTCACCAGTATTGTTACCTTTGACGCAATCAATCTTTTCGGCGGACAAATCACAATTACCGGAGAGGTGATTGTTACAATCCTTGCTTCGGCACTGATTATGCTGGCTTTGCATTTCTTTACCAGCAAGACCAAAACCGGTAAAGCTATGCGTGCAGTTTCCGAGGATCGTGATGCAGCTCAGCTTATGGGTATCAATGTGAACAGAACTATTTCCACTACCTTTGCAATCGGTTCTGCACTTGCGGCAATTGCCGGTGTTCTTCTTTGCTCCAATATTCCTACTTTGCAGCCCACAACAGGATCTATGCCTGGTATCCGTGCCTTTACCGCTGCAGTGTTTGGCGGTATCGGTTCTATCCCCGGCGCTATGTTGGGTGGTATTCTGCTGGGTGTCATTGAGACCTTCAGTAAGGCATATCTTTCCTCGCAGTTTAGTGATGCAATTGTGTTTCTTGTTTTGATCATTGTTTTGCTTGTTAAGCCTGCAGGCCTGCTTGGTAAGCGGGTGCAGGAGAAAGTGTAAGGTGTGTTATGAGAATTAAAAATGATCGTAAAACGCTGATCACAAACATTGCAACCTATGCTCTTGTTACAATTGCTTTTGTTGTTTTCTACTATTTGTCTGAAAATAAGATGCTTTCCCGCTCTGTTCAGGGCTATCTGATTCCAATCTGCGTCTATATCGTTCTTGCTGTTTCTTTGAATCTTGTGGTTGGCATTTCCGGTGAGCTTAGCCTTGGACATGCAGGTTTTATGGGTGTCGGCGCTTTTACAGGTATCATCGTTTCAGGAATTTTCCGTAATTCTATCGATAATGAGACATTGCGTCTTGCGCTGGCTATGATATGCGGTGGAGTTTTGGCGGGTATTGCAGGCTTTGTTGTCGGTATTCCTGTTCTGCGCTTGCGCGGTGACTATCTTGCTATTGTTACGCTGGCTTTCGGTGAAATCCTTAAAAACATTTTTGGTAATCTTTATGTAGGCAGAGATGTGAATGGAGTACAGTTTGCTTTCAGTGCTGAAGCCGTTAAGCTTGCTGATGGCGGTAAAATGATCCTTAAGGGACCTATGGGAGCAACCGGTATCCAGAAGATCGCAACATTTCCTGCTGCTTTTGTATTGATTCTGATTACGCTCTTTGTAGTGCTGAACCTGATCAACTCCAAAGAGGGACGCGCGATTAAGGCAATTCGCGATAATCGGATCGCAGCAGAATCTGTTGGCATCAATGTGACATCCTTCAAGTTGAAGGCTTTTGTTACATCTGCCTTCCTTGCAGGTATGGCGGGTGCATTGTTTGGGTTGAATTATTCGAGCATCAATGCTTCTCAGTTCAACTTTAACACCTCAATCAATATTCTTGTGTTTGTTGTTCTTGGCGGTATGGGTAATATTCTGGGTTCCGTCATTTCTGCAACAGTGCTTTATGTTGTTCCTGAGCTGCTACGATTCCTGCAGGATTACCGTATGATCATCTACGCAATTGTTTTGATCGTTGTTATGCTCTTTACATGGTCTCCTAAAGTCAAGCAGACAGTGCAGGTGATGCAGGTTGCCATTAAGCGCCTGTTTAAAAAGAAAGAAAAAAAAGGAGGTAGTGTAAATGGCTGACAATTATCCAAAGACAATGGTTGAAGTCATTAGCAAGAACCTCCATCGCGAACAGGATGTTGGTAAACAACCTGTTTTGGATGTCCGCAATCTTGGCATTGATTTCGGCGGCTTGACTGCTGTTGACGGTTTTAATATGACCATTGGACCTACTGAAATCTCCGGACTTATCGGCCCTAACGGTGCTGGTAAAACCACTATTTTCAATCTTTTGACAAGCGTTTATCAGCCTTCCCGTGGCAGCATCCTTGTTAATGGTATTAACACGAAGGGTATGAACACAGCTAAGGTTAACCGTTTAGGTGTTGCCAGAACATTTCAGAATATCCGTCTGTTTACAGATATGACGGCCCTTGATAATGTTAAGGTTGGTATGCATAATTCTGTCAAATGTGGATTTATATCTTCTTTGTTGCGCTTGCCTCCTTATTTTATTGCGGAGAAGAAGGCTAATGCCCGTGCAATGGAATTGCTTGACTTTATGGGTCTGGCAGATGTTGCCGATGTGAAGGCAGGCTCGCTTCCTTATGGTGTGCAACGCCGTCTGGAGATCGTACGTGCACTTGCGTCCAATCCCTCTATAATCCTTCTGGATGAGCCTGCAGCGGGTATGAACCCTACTGAAACCGAGGAACTGATGCATCAAATCCGTCGCATTCGCGACACGTTCCAGATTGCGATTTTCCTTATTGAACACGATATGAATCTGGTTATGAATGTTTGTGAAGGCATTGTAGTGGTCAATTATGGCCGGATCATTGCAAAGGGTACTCCGGAGCAGATCAAAGAGGATCCTGCGGTCATTGAAGCCTATCTTGGAAAGGGGCGGTGAGGACCTATGCTGAAAATCGAAGATTTGCATGTATACTATGGTGCGATTCATGCAGTTAAGGGGATCTCTTTTGAGGTGAATGACGGCGAGATCGTAGCCTTGATCGGTGCCAATGGCGCTGGAAAAAGCACGGTGCTAAAGACTGTGTCCGGCTTGTTGCACCCCCGTTCCGGTTCTATTTCCTTTATGGATCAGGAGATCAGCCATGTGGATGCCCATAAGCTGGTGCACCGTGGTCTTGCGCATGTGCCGGAAGGAAGGCGGATCTTTCTACAGATGACTGTCCAGGAAAATCTGGAAATGGGCGCGTTCTCACAAAAGGAAGTAGCCAAGGAGGATCTG
>JAZNZZ010000160.1:0-9918 GCA_045595205.1 Faecousia sp.
ATCGTTCTTGGGGGTATAGCTCAGCTGGGAGAGCGCTTGACTGGCAGTCAAGAGGTCAGCGGTTCGATCCCGCTTATCTCCACCAAAAAATACCAAGTCTTCGGACTTGGTATTTTTTTATCCAAGCCGACAGGCTTGGCATATCATCGCCGTCAGGCGTATATCATCAACACGGCAAAGCCGTGTTGCATCTCATCACACCTTCAGGTGTGTATTTCTGTCGGCTTGATGATATACAAAACTTCGTTTTGATGATATGCAATTCCTCGCGGAATTGATGAGATACAATGCTTCGCATTGATTTATTTCCACTTTTATGCTACAATACACGCAGGAGGTGTCAGTATGGAAGAGTATCTCCCTATCTTCTTCATTGTGTTTTTTGCTATGATTCCTGTTGCACTGTTTATCATTTTCAAACCTGTGGTTCAACAGAAAAAGCTGCTGAACGGTGTCACCAACTATGATGCTTTTATGAGAAAATATGTATATCATATTGATCTTACTAAGGAAGCATTTTATTCCCAACTGAAAATGCACAATAACAATGACTTGCTGGAATATAGCTTAAGTGATGATCTTTCTGTTATTATCTTTGAAAAGTATCTTAACAAGTTTCCCTATTCCATAGAGTTATCGGAATCAGAGGAAGGTATCATTTTAAAGGTGTCACAAACACAGCTGACCAGTAGAATTTCATATGATATAAATGCATTCTTTATTGGGAAATTCAATGCAAAACCGCTGAACTATTATGATAATTCCTTTTAAGGCATCAGCTGCCGCAGCTTAAAGGAGGCTTTTTATGGAGATCCACGCAAAATGTACCTGGGATTATGAAGCGATCAAGGCGCTTTCCCACATTTCATCCTTCAGAAAAACAAGACCAAGTAACCACCTTTTGCTGTTTAGCATTTTGGTCGGTGTTATTGCTGTGTTTTCTGTGTTTCCTGTTTTCTGGGGCGGTTCGATCCTGCTGCAGTATTTGCTTCCTGGGATACTTTTGATGGGATTTGAGCTTTTTCTTGTATTTGGCATTCCCAGGATCACCTATAAGAATATGGGAAAAATGCAAAACGCTGTGCACGAATTTACCTTTGGAGAGGACAGCGTCAACATCAGATCCTCCGGGGAAGCCTTCAGCGGGGAATCGGTTGTAGCTTATGCACTGCTTGTGAAGGGGTATGAAACCGCAAGATATTTCTTCCTGTTCCAGACGAAGAATCAGGCTTACATCGTGGACAAAGCTACCGTTACCGGCGGCACACCGGAGGAGATCCGAGAGAAGCTCCAAGGTGTTTTGGGAAAGAAATATAAAATATGTAAATATTGACCTTCAAACGCTGCTTCCGAATCGGAGGCGGCGTTTGCTTTTTGTGGAAAATATCTAATTTAGTACCCAACTATTGCAAACAGATTGATACTGTTGTATAATATAACAGGAAAAATTGGAAATGGGGTGTTTTTGTGAAAAAGAAATTCATCGCGCTGTTTTGTGTTGTGGCACTGGCAGTGACTGCACTGGGCATAACGGCAGCTGCCGCTGAGGACGGTGCTATGCTTGTTGGCTATGCCAAAATGGACATCAATCCCTATGTGTACCACTATGTGGACGAAAACAGGGAGGGAGAAGTACCGGTGGAGGTATTCACCGACGAAAACGGACGGGAGTACTATACCAACTGGAACCGGGATGCCAGCGGTGCAACAGAGTATGAGCTGATGCCCCTGCCCCTTCGCGGCTTCCGGACATCTATGGAACGGCTTTCTCTGACCTACAAAATGGACGATAACGGTGACGGCATCGTGAATGAAGAGGACGGTCTGTGGGGTACCTGCATTGCTATGACCGCCCCCGACGGAAGTACTCTCATCACCATTTCTCTGGATATTATCGGTGTGGATGAGGGCAGCCGCCTGGATGCCATCCGTCAGGCGATCCGGGAGGCTACCGGTGTGCCGGAGGATCATATTATGGTCCAGGGTACCCATACCCATTTTGCTCCGGATTTTTCTGTTATCACCACAGCAATGAGCACCAGCACTACCGAGTACATCCGTTATGATGACGGCAAGTATTTCACCGGTGCGGAAATTTATAATTACCTTGTGAAATACCGGGATGATATGACCCGCATTGTTGCCGATGCGGCGGTTCGCGCAATGGCAGACCGGGCAGAGGCGGTTATGGAAAAGGGCGCTATCGATACCTCTGAGGCGGAGAACTGCCCCGAGGGCTACCGTATGAATGTGGTGCGTCACTATGCTATGACCCGCCAGAAGATCCTGAAGAGCGATGGCAATTATGTGCAGATCGACGGTCAATATGTTGCCGATCCCAACGGCGCCGTTGCAAACTATGTGGCAGGTGATAACTTTAACGGCGGCGGTGACCCTGTGGGCAGCAAGTACGGAAGCTGGGTGATCACAGCGGCACAAAGCATTGCAGAATCCAACGATATGCTGTATGCGGTGCGTTATACCTTCCCCGGCACGGACAAGGAGCCTATTGCCCTGATCAACTGGAGAGCGCACCCCTGTAACAACCGTAACATCAGCGGCGATGCCGAAACCAACGGCTGGCCCAATGCCACCTCCTATTATCAGGTCAGCGGCGACTATGTCAACGCCTTCCGTAAGGAGCTGGAATTGAGCGGAGTCCGTGCATCCTTCCATCAGGGTGCCAGCGGAAACATCAATTCCAGTGATGCCACCCTGGCAAACGCCTGGACAGAAGCCTTCGGTACGGACAAGGGCAACATCTATGGCCGCAGGCTGGGCAAGATCGCCCTGGAGCTGGTGGGTGAGAACGGCACAGGTCTGGAGGAGATCCGGGGCGGCTCTGTCCGTGTGAGCCATATGGTCTATCAAGATCCCGGCAACACCAACTCTCCTGCTATGCTGGCGGCAGCAAAGCTGTTTGAGGAATATTACGAGGGACCCATCCCACTGGAGGGTGAGGGCTACCTTGTGGTGGATGCCAACGGCAGCGGCTACGGCGAGACCGGTGAAAAGGTCATCGATACCAGCACCGGTGCTTATGTGACCATTGCCTCCCGTTACCACGCCAATGCTGTTCTCAGCCGTGAAAAGGTCAAGGGCAAGGCAGCCTACGGACAGGTGGAGATCGGTGCCATTACAGTGGGTGACGATCTGGCGTTTGTGAATGCCCCCGGTGAGCTGTACGACCGGTATGACGCGGAAGGCTCTGTGCTGGACAGTGCCACCACCGGCTGGGCATCCCTTGTAGATGAAAGCACCTACGGCACACCCTTCGTGCTGGGCTACTGTAACGGTACCCGTGGCTATTTCCCCAATGTGGCAGCCTATTCCTATAACTATGGTGCCACCGACAGCAAGGGCAACCTGACCAACGATGCGGTGGGCAGCTACGAATCCCAGACCACCCGTCTTGCCCCCGGCGGCGGTGAAAAGCTGATCTCCATCTGGCGGGAGCTTTTGGCACATATCAAAGACGAAGACACCGGTCTTCCGGAGAAGTGTGAGCACTGCGGCGTGGAGGTTGTCTGGAGTCCCTGGGATCAGGCAAATGCCGCAGACATCGATGATGTATCCTCCGGCCACTACTATCTGACTGAGGATGTGACCGGCTATGTGAAAACCGTTCCGTCGGGCGGAAAGGTTTGTATGTATCTCAACGGGCATACCTATACCGGTACCACCCGTGGCTTTACGGTGCAGCCCCACGGCGAGCTCAGCATCCAGGGTGAGGGAACCATCCAGGGAAAGGATATGACCCAGGCCAGTGCAGTGTGCGTTCAGGGAAACGCCAAGTGCAGCCTTTACGGCGGCACCCTGACTATGGCACCGGATCCTGCACAGGTCCCCAAACAGGGCGGTGTTTTGTACATACTGGGCGGTGCTGAGTTTAACCAGTACGGCGGCACGGTCACCGGCGGTACCTCCTATTTTTACGGCGGCAATGTGCTGCTTGCCGGTAACTACAATATGTACGGCGGCGCTATCACCAACGGTACTGTGTGTACCAACGGCAGCGGCGGCAACGGCGGCAATGTGTTTGTAAGCGGAACCGGCGTGTTTACGATGTATAACGGTACGGTCAGCGGCGGCTTGACTACCGTGGAAAGCGCCGAGCTCAGCGATAAGCCCAACGGCGGCAATGTCTATGTGGAGGGCAAAATGGTGATCCACGGCGGCACGGTCACCGGCGGACACAGCTTCTGGGCAGGCGGCGACATCTATGTCAACGGCAAGCTGGAAATGACCGGCGGTACAGTTACCGGCGGCACCGCCGATATGGTAAGTAAATCTGTCCATGTGAGCAAAACCGGAAGTGTTCGCCTGTCCGGAGATGCCGAGGTAGATCAAATCCGTACCGCAAGAGCAGATTTTCTCACCGTATCCGGTAAGTTTACCGGCAAGACGGCTCTGGCATTCCAGTCTGTCACTGCGGCAGCCGGGTTGGTGCTGGGTGTTTCTGAGGATGCGGTATTTACACCGGAAAACATTGCGGTTACCTCCAAGCTGGCGCTGGTGCCCTCTGCAGGCAGTCTTGTGCTGACAGAAAAGGGTGGTGCAGCAAAGCTTTCGGGCAGTGATAAGCTCTATGATACCCTGGGGCAGGCTGTGACAGCAGCGGAAAATACCGATGCGTATGTCATCCTGCAAAAGGATGTGGTGGAGGAGCTTGCATCCTCCGGCACAGTGGCGGTGGATCTGAACGGTTTTGATATTACCGGCGGTGCGTATGCCCGGGACGGGGGTACGATCCTTCTGAAGGACAGCAAGACCGATGATTTCACCGTAGCAGACGGCGATTACGGCAAGCTTACCGGCACTCTCAGCGGCAATGTAAAGGCCTTTGATGGCTACTTTGCTGTACAGCAGGAGGAGGGAACCTCCTTCCACCGTATGGTGGCGGAGCTGACCCATGTAAATCTTCGTCCCTCTGTGACGGGTATCTACTTTAGCGGTGATTTCCGTGGGGATGAAGCTGTGAAGGCAAACACAAAGAGCTTCGGCATTGCGCTGAATGTATACCAGATCCCCACGGAAGAGAATATGGATACCACCACCCTCTGCACCAGAGAAACAGACTGGACAGGGGAGAGCTGCAGTGTGCTGGTGTCTGATGTGCTGAAGGCAGAAAATGACTTGTCTACCAATAAGATCAACGGATCCTTCCACATCTTTGCCCGTGCTTATGTGGAAACAGAGGCGGGTTATGTCTTTGGTGATGTGGTGAGCATTTCCCTTCAGGAGCTGACGGAGCTTGCCTCCGGTCAGTGGGATAAGCTGAACGATTTCCAGCAGGGCAGCCTTCTGGAAATGTACGGAACCTGGTGGGATGTTATGGACTACTGGGAAATTCCCGAGATCAAAAGTGTCTGGTAAGGCATTCTGTTGCAAATAAAATGTCATCCTGAGCGCCCCTGAGCGAAGTCGAAGGGGCGTCGAAGGATCTCCCCTATAAAACAAAATGTCATCCTGAGCAACCCCGAGCGAAGTCGAGGGGGCGTCGAAGGATCTCCCCCGTACCTGAAGGGGACTCTTCGACGCGTTGCTCCTCAGAATGACATTTTGTTTTTTTGCACAGAAAGCACCTTCCGGAATTGTGCAATTTATCCAAAATATTGCCAATTACTTGATTTGTATTGGTTTTTGCGATAAAATATAGTAGATAAATTGTTTGCGGAAAAGGAGACCTGTTTATGACTAAAAAAGCTTTGATCGTGCTGTGCCTGGTCCTGCTGCTGACCGGCATTATGGCAGGAACGATGCTTCCGGCAAGTGCTGCACAAAACACCTACCAGGTGGGTTATGCCCGTGTGGACATTAACCCCTATATTGACCCCACATTAACAGGAGATGCGCTGGTTGCCACCGACAACATTATGCAGCTGCCCCTCCGCGGCTCCGGTGATGTGTGGAACAGACTTTCCACCAAGGGTCTGATGGATGACAACGGCGACGGCGTTATTACATCGGACGACGGCCTGAAGGCCACCTGTATGGCAGTCACCGATGCCAACGGCAAGACTGTGCTGTTTATCACCGTGGACCTGATCGGCGGTGCAATGATCAATAAGGTCAATGTGGCGGTTAAGGAGCGTGTGGACGCTGCCGTTGCCGCCGGTGAGCTGACGGGTGTGGACCTTGCCAAGGAGGCGATCTACTACGGCGGCACCCATACCCACAGTGCCCCGGATACCACTGTGTATGTTGCTGCCGGTAAGACCGGTACCAACAGCGCCGGTGTGGATCTGAGCGTTGTGAATGAGAATCTGGGTATCTGGATCGACCGCACCATCGAAAATATTTGTGATGCTGCCATTGCAGCGCTGAAGGACCGTTCTGCCGCGACTGTCACCAAGGATCAGCTGGCTGTGTCCGATGCCACCTCTGAGGCGGTGAAGGGCAAGACTCTGGCCTCTACCCGTCACTATGTCAACGGGGAGGACGGCTCTGTTGCCGGTGATAACTTTAACACCCGTGGTGATAACCCCACCCAGGTCACCGATGTGGATGATAATATCTATCTGATGAAGTTCTCCTTTGCAGACAGCAGCAAGCTCCCCATCATCCTCACCAGCTTCCGCGGTCACCCCTCCCTCAATAACAGTGACACCTACGCAGGCGCTGACAATAACTGCATTTCCTCCGACTACGTCAATGCCTACCGCACCGCACTGGAGCACGGTGTGGATGTGACAGTGGATACGGAAACAGGTGTGGGCTATGTGGAAAGCTGGACCCACGGCACCACCCAGAAGTACCGCGTGCTGTATTTCAACGGCACCGGCGGCAATGTCAATCCCAGAGGCTATGAGGTTCTCCGGGATGCAGACGGCAATGCCCTGACCTCTTCCACCGGTTCTGTGATCCGCGCTTACAGCTGGATTGACCAGTCTGCCTCCAAGGGCGGCAACACCCGCGCCAACAGCGTGGGCAATGTGCTGGCAGTTCTGGCACAGGAGTGTTTGAACGACGGCAAGAATCAGCAGACCGTGGACTATGGCGAGATCAAGACCATTCAGAAAAAGTATGTGGCAGCCAGAAAAACTGTGGGCATTACCCCCTTGAGCCACAGAGCAGGTGTTGCTTACCAGGCATCCGATGCGCTGTACGATGCGGCTTATTCTGCCTATACCACAGCCAATAGCAAATTCAGCGCCTATAAGACCGCCTATACTACTTATGCCAATGCATCCACCTGGCTGCAGTGGATGTATAAGAGCGATATGGAGACTGCACTGAGTGAATACAATACAGCTAACGCGACTCTAAATGAAAAGCTTGCTGCCTATGAAGAGTATATGACAGCAAACTTCACCAATACGGCGACCCAGGCAAGCACCACCCTTGTGGGCTCTGCCTACGGTCCGACCAAGCCTTTGCAGACCCATCCTATGATCTACAAGGAGGGGACGGAGACCTTTGCCATCGGCTCCCGTTTCCACGCCAGTAACCTGGTCAGTATGTGGAACAGCAATCTGGATATCCCCAAAACCGGTGACATTGATGTGACCCTCAATGCCTTCACCCTGGGTGAGGATCTTGCCTTTGTAGTTGTGCCCGGTGAGCCCTTTGACTATTACTTCAAAGAGTATGGCGTATACACACCGGAGAATAACCTTTGGAACATTCTGAACGATGATACCTACGGCAAGCCTGTCGTTCTGGGCTATACCAACGGCGCACTGGGCTATTTCCCCAACTATGAGGCTTATTTCTATAACGAGGGCCGTACCGATAAGTCCATCGGCAGCTACGAGACCCAGAACAATACCAAGGAAGCCGGTCACGGCGAGCAGATGATCTATGAGCTGGATACTATGCTGGCAGCTCTGACTGCCGAGGATCGGGTAGCTTACTGTGAGCATTGTAAGCAGGATGTTACCTGGACACCCTATGATCTGCAAAAGACCGTCTATGCCGGTCACTATTATCTGGCAGGGGATTACAACGGCGCACAGATCCGCATTGCGGATAACGAGCAGGTATGCCTGGACCTGAACGGACATACCGTATACGGCTCGGAGGCCCGCGCCTTCTATCTGGAGACCAATACAACCACAACGCTGAGTATTATGGACTCTTCTGAGGGCCAGACCGGTGTTGTTAAGGCCGTGGGCGGCAACATTGGTGCTCCCGGCGGCTACGGCGGCAAGACAGCCTTCGTTGGAAAACAAGCAACACTGAATCTCTATTCCGGCACTTTGACCGGTACGGAAAAAGGCACCCACAGCGTGTATGCCGGCGGTGTCCTGTTTATAAGAGGTACCTTTAATATGTACGGCGGTAAGGTGATCGGCGGCACTGTCAGCGCATTTACCGGACAGTATCTGAAGAGTGGCGTGCCTACCACTATGGACAGAGCGGCATCCGGCGGTGCTATTGAGTCAAGCGGCACCCTGAATCTGTACGGCGGTGAGATCATTTCCGGCACAGCGCAGCTGATCACCGGTACGGTCATCGGCAGCGAGGAGCTGGGTTATGCCTACACCCAGACCACAGAGCCCATCGAGATCAAGGATCCCGGTGTTTCCATCCTGTCCGGCGGTGCAGTGAACCTGGGCGGCAGCTGCTCTGTGGAGGACATCTACTTTGCAGACGGAATTTCCGGCAAGCTTACCCTGAAGGGCAGCTACACCGGCACGATGGAGATCACTTATCCGGAAACGGCTTCTGTTGGTGAAGGCTCTGCGGTGGGTGTTGCCCTGGCGGATGCCGACGGCAACCCCGCAAATACCTCCGGCTCTTCCATTACAGTCAAGGGCTGTGACGGTCTGTATGCGGCAGTCAAGGACTCTCAGCTGATCCTTTCCGGCGCACCCTATAATTACGCTTACTGCCAGGTCTGCAAGGCGGATGTCCAGTGGAAGCCGCTTACCGATGCGGAGCTTGACAAGACTGCAAATACCAAGGGTATGACCCCCGGCCACTATGTACTTTGCGAGGATGTGGAGACCCTTCAAAAGCAGCTGAATCCCGACGGCGCAAATCCCGGCACCTTCTGCTTCGATATTGCCGGTCATACCTTTACCGGCGCATCCCGTGCCTTCTATGTGTATGACGGTGCTGTGCTGAATATCCTGGACTCTGTGGGCGGCGGTATTGTGGAAGGCAAGGCAGGCTCTGCCACCGGCGGCGGTGTCCTGTATGCCCAGGACTCTGCTGTGATCAACCTTTATGCCGGTACGGTTCGTCATAATCACGAAGCCACAGATACCATCAACACCGGCGGCTGTGTCCGCTGCAACGGCGGCACATTTAATATGTACGGCGGCAAGCTGGAGGGTATGAAGGTCGCGAGCTATGGCGGTGTAGCCAATGTAGGTCAAAGAACTGCCAACGAGGTTACCAACTACGGCAGCTTCAATGTGTACGGCGGCGAGATCATTTCCGGCACAGCAGAAAAAGAAGGTGACTGCATCTATGTCAGCAGTGCAAGCTGCAAGGTAACAGTTGCAGGCAATGTCATCGTCCCGGATGTCTATGTGGCTGCGGATCCTGCCAAGGTGCTGGTGGTGGATACCACGGAAACTGCCTTTACCGGCTCTGTGCAGCTGACCTGCAAGACCCAGCCTGAAAACGGAGACATCCTGGGTACGGTCACCGGTACCAAGGGCATCACCGGTACGGTCACTCTCAGCGGCAGCAGCCTGCCTGTGATCGTGGATAACGGAAGACTGACCACAAGACTGGAGCTGAAGTCCTTCCATCTGGTGGACAGCAACGGTGTGTATGCCACCTTTGATACCTTCCCGGAAGCACTGGAAGCTTATACCTATGATGAGGCCCGTGGCAACTACATCCAACTGACCAAGGATGTGTCCAAGCCTACAGTCAACAAGACGGCTGTTGTGGACCTGTGTGGTTTCTATCTCAGCTATCCCACCGTGGAAGACGGTGTGACACTCTATGCTATGGACA
>JAZNZZ010000161.1:0-6011 GCA_045595205.1 Faecousia sp.
CCTACAATGTCATTCGATAGACTGAACGACAAATACGAATTTGAACAGCAAAGTTACATTTTGTCCTATTTTCTGTAATTGTTCGGAATGCCCAGGAGATAATCTGCGGAAACCTTGAAGTAATGGCAGAGTGCAATGATGTCATCTACGCTGGGTTCGTATTTTCCGCACTCAAGATAGGAAACCTTTCTCTGTGTCATATTCACTGCTTTTCCCAACTGGGTTTGATTTAAGTCGGCATCTTCTCTGAGATTCCGTATTTTTTCGCCTAATGTCAGCTGCATCCTTTTCACCTCGTGTATATTCTATGTTAGACGAAAAATATCTATTGACATTTAGACGGAAAATGTCTATAATAATTACACAGTTACTTATTTTGTAACAAAAGAGAAAGGGGTGTACGGTGCTTAATGATCAATTTTTTGATAATCGTTGCTGTGCTGTTTGTTGTGTTGGTGACAAGCTATGTTTTGAGCGGCCTTTGTGCAGATTATGCAAAGGAAAAAGGTTACAAGTGGGATAAGTATTTCTGGATCTGCTTTATCCTTGGCGTGACCGGTTATTTTTATGTGGCAGCGCTGCCGGATCAGACCGCACGGCGGAAGCTGGCATCCATTCGATCTTGTGGTTAATTGAAATCTAAATTTAGGAAGGTGTAAATAATGTCTGCGACAATTCCCGTAATTCTTTCTGTAATCATTTCTGCTGTGGCATTGCTTGTTGCCGCTGCAATTCAGGTGCTGGTTGCGCTGGCGTTTGCCAAGTGCGCGGAGTCCAAGGGGTATCGGAAGTGGATGTACTTCTGGGTGTGCTTCTTCTTTGGCACCATTGGCTATATCATCGTTGCGGCACTGCCCGACAGAGTGCTGAACGAAAACCTCAGTGAGCTGATGAAGCAAACTGCAAAAGTCTAACAAAAATGCCTCAGGCACACCGCCTGAGGCATTTTTTTGTTTTAAATTCCTATTTAGCGCTCCGAATACCGTGTCATTCTGAGGACCCTGAGCGTAGTCGAAGGGGACGAAGAATCTCCACCCCTAATGCATACAATTTAAGATGGGGATTCTTCGCTTCGCTCAGAATGACAGGAAGATAAATGTGAAGTTACTTCACACCGGTGACAGATCTTACCAGCACCTTGGCATCAAAGCCGGGGTCCTGCTCCAGACGGATGGAGGAAATGACCGCCTTCTTTTTGGGCAGGTATTCGTAAACGAAGGTGGTCTCGATCTCACCGTCTTTTCCGTAAACCAGCTCGCTGTCACTGTAGTAGGTGGCGGTGTAGCCGGTGTGGCGGTAGAAGCTGTGGGAAAGAGGCGCATTCTGCTTGCGGCCGATGAAACCCACATTGCCGCCGTAGGTCACGGGGACGGTTTCCTCAGTGCCGTCTGCGTAAGTAATGACATACTTTGCCACCACATCCAGCTCCAGCCAGGGCTGACGGGTGATCCGGCGCAGGGCGGTTTGACGGAAAATAAGACTCTCAAAGCTTCCGTTTACCTGAAACTCCGGTGTCATAGCTGCTTCATTCTCGCCCAGAAGCACGGCCTGTGCATTTTCCTTCCGGGAGGGGTAGCGGATATTTCTCAGATCCTCCCGAAGCTGGGGCATTTTTGCACGGATCAGCTTGTCATACACAAGACGGTAGTACCGGGAATAGCTCTCTGCCCACAGAGACTGAGCAGTCATATGGAAATCATAAAGCTTTCCCTCCTGCTGCAGAGCAGTCTCATTGGTGGCGACCCAGGCGGAGATCTGTCCGCCATAAACACCGTCTTTCCGGATGCGGCTTTCGTACCGGGGGAAGTGGCTGGAATACAGGTTACCGATGAGCACCGGAAAATCCTTCGCCAGCAGGTTGTCCTCAATATCCTTGTCCAGATGGAAGTACCAGATAAAGTCCAAAAGGACAATGTCCTTGGGGATCATATCAATGGCAGGGTGAGTGGGGTACTTGGGCATCGGCTGGAGCATATCCGCCCAGATCATCATCCGAAGTCCCTTGCTTGCCAGGTAACCGTGGATCTTGTTGATGTCACCGGCGAAAAGCTCCGCAGGGGTCTTGTCCTTACACAGGGGACACACACCGATGGAGCGCACCTCATCGTGACCCATATGGATAAACTCCTTGGGCTCAAACACTTCAATGATCTCGTCGATCACATCGAACAGGATCTCATAAGTACGGGGGTTGGAGGGGCAGTAATCGTGATGATAGAAGGCGCTGGGCAGCTTGTCCTCTGTGGTGGTGTCCACATTGTCCTTGACCTTTTCAGGGGCGATCTCTGCAATCTCCGGGAAAGCGTGGGTCAGGTACTGCACATGGGCAAGACTCTGGATCTCCGGGATCACTTCAATGCCAAAGCTGCGGATGTAGGCAATGTACTCCTTCAAAAGCGCCTTGGTAATGGGCTTGCCCTCGGCAATGCCGTTGTGGGGGAAGGCAGGCCAGCCCTGGGCGCGCATCTCCACCGCGTGGGCAAAGGCCGCGCTGATCTCAGGATGGCGCTCATAGATCATACCGCCGGAGACCTGAAGGATCACCACATTGTAGCCCATAGGGGAGATGATGTACTTGATCAGACGGCGGGCAAAATCCATTTTATCCTCAGAGGGAATAAACAGGTGCACGCCCCGGAATTCCTTAAAGGGACGGTCTGTAATGCGGACCACAGGAAGCTCCCCGCTGCCGGATAGCTTAATAAAGCTTTCTGCACCGTAAACAAAGCCGCGGAGATTGGAGGCGGCAATGGAAGCGCCCGTTTCGGTGACCTCCAGGGTGCAGCCGTCCGGGGGGACAGAGGGGTCAGTCACGAAGGAAATATTGCCGTTTTCCAAAAGTTCAAGCTTGTGGGAGCTGCGCTCATTCCACTTTTCACAAAGAAGTGCTCCGGCACGGCGGCCCTCCGGGGAATCTGCCCGGCAGCCGGTAAAGCAGCCTGCGGGAACGCTGCCTTCTCCCAATACCACACAGTCCGGGGTGGGGAACAGGTCAACACCGTCCTCCAGTGCGCCGAAAAACTCCACATTTTCCAGCTGCAGAGAGGTAAAGCCGCAGCTTAGAATAACGGTCAGCTCCTTGCAGGATACACCGGGCTGCAGTGCCAGCTGATCATTTTTTGCGTACTTTCCGGTTTCGGAAACATAGTTATATACCACCTGTCCGTCTGCCACCACCTTAGCGTAGTTCAGGGCAGTTTTGGGACCGAAGTGGAGCAGCACTGTGTCCACGAAGCATTCCTTGGAGAAGGTCATATCCAGAGCGAGCTCCTCGTCCCGGATCTGGGACCAGTGGATCTGCAGGGGCGTGCCGTTTACCGGATCACCCCACAGCTCTGCCTTGGGCACAAGAGTCGTGTCTGCAAAGTGGCAGGAAAAAGAAATGTGCTCCAAAAGCTGATTTAACTTACCGATTTTCATAATATATCCTTTCAAATCGTAAATAAAAGCAGGTGCTATCTCAAGTGTATGGAGATAACACCTGCTTTGTGTTTATCAGTCCTCGAAGGTGAGAATGTCCTTGAAATGGTCCTTAAAGATGGCGTAGACGGCATCCAGAACGGCCTCGTCTTCCACGGCAAGGTAATTCTCATTCTCCTCGTCCACAGGCTCGACCTCCAGGATCACCACCTCGTTGCTGTCCTCCTCTGTGGGCAGCAGCGCCAGATATTCCTTGCCCTGGTATTCGATGCAATCCATATACTCGAACTCTGTATCAACACCGTTTTCGTCGGTCAGTACGATGATGTTGTCAACCTCATCTTCCAGCAGCTCCTTGTTTTCCATTATGCTCTTGCCTCCTTAACGATTTCCACGGATTTCTTACAAAGCTCGGTGATCTCATCCCACTTGCCGTTCTCGATCAGATCTGCAGTGACCATATAGCTGCCGCCGCAGGCGCAGATCACGGGGGAGGCGGCGTAGGTTGCCAGATTCTTCAGGCTGACACCGCCGGTGGGCATAACCTTAAACATGGGGAAGGGTGCGGACATTGCCTTGATCTTGTCCAGACCGCCGGACTGCTCTGCGGGGAAGAACTTCAGCACCTCCAGACCCAGCTTGAAGGCAGCGTGGTAGTCTGTGGGGGTGGTGCAGCCGGGGAACACGGTGATGCCCTTCTCCTGGCAGTACTTTACGATCTCAATGTCCAGACCCGGAGTGACCACGAACTTGCCGCCGGCGGCAATGGTCTCGTCCACCTGCTGGGTGGTCATCACAGTGCCGGCACCCACCAGCATCTCGGGATGGGTCTCAGTCATAATACGGATGGCATCCGCAGCACCGGCGGCACGGAAGGTGATCTCTGCCACGGGAACGCCGCCTGCACAAAGGGCATCTGCCAGGGGCTTGGCATCCCGCAGGGGATTGGACAGCTTGATCACCGGCACAACGCCGATCTGACTGATTTTCTTCTGTAATTCATTCATCTTAAATACCTCCCGGCTGATAACAGCCTGTTTTGTTTTGCTATATACTATTATAGTGAAACACCGCCCTTGTGTCAATGCGGAAAAGAAAGAAAAGGTTTCCGGGATATTCCAAAAAAACCACAGAGTTTTCCTTGACAAACGAGGGGAAAAGTATTACTCTCTATATATTATGGGCGAGAATTTATTCTGAAGCGGAAGGGAGGAAGACGGCAGTGCGGCAAAGCGGTGTTTTAATGCACATTACATCCTTACCGGGTCCCTGTGGCGTAGGAACTTTGGGAAGGGAAGCCTATGGTTTTGTGGATTTTCTGCACCGCAGCGGTCAAAGCGTCTGGCAGCTGCTGCCTCTGACGCCTACGGGGTATGGGGACTCTCCCTATCAGTCCTGCTCCGCCTTTGCAGGGAATCCTTATATGATCGACCTGCCCCTTCTGATCGAAGAAGGCTTGCTGCTTCCCGAAGAGCCGGAAATGTATTTCTGGGGGGAACGGGAGGATCAGGTGGATTTCGGTATTTTGTACCAAAACCGGTTTGCCCTCCTGCAAAAAGCCTTTGCTCGTTTTACAGATACAGAAAAGCTGAACGCCTTCTGCCGGGAAAATGCTGACTGGCTTCCGGACTATGCGCTGTATATGGCACTGAAGGAGCAAAGCGGCGGAAAGCCCTGGTATCAGTGGGATGCACCTCTGAAGCACCGGGACCCGGATGCTTTGTGGCAGCTTCGTAAGGAGCTGGAAGCCCCCATCCGCTTCCAGTGCTTTTTGCAGTATCTGTTCTATACCCAGTGGGAAAAGCTTCGTGCCTATGCCCGGGAAAAGGGCATCAGCTTTCTGGGAGATGTGCCCATCTATGTGCCTCTGGATTCTGTGGAGGTGTGGTGTGCACCGGAGCTGTTTCAGCTGGACGAAGGGTTGAACCCGGTGGCTGTGGCAGGCTGTCCCCCGGATGCCTTCAGTGATGAGGGTCAGCTCTGGGGCAATCCCCTTTACCGGTGGGAGGTCCATAAAAAAGACGGCTACCATTGGTGGCTGCGGCGGCTTGGCTTTGCCCAGCGGCTTTATGATGCAGTGCGGCTGGACCATTTCCGCGGCTTTCAGGCGTACTGGTCTGTGCCTGCATCGGACACCACTGCCAAAAACGGCAAATGGGAAAAAGGTCCCGGGCTGGAATTCTTTCGCGCGGTAGAGAAAAAGCTTCCTGACCTGAAGCTGATCGCAGAGGATCTTGGCTTTTTGACCCGGGAGGTGTTTGACCTTCGGGACGAAGCGGGGCTGCCCGGAATGCGGGTGCTGGAATTTGCATTCGATTCCCGGGAACCTTCTTTGTATCTTCCCCATACTTATATACAGAACACAGTATGCTACACAGGTACCCACGACAATATGCCTTTGCGGCAATGGCTGGACACCGCCCCGGCAGAAACTGTGGCTTATGCCCGGGAGTATATGCGCCTTTCAGAGACGGAGGGACTTGTGCGGGGCGTGATCCGCACGGCACTGGGAAGCGTCAGTGACCTGTGCGTGATCCCAATGCAGGATTGGCTGGAGCTGGGGGAAGAGGCAAGAATGAATTTTCCCGGCA
>JAZNZZ010000162.1:0-8886 GCA_045595205.1 Faecousia sp.
GGATGCCATCCTCATCAGAGAAGTCAGGCTTCTCATAAATGGCATCCTTTTCCTTCATAATGTCGTACAGGCGCTGGTTGCCCATAATCACTGTGTCCATCACGGTGTACTCATCGTAGGCGTTCTGATTCTGCTTCAGTACAGACACACGCTTCTCCGGGTCCACAAAAATATCACCGGTGGTGGATTCCAGCTCGCCCGTGAGCAGCCGCAGGAAGGTGGACTTACCGGCACCGTTGGCACCGATGATGCCATAGCAGTTGCCGGGCAAAAACTGCAGATCTACCTTCTGAAACAGCCACTGGCCGCCAAATTGCATTCCCAAATTACTTACTGTGATCATCTTAAAATCTCCTTTAGCACATAACTATACAGCTTAATGATACCACATAATTGTGAATAATCAAGAAACTTTTTCACAAGGGGGTTGCATTTTTTGGAAAGTGCGTTATAATATTAGCACTCACACATTTAGAGTGCTAAAAAGGAGACGATAGTTATGCGTAAAAAGCAATTCAAAGCAGAATCCAAGCGGCTGCTGGACCTGATGATCAATTCTATTTACACCCATCAGGAGATCTTCCTCCGGGAGATCATTTCCAACGCATCCGATGCCATCGACAAGCTGGCCTACACTGCCCTGACCGATGACAAGGTGGGCATTTCCCGGGATCAGTTTGCCATCACCCTGTCCCGGGGCGATGGTGTTCTTACCGTATCCGACAACGGCATCGGTATGACCCGGGAGGATATGGAGGAAAACCTGGGCACAATTGCAAAGTCCGGCTCTCTGGGCTTTAAGCAGGCAATGGAAAAGGATGCCGACATTGACATTATCGGTCAGTTCGGTGTTGGCTTCTATGCCGCGTTTATGGTTGCCGAATCTGTTACCGTGATCTCCAAAAAGTACGG
The DNA here is from genome assembly GCA_045595205.1 of Faecousia sp. Lineage (GTDB taxonomy): Bacteria > Bacillota > Clostridia > Oscillospirales > Oscillospiraceae > Faecousia. The sequence continues at coordinate 913 of JAZNZZ010000162.1, forward strand.
CGAGGACACCGCCTGGAAGTGGGTCTCCGACGGTGCCGACGGCTACACCATTGAAGAGTCGGAACGGGAATACCCCGGCACGGATGTAATTATGGTCCTGAAGCAGGACACAGAGGACGAAAAGTATTCCCGCTTCCTGGAGGAGTACGAGATCCGCAGTCTTGTAAAGAAATACTCTGACTACATCCGCTACCCCATCCGTATGGAGGTCACCAAATCCCGGAAGAAAGCGGATTCTCCCGAGGACAGCCCCGAATATGAATCCTACACAGAGCTTGAGACCCTCAACTCTATGGTCCCCATCTGGCAGCGCGCCAAAAAGGATGTGACCGAGGAGGAATACGAGACCTTCTACCGGGAGAAGTTCTTTGACTTCAACAAGCCTCTTCGCACCATTGTCTCCAATGTGGAGGGTGCTGTGTCCTTCCGTTCCCTCTTATTCATCCCCGGCAAAGCGCCTTATGACTTTTACACCAAGGACTACAAGCGCGGTCTGCAGCTTTATTCCAGCGGCGTTATGATCATGGAAAACTGCGAGGATCTGCTGCCGGAACACTTCCGTTTCGTCCGGGGTGTGGTGGACAGTCAGGATCTTTCCCTGAACATCAGCCGCGAAATGCTGCAGCACAACCGCCAGCTGACCATTATCGCCCGGAACATTGAAAAGAAGATCCGTTCCGAGCTTGCGGATATGCTGAAAAACGAGCCGGAAAAATATGCAGAGTTTTATGCCGCCTTTGCCCGCCAGCTGAAGTACGGCACTGTGGCGGAGTACGGTGCACACAAGGATATGACCCAGGATCTTCTGATGTTCCACTCCCACAGGGAGGGCAAGCTGATCACCCTGAAGGCCTATGTGGAGGCTATGGCAGAGGGTCAGGAGAAGATCTACTACATCTCCGGCGAAAGCGTGGAGCGCATTGCCAAGCTGCCCCAGGTGCAGCTGCTGGACAAGAAGGGCTATGATGTGCTCCTGTTCACCGACGAGGTGGACGAGTTTGTGCCCCAGACCCTTATGACCTACGCCGAGAAGTCCTTCTGCAACGCTGCCACCGAGGATCTGGGTCTGCAGACCGAGGAGGAAAAGAAGGAGCTGGAGGAAAAGTCCGAGACCCTGAAGCCGATCCTGGAGTTTGTAAAGAACGCTTTGGGCGAGGGTGTAAAGGAGGTCCGTCTGTCCGGCGAGCTGGGAAGCTCCCCTGTGGCACTGATCTCCGGAACAGGTATGAGCTTTGAAATGGAGAAGTATTTCAAGCGTATGAATCCGGATATGCCTGTTCCCAATGAGCGCATTCTGGAGCTCAACCCGGAGCACGCTGCCGTCAAGGCCCTCTCCGCCGCCACGGAAAGCGATCCTGTAAAGGCCGCAGATTACGCAAAGCTTCTCTATGCCCAGGCACAGCTGATGGCAGAGCTTCCTCTGGAGGACCCCGCTGCCTACACAGCCCTTGTGTGCAAGCTGATGAAATAAATATTGCTGCTGACACGAAACCGTGTCAGCAGCAATTTTTTAATTTTTTTCTATGAATGCTCTGGCCGCCCGGGTCAGAGCTTCTTTTTCGTTGGGAAGCGTTTCGTCCAGCACCTGCTCCAGAAGTGCATTCAGGCAATTGCCGATCTCCGGTCCGGCTGGCATTCCCATTTCCATCAGATCGTTTCCGCCAATGGCAAGCTCCTTTAAAGACAAACAGCTTTCTTCCTGAAGCACTTCCTCCAGCAGCGCCTGTCTGGAGGAATATACCGCCTCCACCTCTGCAGAAGTCTTTCCTGTGCCTGCAAGATCCGCCTTCTGCAGTGCCATCAGCTGACGGGTGGCTTCCTCCCCCCATTTGCTCAGCTTCCGGCGTATAAGCTTCTTGTCCTCAGCAAACAGCTCCATATGCTTTTCGATCAGAAACACCACCCGCTCCCGAAGGGCGGTGGATGCCTTCAGCCGGTGCAGGATCTCCCCTGCCAGCTCCGCGCTGATCTCTCCGTGACCGTAGAAATGTCCGCAGCCGTTTTCATCCTCGGTATAGCACCGGGGTTTGCCAATATCGTGAAGCAAAGCCGCCAGACGGAGGGTCTCCGTGGCAGGCGCTGCCGCCACTGTATGGGCAATATGGGTATACACATCATAGCTGTGGTGGGGATTGTTCTGCTTGAAATTCACACAGGGCGCGAGCTCCGGAATGATCTGTAAAAGGATGGATCTATACAGAGAAAGGTCCTTTTCATTCACCTGCACAAGGATGCCGCAAAGCTCTGTCAGCACACGCTCCGCCGCCAGATTTTCCATAAGGGGCGCGCAATCAAACATTGCCTGCAAGGTCTTTTCCTCCGGGTGCAGTCGGAAACGGGCAGCAAACCGAACACCCCGTAGAATACGCAGAGCATCCTCACGGAACCGGCACTCCGGGTCACCGACAGCACGAAGGATCTTCTTTTCCAGATCCTTTTGACCCTCAAAGGGATCTACAAAGCCGCAGGCAGGTGCATAAGCAATGGCATTGACTGTAAAATCACGGCGGGCAAGATCCTCCCGGATCGACCGCACAAAGGTCACCTGGTCGGGGTGGCGGTTGTCTGAGTAGCCGCCCTCGGTGCGGTAGGTAGTGATCTCATAGACCTGCTCTCCCATCACCACGCCCACAGTCCCGTGCTTTTCGCCGCTGTGCACCAGCCGGTATTCCTCAAACACCCGGCAGATCTCCTCCGGTCTGGCATCGGTGCACAGGTCATAATCGTGGGGCAGCAATCCCAGAAGGTGATCCCGGACACAGCCGCCTACCACAAAGGCCTCATAGCCTGCCTGTTCCAGCTTTTCAATGCAAAGCTTTACTTCCCCGGGAAGCTCCATCGGTGCTGCCGGTTCTTCCACCTTCGGGCAGCCTGCCGTCAGTGTCCACAAGGCCATTGTGAGATAAAACACCGGCGCATCTCCCACAATGGCCACGCAGGAGAAGAACAGTGCACCGTAATTGAAGAAGTAGTAGTCTGCAGGCTTACCGGTGCCGTGATCCAGAGCAGCACGCTGGTAGGCAGTGATCATCAAAAAGGCAGAGGCCATCAGCTGGGGAAAATAGTGCTGCAGCTGCGGCTCAATGTTCCAATGTCTGTACTGTGTCAGGATGTGGAACATAAAGTAAAAGCTGATCACAGCGTGGAGGTAATAAGAGGGTGTCTCACCCTTCCGCCGCGCAAGTCCCGTATACACAAAGCAGACAGCAGCCACAAGGCCCAGGATAAAAGCCACAAGACCAAAAGTGCCGGGTGCTGCCATCATTTCCAGAATACCGGTACAGAAAGCACCTGCACCTGCTGCAAAGGCACCGACACATGGCACAACGCCGGGTGTGAAGGTCACCTTGGAAGCCTTGCTCTTTTTCAGCGGCCATACCGCCAGGAGCAAGGCGAGCATCATAATTCCCAGCACGATATAGCCGGCTGCATTGGCAGGATGCTCCGTGATCACCAAGCCCTTATTATCTATGCCGGTGGTAAAAAGCCAGAGGCGCAGCAAAAGCGCAAGAATGCCCGCACCAAGACCGATAAAGGGAAGATAGGAAGCTTTCAATTTCATAAAACCGTCTCCAAAACCGTGGTATAGGAATATTATACCAGTCTGTACAGCAGATTTCCAGTCTATTTTTAAAAATTTAGACTTGTTTCTCAACTTCCTCTCTAGTATAATATAATAAATATCCATTTTTTGGAGGCAAGCATCTATGCTCATTGGGATCATCAGCGTTCTTTCCCTGTGTCTGTCGGCACTGACCTGTCTTTTTACAAATGCCTTTACAAGCCTTCGCTGGCTTTGGCAGCTGCCTGTGACCTTTTTGGGAGGCTTTCTTTTCCTTGCCCTGTGCTGGTTCATTATGATGAACATTATGGCTATGACCGTCAATATGAAAAAGGAGCAGGAAGAGGACAGTCCTTTTTTCCGGACCGTCATCACCCTTACTGTGGATGCACTGGTAGCCATCCTGCGGATCCGCATCCACACCGAGGGCCTTGACAAAATGCCAAAGGACGGTCGGGTAATGCTGGTATGCAACCACCTGCACGAGACTGACCCTGTCATTCTTCTCTGGGCATTCCGCAAAAAGCAGCTTGCCTTTATTTCCAAGCAGGAGGCTGACAGCCGGTATCTGGTCGGTCCTTTTCTGCGGAAGATCCTGTGCCAGCCCATCAACCGGGAAAATGACCGCGAGGCGCTGAAAACCATTATTAAATGCATCAAGCTTCTGAAGGAGGACAAGGTCTCTCTGGGCGTTTTCCCCGAAGGCTACTGCAGCAAGGACTTTCTTCTGCGCCACTTCCGCAGCGGTGTCTTTAAGATCGCGCAAAAAACCGAGGTTCCCATTGTGGTCTGTACCATCCGGGGCACACAGAACATTTTCCACAACATTCTGCACCTGAAGCCCACCCATGTGACCTTGCACCTTGTGGACATCGTCTCCCCCGATTTCTTTGCAGGCCGTACCACCGTGGACATCGGTCAGCAGGTGTATGACATTATGGCAGAGGATCTTGGTCCTGCGCTTGTGTATCAGGAGGATGCGGAAGGATAACCGCCCCCTGTCCCCGGACCTTCCAACGACGATACCCCTTTGCAAAGCAATTCTTAATAAACTCTTAGTCTGTCCTTAAACGCAAAAAGCTCCACAGTCTGGTATAATCCATACCAGATCGTGGAGCTTTTCCATATTCATTTTTAAAGGACAGGAATTACTATGAAAACAAAACAAAAAGTCAGCCCCATTATTCCACCTATCCTCTTTCTGCTTCTGAGCATTCTTCTGGTTTGCACAAGTCTTGAACTGCGCCACCGGGGAAGCAGCGCAAAAGTGCCGGAGGACTTGCCCAAGAGCTTGACAGACCTGATGGAGAAAAATCCGGAAGCGCGGGATTTCGTGCTGAATTACCCCCTCAAAAAAGATCTGCACCCGGAAATCGATCTGAGCGAATACAAGGATCGTCCGGAAGTGCCATTGCTTCTGCAGTGGGATGCGCGGTGGGGCTATGATGAATACGCCGGCGAGCTTATGGGATTATCCGGCTGCGGGCCTACCTGTCTTTCTATGGTGTGTATCTATTTAAAGAAAGACCCACAGTACACACCCCGATATATAGCAGATTTCGCCCAAAAGGAGGGCTACAGTGTTCCCGGTAACGGAAGCAGCTGGACATTGATCTCCGAAGGCGGCAGGAAGCTGGGATTGGATGTGGTGGAGATCCCACTGGCAGAACAGCGCATCATACAAAATTTAGAGGTCGGCAATCCCATCATATGCGTGGTGGGCCCCGGTGATTTCACCACCACCGGACACTTCATCGTGATGACCGGCTATATCGACGGCAAGATCAAGATCAACGACCCCAACAGTCCCATACGCTCCGGCAAGCTTTGGGATTACGCACAAATTGAAGGACAGATCCGAAACCTTTGGGTCTGCCGATAAGGGACACAAAAGGGACGATTCTGTGCATTGACACAAAACCGTCCTTCTGTTCCCTTTTTATGACATAGATATTCCCCATTCCTTCATTTTAAGCCAAAACTCCTCTTCACTGATCTCGTAATGACTTCCGGGAAGATCCGGCTTATCCAAAGAAAAGTTAACATAAATGAAAGACAGAGGATGGAGTAAAGTGTAGTGCCACGGCCGTACTGACTTTGGTTTACGGACTTTATACGGCGCAAACATTGCACTTTTAGGGTATGAAACCACACCCCTATCAAGCATTGAGGGCTGTTCATATTTTTCTATACGCTTTGTTATCAGCTCTTGCCAGGTGTAGCTTTTCTTATACCAAAAAAAGCAAACGGTACACCCATTTTTATCAAAGATGAGTGTGCGTCCCTGTGCAATTACAGTTAACACACCAATAATACTCTGCAACAAAAAGAAACACAGAACTATGTATATATTCACCTTCAAGCAAAACACAAAAAAGATTGATACACCGATTGCTACACACATTACCAGCGCGTTGCGTAAATAATGGTCGCTGCCATACTTCAAAACCATAACAACACACTCCTTAGGATCTGAAAAAGTCCCCCTGCCGGGTATCAGACCGGTGTGAATACGAATTTCTGGATCATACCGCTGCAATCTGCAAAAACGGTGACCCGTCCGTCACTTTCCTGCTGGGTATGAAGCTGCACAGCCCGGTCCTTAAGCATTTGCCGGACATATCCCTCCGGGTCGTCTGTTTCCACCTCTTCAAAAAATATATCCCGCATCTGATTGTTGGGACACATATTCTGAATCTCACGGACCATTTCATATTCTGCCATAACAGTCTCCCCCCTTTTGTTTTTGTTATAGCACAATTACAGGCGCTTTTCAAGTCCCCCTCCCCTCCTGCTGTTCATTTTCCTGAACACCATATCTTCCTATTAAAGTGATATTTATTTTCCGGCAATTACGGGCATAGGCAACCAACTCCCGTGCATTGCTGGCCAGGTGCCAGGCATAGGCGATCAGATAATCCATATGCTCGACCATATACCGATTTGCACGGACGATAGCCAATCTGCGGGGCACCTTCTCCATTCCCGGTGGATAATAGGTATTGTCAAAGCCTGGCGGTATTTCGATTGGTCGTTCTGCCGGATGATACAGGATCAGCAGTGACAAGGTGATTTGCGGGTATTGCTGCTTTAAGGAAATAACAGCACGGGCTGCCAAGTGATCAAAGCCTCCATAGCCACCCACAATGAACTCCGTTACACCATACGCAGATATATGTTTCTCTACAATCTGCTTCAGTGCAGGAAACAACTCACTTGTTGCCTCCCTGTGACCGATAAAAAAGCAACTCTTCATTTCATCACCACATTCTTAATTATTTCTCCAAAGTGGACCAGTATCAGTCCCATTATAGCATAACCAAAACATAAAATAAACCCAAATGGACCAAATTAAGTCCAGTTGGGGTGAGGTTATGGAACAAAAAATCAAACAGGATTTTCAGATCGGCAAAAACATTCGTAAAATTCGGAAGCTCCGTAAACTTGGACAGACTGATCTTGTCCGCATACTGCAGATCGACGGATGCGATATAACAAGAGAGTGCCTTGTCAAGATCGAGCGATGCACGCAGCATATTCAAGCTTCGCAACTACACGCCATTAAGAAAGCATTAAACACAACCTATGAAGCATTGATTGACGGAACTGAAGATTGAATCAGCAGACATTTTGAATGTATCTGTTGATTGGTTGCTGGGAAGAGAATAAATGTTAACCGCCTTTGTGATTATCTATCTTCACAAAGGCGGTTATATTTTAGTATTCAATTCTAAAATAATCCAAACAAGCTTTGAATCGATCCTGGGCGGTGAGGCAGGTGTCCATAAGGAAACCCTTTTCGTGGTCCCATTCTTTGAGACCCCGATAATAGAACAGTTTCAAATTATCCTCGATGATGAAGGGTACGATATTGTGCTTCAGGCACTCCTTAAAGAGGATCAGGCGGCCTACGCGGCCGTTTCCGTCCTGGAAGGGATGGATGCGTTCAAACGCCACATGGAAGGCCACGATGTCCTCAAAGGTCTTGGCCGGCAGTGCATTATAGTCTGTCAGCAGTTTACGCATCTTACCGGCAACATTTTCGGGGAGCGTGGTGTCATTACCGCCTACCTCGTTGGGCAGCTTCTTGTACTCGCCTACAGCAAACCAATCCTTTCGGCTGTCGCTGGTGCCAGTCTTGAGCACGAAATGCAGCTCTTTGATGAACTTTTCAGAAAGTGCATTCCCCGCCTGATCGATCACCATATCGATGCAACGAAAATGGTTTGATGTTTCGATCACATCGTCCACATTCACAGACTCATTTTCAAAACCGATAGTATTAGTCTCAAAGATGTACCGGGTCTGATCGTGGGTAAGGCGGCTGCCCTCAATATGGTTAGAGTTATAAGTCAGGTCGATCTGCACTTTATGATAAAGTCGGAGGCCAAGCGGTCTTAGGAAGACAATCC
>JAZNZZ010000163.1:0-10662 GCA_045595205.1 Faecousia sp.
GCCGGTCCCTACAAACAGGATTTCAAACAAAAGCGATAAACACGAATTTATCCCTCGTATGTCCTTGCAAAACGGGAAGAAAGGGTGTATATTATACAATGTATGGGTGTCTGCGTATGGCGGGTGCCGGAATCACAAACAAAAACGGAGGTAGTTGTTGTGAAAAAGATAGCTTTTGGCAAGCGCCTTATGGCAATGCTGCTGGTTCTGGCAATGGTTTTGTCTTTGGCAGCCTGCGGCGCACCCCGGAAGCAGGAGGAGCAGACCCAGCTTCCCCCTGTGAGCAATGAAGAGGAGCTCTCCCGGGAGGATATGGAGCTCATCGTGGAGCTTTTGGGGGACGGGGAGGATCCGTCCCGGCTCACCGACGAGGAGCTGAAGGCACTGGTGGACCGGCTCGTGGGGGATCAGGATCCTGCACAGCTGGTGCAGCTGGGCAATCAGGAGCAGGAGGAGACTCCCACGCTGGATATGGACCCGGATGCCTATGACGAAAACGGCGCTATGGTAAAGCCCTTCGACCAGGTCTACCCTGAGGTGGTGGAGAAGGAGGAGGTCAAGTTCTCCGGGGAGTCCATTTTGATCAAGCTCTCTGACAATACCCTCACCGACGGTCTGAAGACCGCCGGCATTGGTGCGTTGGAGGAGATCGTGCCTCTGACCGACTGTGCCTGGTATGAGGCGCTGCTCACCGAGGGCACAGAGGCCAAGGCTGCCCTGGCATCCGTCCGTGAGCTGAAGGAGGTTATGCTTGCCGAGTATAACTACGAGGTCAAAACAGCGGCGCTGGATGACTATAAGCACTTTGACGACAAGACCGACGAGGAATTCAAGAAGAACGGTCACAACAAGGACCAGTGGCATCAGCACCACTGCGGCATTCCCGACGGTTATGAGCAGATGGAGACCGAGGGCGGCGATCCCAGTGTGATCGTTGCAGTCATCGACTCCGGCGTGGACTATGACCACGAGGACCTGAAGGACAATATGTGGTACAACAAGGGTGAGACCCCCAATAACGGCATTGACGATGACAAAAACGGCTATGTGGACGACTACTACGGTATCGACCTGATCGCAGGTAAGGGCAGTGCCGATGATGACAACGGTCACGGCACCCATGTGGCTGGCATTATCGCAGGCCGCAATAATAACACCGGTGTGGTGGGTATTGCCTACAATGTAAAGATCATGTCTGTCAAGGCTGCTATGCACAACGGCACCCTGAATCAGGCGGACATTGCCAAGGCGATCCTTTATGCCTACGAAATGGGCGCCGAGGTCATCAATATGTCCTTCGGCGGCAGCGCCTGCTCCATCGCGGTGCAGGATGCCCTTGCTACTGCCTACACCCGCTGCGTGCTGGTGGCATCTGCCGGCAACAACGGCTACCCCAACCAGAAGGCTGACCATATGAATGCGCTGCCCAATTATCCTGCCGCCCTTTCCTATGTGCTGGGCGTTATGAGCGTGGATGAGAACGGCGTGGAGTCCGCCTTCTCCAACTGGGACACCAAGGCCTTCAACGGTGTGGAGTATGAGGTCTATGCTCCCGGCGAAAACATTATGTCAACTCTTCCCAATGATCAGTACGGCTTCCTGACCGGTACTTCTATGGCTGCGCCCATCGTGTCCTCCTTTGCGGCGATACTCCGCAGTGAGTTCTCCGACCGGGACAAGTACCCCACCAAGTTTATCTACGGTCAGCTGTCCTCTACCTCTGAGTATTATGCAGACTGTCTCGATCCGCAGCTGCATAAGGTAAACGGAGAGCCCCATAATCTGCCCCAGATCGTGAATCTGGATGCGGCCCTGACCAAGCTGCCCAAGCCGGAGGTCAATCTGAACGACTATGCCATTTTTGACAGCAAGGACCTGTCCTCCAAAAATAACGGCGACGGTGTTATTGATGCCGGCGAGACCATCGCATTGGGTCTGACCCTGCGGAATCGCTGGGGTATGAGTGAAAATACCCTTGTGACGGTGGACACTCTGGTAAACGGCATCGAGGATCCCTATATCACCGTAAAGAATCCCACCGTGGATTACGGCTCTGTGGGCACCTACTCCGAGGGCGACTGCGGCAAGATCTATACCGGTGTGCTGCACACCGGCTGGGAGAACCCCTTCCTGATCGAGATTGCCCAGGATTGCCCCAATGACTACCGCTTTACCCTGAATATTACCATCCGCTGCGAAAATGCATTGGACGAAGCAGACGAAACGGAGTACATCTCCGAGGGTACCATCGATTCTACCGTCCGCAGCGGTGTCATCCTTCCCTCCATCATCGAGGAGGATATGGTGCTGACCGCTGACAGTCTGTACATCATCCCCAATGCCACCGTGATCCAGGAGGGCGTTACTGTCCGGGTAGAGCCGGGCACCCACATCCAGTTCTGGTCTGACGATGCCAGCGACCCCTACGCAAGCAATTATATTGCATATCTTCTGGTCAACGGTAAATTCCTGGTGGAAGGCACCAAGGAAAACCCCGTGTACATCTACCCCAGCCAGCTGATGGATCACTACGGCGTGGAGATCGGCGCAAGCAGAACCGGCTATGTAGCTATGAAGTATGCGGATATTACCAACTTTATCTACGGCAGCGTGGATCATACCGGAAATGGCAACACCGTAAGCCTTGCAGACCACTGCACCTTCCGTATGAACTACGGAAAGGGCCTTCGTTACCGATCTCTGAGCAGCGGAACCGTGCAGGATTCCCAAATATATTCCAGCTATATCGGTCACCTGAATGCAAAGGACTGCGTTTTCTATAAGCTGGGCTACGGATCCTATAAGCCTTTTCTGCGTGGCACCCAGGACCGCTGCATCTTTGTGGATTGCGGCCTTTCCCTGTATTCCTCTTCGAAGCAGCAAAACTGTGTATTTCTTGGTAACAGCTTTGCGGACCAGACGAGCCCGGATAACCACTATGCCACCACAAAGGATGTAAGTCAGGAAAAGAACATTCCTGCGGAGGACAGAGCCACCGTTTGCTATGATCAGGAAAGCGGCACCACCTATGTCAATGTCTATTGGGATTCGCCCGATAAAACCATCCCACAGGCATTGCTGGACAAGGTGGGCGCAAGCAGCTTTATTCCGAATACACCGCTGGAGCTGTCGTTTGTGACGGACCATATAATCAAGGGAAGTAACTCCTATTTCGATCTGGGCATCTACCATAACGGAGAAAAGTTTGTGCTCAGTGACGGCAGCGACATCCCTGCATTTGCAGATCCCAACGGTCTGGCTCTGACGGCAAAGCGGAATGAGAAGCTCATCCTCCACAGAAGTGGCCTGAAAAACGTGACCAGTTCCGCTTATTACAGTATCTACGAGATCCCCGGTGAGGTCTACCCCTGGACCGTGGAACTTGCAGAAACTGATGTGACATTGGATCTGCGTACTGCTTATCAGATTGATCCCACAAGCATCCCTGTCCAGCCGGCTAGAGACGGATATATCTATCAGAGCACAAATAAGTCCGTGGTGACTGTCTCGGAAGACGGCCTTGTGACACCTGTGGGCATCGGCGATGCGAATGTGATCGTCTATGCAGCGGATAAGGGTGTGTACAACCATGTTACCTTCCATATTCTGCCCCGTGAGATCCGCCTTGAGGAGACGGAAACCACCCTCTATTATCGGGATATCTATCAGATCGCGCCTCCTGAGGCATACCCTGTCCATCAGGAGAACGAACGCTTTGTCTACACCACCAGTGACGAAAAGGTGGCAACCGTCTCTGAAACCGGTCTTGTGACCGCTACCGGCGCAGGTACGGCAACCATCACCGTGTCGGCAACCGACGGACTGGTAGAAAACACCGTCACCGTAACGGTGCTGCCCAGAACGGTTTCCGTGAAGGCAGGCAGCGTGGTGGTAAATCACAGAGATACCTATACGCTTCTTCCCACCATTTTGCCCACACAGTACGCGGATGATGCGTTTACCTATGCTTCCGATAACGAAGCGGTTGTTACTGTGGACGAGACAGGACTTGTGACTGCCACCGGCACAGGCACGGCAACTGTTACCGTTGACGGCGGCGATCATACAACGGAAGCAACCATTACCTTTACAGTACTGCCCAGAATGGTTACGGTGGAAAACAGCGAGGTCACCATTTATCATATCGATACATTGCAAATTCTGCCCGGTGTTGACCCCACTATGTACCCCGATGACAGCTTTACCTACGAAAGCAGCGACGAAGCTGTGCTTACGGTTGATGAAAACGGCCTTATCTCCGGTGTAGCACCGGGCGAAGCCGTTGTTACGGTCTGTGGCGGCGAGCACACACTTCCTGCCGAGATCACCGTAACGGTACAGGAATTCTACTTCCTGCAGGATCTTCAGTTCACCGTGACGGAGATCGAGCAGGCCACCGGTACCACCTATCAGACGGAGCTGACCCTGAATCCCACCAATGCCAACACAAGAGATTTGACCTATGCCTCGGATAATGAGGCAGTGGCGATCGTCAATGAGACGGGTATGATCACTGTGGTTGGCAGCGGCGTTGCCAACATCATCGCCACCTGCCAGGGCAAGACTGCCACGATGCAGGTCACCGGCTATAAAATGGCAACCTCCGTGAAGATCGACAAAGATTCCTGTGAATTCTACAACGGCAGCTATATCCGTGTGGGCATTGAGCGGCAGTTTATGGAGTTTCCGGCGGTTACCGTGGATGAGGGCGGCGAGCCCAAGCTGGTCTGGAGTGTTACAGATACCTCTGTGGCGAAGATCGTGGATGGAAAGGTGCAGCTTCTGAAGAGTGGTGTGTCCACCTCTCTGAAGGTGACAGATGCCCGCAGCGGAAAGTATGATACGGTCACCCTGACCATCTATTCTACAGCACCTGTGATCGATGGGACATCCATCACCTGTGCCCTGGAGGATCAGGTCGTGGAGCTGCCTTCCGTTACCCTGGCAGCCGGTGCGGAGACAGAACCCCAGTGGTATGTTTCCAGTACCTACAGTGAATATGCGGAGGTCATTGACGGCAAGCTGCATCTGTACAAGCAGACAAAGACCGGCAATACCATCGCTGTGACCGTAAAGGATCCCCGTAACGGTCTGACAGACTATATCAATGTCACTATTACAGCAACAGCGCCAAAATTTGCCGATGCCACTGCGATGACAGTCGGTCTGGAATACGGAACAGCGGACCTTCCGGAGGTGTCCCTGGCACCCGGCGTGGATACAGAGATCCAGTGGTCTGTTTCCGATGAAACTTACGCCAAGGTGGAGGACGGCAAGCTGCATCTGTACAAGCAAACACCTACCTATAACTACATCTATCTTTACGCAAAAGACCCGCGTAACGGGCTGTCAGCCTCCAAAAGGCTGAACATCACGCTCACAAGGCCAAGTGTGAATATGGAGGGCTGGGGCGACCGCGAGCCTATATCCAATAAAGTGCTGCTGAATTATGAGCAGGGCAGCTATGATCTGCCGGAGGTCACACTGGCACCGGGTATGGAAGCTGAGCCTGTGTGGACGATCTCTCAGTATCATACGGACATTGCGAAGATCGAGGATGGAAAGCTGATTCTGTTGAAACATGGCTATCTTACTATGTATGTGACCGATCCCAGAACCAATACGCAGGTGGGGGTTTACACGCATATTGTAATGACGGCACCGGTGTTTGAAGAGCCTGTGAGGAGATACACCCTGGACCAGGGCACCGTGGAGCTGCCTGCGCTGCATTTTGCCAAGGGCGTGGAATTCACCCCCGTATGGGAGGTGTATGGAAGCGATGTCGTGGAGCTGCAGGACGGAAAGCTCTTGCTGAAAAAGACCGGTGTTGCTTCTGTTAAGGTCACCGACCCCAGAAACGGACTGTCCTGCCAGCATAAGATCGCAGTATCGGAGGAAGCAGCACCGAAGCTGGTGGATCTGTTCACGTTCTACAGTTATCCCAACGGCTATTCTAACAATGCTGAACAACGCACCTATTATCTGGACGAAAACGGCACCCTGTATAGTGGGTACAACAATAATAGTGTGGTAATGGAGGGCGTGAAGCAGATAGCAGCAGGTGATGACGGCTACGGCAATCTCTATACAATGATTCTGAAGACCGATGGCACGATCCTCACGGAAACCTCATACCGTGGAAATGACCCCGCGGAGATGACCTATTTTATAAACAACGGCTATGCCGATCAAATCGTGAAGATCGAGACAGCGGTGCAGAAGTATCTGGATGATCCTGCTGTTACGGAAGAAAATCCCCGCCTGAGCTGCTATGTGCTGCTGGAGGACGGCAACCTGTATAGCTTCGGCACGGGTAACCGCTACGGTCAGCTTGGTGACGGCACTCTTTCTGCCGGTGATTACCAGTGGAATGCCAGCAATATCTTTTGGGCCTATGACGGAAACAAGATGAAGGATGTGAAGGCGGGAGCTACCATCACTTATTTCCTGGAAGAGAACGGAAACCTGAGCTACGCCGGCGGTGAAGATGCACAAGCCACCGGTATGAATGATGTATGGGATTCTTACTCCTCGGAATGGGAGGAGATCAAAACACTCCATTTCATCATTCCCGGAACTGAAAATATCCTTGTGGAGAAGGCAGACGGAGCGCTTGCCATCATCAACGGTCCTACCGGTGAGATCCTCTCCGAGGGCATCAATATGACGGCGTTTGAGGAATATGTGATCGCGCCGAGCTACAAGAGCGAGGATGGATGGTATTTCGATTTTACCGGCCTTTATAATGGCAGACTGCTGCAGGATTCTTTCTATACCTATGGCTTGACTGTGGACTATCCCAATGTCTGTCCCAACATTGCTGTGGAAAAGTTTAACGCGCACGGCGCGATCACTTCCGCAGGCTTTGCCTATACTTTGGACTGGGGTGATGTCAGCTATGTTCCGGTTGTTCCCGTTACAGATCTTTCTGTGGAGATCGTATCCACCAACCTGCCGGAGGATAATATCCTGCGGGAGGATGCTCTGCAGCTGGAAACAAATATTACTGTTAACTATTGCCATACTTCCTCCTATGCAGACGGAAGCTGGGTGGGGACTGACAAGACGATCGAGAACGGAAATATCTGCAAGATAGTGCCGACAAACGGCTGGCAGGAGGGCGTTACCTACAGGTTTGAATTTTCCCAAAGCAACATTCAAAATTCCACCTGGGGCATAAAACTTGCGGAAAAGGTGGTTTATGAATTCACCTGGCAGTCTGCGGAGACCGAAACAGAGACAGAACCCGAGACAACGGAGCCTGTAATGATGACGGCCACCCGGATGCTGTCTGCAGCGCAGGAGACCTTCCCCGCACTGTCCGCAGACCACATCACCGTGGTCAACCCGGAGGTGCAGCGTTATCACACAAGCGCAAGCTTTGTGGAAGCCTTGAAGAAGGTACAGAAGGAGCTGCAGTATAATCAGTATTTCTACGGCAATGCAGTGCTGAACCCGATCACCACGGGTACGGAAGTGACCCACTGGTTCCGGCCCCAGGCACCCTCTGTGTCCTCCGGCACTTATACGGAGGTATCTCTGGGCGGCAACTACTGGAACACCACAGACACCCGTGCTATGGAGCTGCAGATGATCGACTACACCGACTTCATCTCCTATGCCCGACTGATGTATGCGCCGTATCTCACGGAAGCACCGGAAAATACCTTCCCCTTCGTCACCTCTGTGAAGCTGTTTGATAAGAACGGGGAAGAGGTCACCACTGTGGGCAACGAAAAAGTCACCTTCCGGGTCACCTTCAACCGGGATATGGATACCTCCATCCCCCTGCAGGTGCGTTACGGCTCTGCTTATCCCTACGGTGACTACGAGGTATTCGGCGCTTATGTGGATGAGCGCACCTGGGAGGGTACTTACACCCTGAACACGGTGATCGAGAACGGCAACCAGCTGTTTACTATCTCCAATGGCTGCTCTGCAACCGAGGATCTGGCGCTGCAGCCGGATCAGGGTCGCTTTGGCTTTACCATTGATACCACCGCAGCCCAGGCGCTGACCATGCAGGGCACTGCAACGGACACCGGTGTGGAGCTGCGCTGGACCCAGGACGATTTCGATACCCTCATGGGCTACAATGTCTACCGCTCCACCAAGGAGGACGGTCTGTACACCCGCCTGAACAAGACTGTGATCCCTGCGGACACCATGACCTTCTTTGACGATACCGTAGAACCCGGCAAGGTCTACTACTACAATTTCACTGTGGTCAAGACCGATCTGACGGAATCCGAGCCCTCCGGCAAGATCTCCATTATGAGTAAGGATACTATGGCACCGGATATCTACCACAGCCCTGTTGTCGATGCCTTTGCCGGAGAAAATCTGGTGCTGTCTGCCACGGTGACGGACAACCTGAACATCGTCTATGCAAATCTCTACTACCGTGTGGCAGGTACGGATGTGTGGAATACGGTGCGTATGAACAATCTTAACGATAAGTATTCTGCCATCATTCCCGCCGCCTATGTGACGATCTCCGGTGTTGAATATTACTTCGAGGCATTTGACGGTGTCAGCTATACCTATAAGGGCAGCGCCGAAGCACCTTACCTTGTTGCGGTGCAGGAGTCGGTGGATGCCAATGCTCTGGGCGATGTGGACGGCGACGGCGCTATCACCAATCTGGACGCTCTGCTTCTGCTTTACGCCATCAACGATAAGTATAACCTGACAGCCGAGGAGTTCGCCCGTGCAGACCTGAACGGTGACGGCGAGCTGTGGGCAGCAGAGGCTCTGCGGATCCTGCAGTATGTCAGCGGCACCGTTGGCTCTGTGAAAATGTAATAAGGGTGTAAGGCTATGAAAAAAAGAAGCTTAGCCCTGCTCCTTTCCCTGTGTCTGCTCCTTTCCGCAGCACCGGTTTATGCCGGTGCTGCCACCGGGCAGCAAATCTCCGTAAATGCAGTCACCGTCACCGCCGGCAACACGGCAACGGTGACGGTGAAGGCAGAAAACTTTTCTGCCATAGCGGTGTTTGGTCTGGAGATCTATTACGATGCCAGTGTCCTTACCCTCAGCAGCACCGTCAACGGCAGCTTCCTCACCGGTGTACAGACAACTGTGAATTCTGCCGAGGCAGGTGTGATCGTTATGAATGCTATGACGATCGAAAGCCTTTCCGGCAGCGGCACCATCCTGACCCTCTATTTTGAAACCGCAGCGGACTGCACCCCCGGCACTTATCCTGTCAAGCTGGCGGTGGGCGATGCCTATTCCGAGGGGATCGTTCCTGCCACCATCGGTGGGGTCAGCGGCTCTGTTACGGTGAAGGAGCAGGTGGCAACGGAAACCTTTTCTATTTATAATTATGTTGACAAGACCACGCTCCAAAAGGGCGATGTCCTTTCCTACAGGGTAGCAAGCGCCTCCTCCAGCCGTGCCTTTGTCAGCGGCGAATTCCTGGTGGAGTACGACAGTGAGATCTTTGCCTTTGAGGAGGCGAGTCTGGAATCGGCACTGACCGGGGAGGGCGCAATTTATTCCATCAATTCCGGGGTGCAGGGGCAGGTGCGTATTGCCTATGCCAAGGATTCCCCGGTAAAAAACTTCTATCTGTTCACGGTGAAGCTGAAGGTCATTGCCGATACCCAGGGAAGTACCACAGTAAAGGCATCTGCCTCCAATATGTACCGGGAGGACCTTTCCATGTACCTGCCGGGAAGCGCCTCCAAGACGCTGACCCTTACAAAGCTGCCGGAGGTGGTGGACGATCCCGATGCCTTCCTGGAAACGGAAGCGCTGATCACCGGGCAGCAGAGCAAGTCCCTGTATTTTCTGGAGGCCGGTGCAGGTGTTGCTGCGGCGGACTTTACCCTGACCTATGACCCGGCGGTGCTTCGCTGTGTCAGCGTTACCGCGGCAGAGGGCCTTTCCGACCTTGGGGGTATGGTGGTCATCAATGATAACTACAGTGATGGCAGCATCCGGTTCTCCTATGTGAACGAAAGCGCCAATAAGAGCAAGCTCCCCCTGGTGGAGATCCTGTGGGAGCCTCTGACCTCTCCGGAAAACCATTATCAGATCACCGGCTCCGGCAAGGGTGTGGTGGATGCAAAGCAGAATGCCATTCCTTTGGAGTATGTGACAGACACCGGCTGCATTTATGTGGAAACAGTCACAGCGCCCACTTGCAGTACAGAAGGCAGCATTACCTACACCTGCGCCTGTGGCAATGCCCTGCCGCCGGTGGTGCTTCCTGTGGAGCACCTGTGGGATGAAGGTGTCTATACCGCACCTACTTATGAAGCCGACGGCTTTACCACCTATACCTGTGGCACCTGCGGCACAGCCAAAACCGAGATCGCAGAGGGCACAAAGCTGCAAGCAGCAGCGATCCTCCGCCATCCCGAAGCTGTGACTGCCGATTCCGGCAATATGGTGACCTTTTTTGTGGAGGCCTCTAACACGGCGGTGTCCTATAAGTGGCAGTATAAGAAGCTGTATAAGTGGTTCGATACCTATATGGACGGTTACAACACCGATACCCTGACAGTTGCAGCTACCGGTCAGCGTAACGGCTATGACTACCGCTGCGTGGTCACCTTTGCAGACGGCACCGAGCTGATCTCCGATCCTGCTGAGCTGACGGTCAAGACCTATATGGACATCACCTACCATCCCAACGATCAGACCGTGGTTCTG
>JAZNZZ010000164.1:0-7987 GCA_045595205.1 Faecousia sp.
CCCGTGAAGATGCCTGTAAGTGTGAAAAGTGCGGAAGCACGAAGATCGAAAGAGATCCTGATGTGCTTGAACCTGGTTCTCCTCCCCATTGTGGCCTTTCGAGACTCTGGGCTGGCCTGAGAGCACTGAGGATCTTGCCACCTTCTATCCCACAGATGTTCTGGTTACCGGTTATGACATTATCTTCTTCTGGGTTGCCAGAATGATCTTCTCCGGTTGTGAGCATACAGGAAAGACTCCGTTCCACACGGTGCTGATCCACGGTCTTGTCCGCGACGACAAGGGCCGCAAGATGTCCAAATCCTTGGGCAACGGTATTGATCCTCTGGAAATGATCGACCAGTACGGCTGTGATGCACTTCGTATGAATATGGTCACCGGCAACTCTCCCGGAAACGATATGCGTTTCTATGTTGAGCGCTGCGAGGCTATGCGTAACTTCGCCAGCAAGCTTTGGAATGCATCCCGTTATGTTATGATGAACCTTGGGGAGAATGCCGTCAACGCTCTGCCGGCTTCTGAAAAGCTTGAGATCGCAGACAAATGGGTACTCTCCAAGCTGAATTCTCTGATCTCTGAGGTTACAGAGAATCTGGAGAAGTATGAGCTTGGTGTTGCGGTGCAGAAGGTTTACGATTTTATCTGGGATACCTACTGTGACTGGTATATCGAGCTGACAAAGGCCCGTCTGTACTCTGAGGATACTGCCCGGAAAGAGACTGCGATCCAGGTCCTTGTGTATGTTCTGGATCAGGTGCTTCGCCTGCTGCATCCCTTTATGCCCTTCATCACAGAGGAGATCTGGCAGTCCATCCCCCACGAGGGTGATGCTCTGATCGTTGCCTCCTGGCCCGTATACAGGGAGGAGCTTGCATTTAAGGCTGAGTGTGCATTGATGGAGTCTGTTATGGAAGCGATTCGCGCCATCCGTAACCGCCGTACTGAAATGAATGTACCTCCCAGTAAGAAGGCTGCTCTGTATGTGGTTACCGGTAAGCCTCAGATCTTTGCGGAAGGCGAAGGCTTCCTGCAGCGTCTTGCCTATGCCGAGTCTGTTTCTGTCATTGATTCCGAGCCTGAGGATCTGAACGGAATGGTGACCATCACCACCGCCGATGCAAAGCTCTATATTCCTATGGGACAGCTTGTGGATGTTGCAAAGGAATTGGAGAGAATCGAGAAGGAGCTGGATAAGGCAAGAAAGAATCTTGCCGGCATTGAAGCAAAGCTTTCCAACGAAAAGTTTACTGCAAGAGCGCCGGAAGCAGTTGTCAATGGCGAGCGAGAAAAGGCCGCAAAAGCACGGGATCTGATCGCTCAGTTGGAAGAAAGTGCAGCAGCACTTAAGAAAATCTGATATTTAACACAAAATGGTGTGAACAAATTCTGTTCACACCATTTTTTATTTCGACTGTATATTCAAATCAACTTTTTTATACTCAAATTGGAATTTGCACAAAGGAGGTAACTATGCATTTTACAAGCTTTTTACAGGACAACCGATTAACGGTTCTTCTAACAGGAGAGATCGATCATCACAGTGCAAAACAGTACATTTCCGCAATAACCGGAAAGATCGAAGCCTACACACCAAAGCAATGTGTTTTGGATTTTTCGGATGTTGTCTTTATGGACTCTTCCGGTATTGCGGTGGTGATCAACGCGCTGAGAAATATGAACGCCCTTGGCGGCGAGCTGACTGTATCAGCACCAAATAATCAGGTGATGAAGGTATTCCGTGCTTCCGGAATTGAAAAATTGGTTAAGATCAAGGAGGTCGGACAATGAAATTTGAAAACTATATGTCACTGGAGTTTCCCAGCAAATCTACAAACGAAGGCTTTGCACGGTCTGCAGTTGCCTGTTTTGCTGCACAACTGGATCCGACATTGGAGGAGCTCGGAGATATACGAACTGCAGTATCAGAGGCGGTGACTAATTGCATCGTTCACGGTTATCCCGATGGACTGGGAACAATTTCTCTTCGCTGCAAGATTCTTAAGGATAATGTGATCGATATTGTCATTAAAGACAAAGGAGTTGGAATACCGGATCTTGAAAAAGCCAGAACGCCTATGTACACCACAGGCGGTGCTGAACGAAGCGGTATGGGTTTTACCATAATGGAGAGCTTTATGACCAGCTTTGATGTAACCTCAAAGCCGGGGAAGGGAACAACGGTACATATGCGCAGGAGGCTGCAACGACGCAAATGAGTACGACAGAAGCGCTGATCCTCCGTTCACAGTCTGGGGATGAGGAGGCCAGGGAGATTCTTGTGCAGGAAAATATGGGGCTGATCTGGTCCGTTGCAAAAAGGTTTATGGGCCGTGGAACAGATGCTGATGACTTATATCAGCTTGGGTGTTTGGGATTTTTAAAAGCGGTTGACGGGTTTGACGTTTCTTACGGCACACAGTTTTCAACTTATGCCGTTCCAAAGATCGCCGGTGAGATAAGACGGTTTCTACGGGATGACGGTGTTGTGAAGGTTTCCCGGGGAATCAAGGAACGGGCTGTAACAATAAAAACCGTAAGGAGTCAATTGATTATTTCATTAGGAAGAGAGCCTACGATCCTGGAAATTTCACAACAGACAGGCTTTACCCCTGAAGAGATCGCTGTTGCAGAAAGTGCAACGGCCTGTGTTGAATCTATGCAGCAGGAAAATGGAGAGGGAGGCTTTTCTCTTGAAAATATTCTTTCGGATACAGAATCCGAGGAGGTAATGCTGGAACGGATCGCACTTCGGCAAGGTATTAAGAATCTGCCGGAAAGGGAAGGACTTGTGATCCGTCTGCGTTATTATCACGGTCTAACACAGCAAAGAGTTTCTGTGATCCTGGGTGTCAGCCAGGTGCAGGTTTCGCGAATTGAAAAGAAGGCACTAAGCGAGTTAAGAAATCTTTTAAATCAGTAATTTATGCTTTACCTTTTTCAAAAAATACTGTAAAATATACCGGTAGAAAATAAAAAAGGTGTATTGTTATGACAGAGCAAATGATTAAAAGATTTCTGAAAGCCAGGAAAGCATATATCGAAAAACAATTTGAGGATCTGAACCCACAGCAGAGACAAGCTGTTATGAGCACAGAGGGACCGCTGCTTCTTCTTGCAGGCGCAGGAAGCGGCAAAACCACCGTATTGATAAACCGCATCGCCAACATTCTTCGCTTCGGCAGAGGAAGCGATACCGCAGAGCTGCCCTGGGGTCTGCAGGATGACGATGTGCTGTTTCTGGAAAGCCTTGTTTATCCCCTTACGGATGAAGAAACGCTGCGTGCAGACAGACTATGTGCCGTGGAACCCCCTGCGCCTTGGAATGTGATTGCCATTACTTTTACCAACAAAGCAGCGAATGAACTGAAGGAAAGACTTTCTGCAATGCTGGGACCGGAGGCGCAGGATGTATGGGCAATGACATTTCACTCAGCCTGCTGCAGGATCCTGCGCTCCAACATTGACCGGCTTGGCTATGACCGGAGCTTCACGATTTATGATACTTCTGATTCTGAGCGTCTAATGAAGGACATTATCAAGGAAATGGGACTGGACGATAAAACATTCCCCGCAAAATATGTACTGTCCATCATCAGCCGTCAGAAGGATCGGTTTATATCGCCGGCAATGATGAAGGAACAGCGGGATGATACCAATGATCACCGTATGCATCATATTGAAGTTGCCTATGGGCGTTATCAACAGAAGCTAAAGGAGAATAATGCGCTGGATTTTGATGACATTATTTTCAAAACAGTTGAGCTGCTTCAAAATTTTGAGGATGTGCGCGCCTATTATCAGAGGAAGTTCCGGTATGTGCTTGTGGATGAGTATCAGGACACCAATCATCTTCAGTATCTGCTGACATCCTTACTCTCCGGCGGATCTGAAAACATTTGTGTCGTTGGTGATGATGACCAGAGTATTTACCGTTTCCGCGGTGCAACGATCGAGAATATTCTTGATTTTGAGGGGCAGTACCGCAACTCCCGTGTGATCCGTTTGGAGCAAAACTACCGTTCCTCCCAGTCGATACTGAATGCCGCAAATTCCGTTATCGCACACAATCTTGGACGAAAGGGCAAAAAGCTTTGGACATCCAACGAATCCGGTGATCCTATCACTGTTTATGAAGCCAATGACGAAGGCGGCGAGGCAAGCTACATAGCCGGTGAGATCATCCGCCAGAAAAAGAATTTCCGGGACAATGCGATCCTCTATCGTACGAATGCTCAATCCAATGCTTTGGAATTTGCTTTTAAGCGAAGCGGCATACCTTACCGTATTATTGGCGGTATGCGGTTCTTTGACCGGGCAGAAGTCAAGGATATGCTTGCATATCTTTGTGTGATCAACAACCGTATGGACGAGCTTCGTTTGCGCCGCATTATCAACAATCCTCCCAGAGGCCTGGGTGCCAAAACCCTGGAAACCGCTGAGCGGCTGGCAGCTGCTGAGGGGAAGGGACTTTACTATGTCGTCTCTGATCCGGAATCTTACGCATCTCTTCAGAGACTCGCCGGTAAATTCAAGGCCTTTACAAGTGTGATCGAGGAACTGGATCAGCTGCTGGAGGACGGGATCAGTCTCCCGGATTTCTACGATGAAGTGATGCAACGGACAGGCTATGCAACGATGCTGGAGCTGAAGCCTACGGAAGAGAATAAAACAAAGCTTGAAAACATCCGTGAATTGAAGTCCAGCATTAACACCTATGTACAAAATTCCGAAAACCCGACACTTGCGGGATTTTTGGAGGAGATTGCTTTGTACACGGATATTGAACAGTATAATGACAGTGACGATGTTGTTGTTATGATGACGATGCATTCTGCAAAGGGATTGGAGTTTCCCAATGTTTATCTCGTTGGGTTTGAGGACGGACTGTTTCCCGGTATGCGCGCCATCGGCGATGCAGAGGAAATGGAAGAGGAACGGCGGCTTTGCTATGTTGCCATCACGAGAGCAAAACGGAAGCTTACCATCTCTTACGCAAGGCAAAGAATGCTGTACGGCAGAACCACTTCCTCGTTGCCGTCCAGATTCTTAAGGGAGATCCCCGAGGATCTGGTTTTAAGAAAAAGCAGCGCCTACAGCACTTCTGACCGATACGGAAGCTACGGTTCTTATGGTGCGAACAGGCAGACCGGCTACAATGCCGCACCAAGGCACAGCACAGCATCCTTCAGCAGTACGCCGTCTGCTTCCCAAAAGCCTGCATTTCTTGAACTCAAAAAGGGAGATATGGTGCAGCATACGGCTTTTGGAAAGGGTATGGTCATTTCGGTTTTGGAAATGGGATCTGATGCCCTTTGGGAGATCGTATTCGACCAGACTGGAACAAAGAAGCTTATGGCAAGGGCTGCATCTGCTCACATTAAACGATTGTAATATATTGAAAATGCGTGCATATAATCCCGCAGGGGTGATTATGTGCGAAAAGTCCTTCGTATCTTCCTTTGCTCAATTCTATGTCTTATTATTGCAGGTGTCGGCTTGTTTGTACTGATACGGACCCGCTACCACGATGCAGTCAGTGGTCTAGCTCAAACACAGGTTAAAAATGCCACTTCGGATCTTATCAATGATGCTATCGATAAACAGATTGAAAAGGGCACGATTCATTATGACCGGATGGTATATTTTGAAAAGGACCTTAACGGGCGGATCACTGCACTGAAAACGAATATGAGCGAAGTAAACCGTTTAAAAACCGATATTCTTAATATTATTAATGATGAGATACTTGCCCTTGATACTTCAGATCTGGGGATTCCTTTGGGTAGTTTCATTTTCCCGGAGGTCTTGTCCGGGAAAGGACCTGCGATCCCGGTTCATATCCTGTCGATCCGTAACTCTGAGGCGTCCTTTTCCAGTGATTTTGCAGAAGCCGGTATCAATCAGGTGCTGCACCAGATCAATATGGATGTCAGCGTGGATGTTGCTGTTCTGGTGCTGGGAAAAGCAGAGTATTTTACCATATCCAGTCAGGTCGTGGTTGCAGAGACTGTGATCGTGGGGCAGGTTCCTGAAACACTATTACGCACCGGAGGCTAATTATGCGTGCAGAAGAAAGAATACAAGAATTAAAAGAGATCCTGAACGAAGCAAATTACCGCTACTATGTACTGGACGATCCCACGATGCCGGATTTTGAATATGACAGACTATTGCGGGAGCTGGAGGACCTTGAAGCCGCTAATCCAGAGCTGGCAACAAATGATTCCCCAACACAGCGGGTTGGCGGTGAGGCGCTTACAAAATTTGAAAAGGTCACACACCCTGTACCGTTGATGAGCCTGCAGGATGTATTTTCCCTTGAAGAATTGGGTGAGTTCCTTGACAGAGTATTGCAGGCATATCCGGAAACCGCTTTTACCGTCGAACCCAAAATCGACGGACTCTCTGTCGCCCTTGAATATGAGAACGGTGTCTTTGTCAGAGGTGCGACCCGTGGTGACGGAAATGTTGGTGAAGATGTTACCGAAAACCTGAAAACGATTCGTTCTATACCTATGAGGCTGAAGAATGCCCCGGAGCGGCTGATCGTTCGCGGTGAAGTATTTATGCCGAAGAAAAGCTTTGAGGCATTAAATGCCGTCCAAGAGGCTGAGGGGAAGCCTCTGTTTGCCAATCCCAGAAACGCAGCGGCTGGGTCTCTTCGTCAGCTTGATCCAAAGATCGCAGCCCGCCGGGGCCTGGATATTATGATCTTTAATGTTCAGCTTGCTGAAGGCATCACATTTGAGACGCATTCGGATTCTCTTGACTATTTGAAAACACTTCAATTCAAGGTCGTACCTTATACCTTGCTTAGACAAAAAGCGCGGATCGAAGATAATGTTTTGAGCATTAACGAGAATCGTGGGGAGCTAAGCTGCGATATCGACGGTGCAGTGATCAAGGTCAATGATATAACCCTTCGGGAAAACCTTGGTACAACAGCAAAATTTCCAAAGTGGGCGGTTGCCTACAAATACCCCCCGGAAATCAAGCCTACGGTTATTGAGGACATCGTTGTGCAGGTGGGCAGAACCGGTGTTTTGACACCGAAGGCCGTTGTGAAGCCTGTGCGTTTAGCCGGTACAACCGTTACCAACGCGACCCTTCATAATCAGGATTTCATTTCCGAGCGGGATATTCGTATCGGCGACACAGTCCAGATCCGAAAAGCAGGAGAGATCATCCCGGAGATCCTGGAAGTTGATCTCACAAAACGCCCTGCAGGAGCTATGCCGTATATCCTGCCTGCTGTATGTCCTGTTTGCGGTGCACCCACAGTGAAGGACGAGGACGGAGCTTTCATCCGTTGTACCGGCGTTTCCTGTCCCGCACAGCTCTCAAGAAATATCGCACATTTTGTCAGCCGGGATGCAATGGACATTGATGGTCTGGGCGAATCTATTGTAGAGAGCCTGATCGAGCAGGGATTGATCAAGACTCCCGCTGATATATATTATTTGACATTGGATCAAATGAAGTCTCTCTGGCAAAAAGGCGATACTGCAGCAAAAAAACTCCTTGATGCAATTGAAACAAGCAAACAGCAGGATCTGAGCCGTCTGATATTTGCTCTTGGCATCCGGCAGGTCGGTGCTAAAACAGGTAAGACGCTAGCCGCTTCCTTCGGTACACTGGATGCATTGAAAGACGCTGATATCCAGCAGCTCCAGGAAGTCCCGGATGTTGGCGGTATTACTGCCGAATCGATCTGGTCCTGGTTCCGGCAGCCGCAGTCTGTCCAAATGATCGAAAGGCTTCGTCAGGCCGGTGTAAATTTTGAAAGTAAGCGAACTGTCACAGACACAAGATTTGCCGGTATGACATTTGTGCTTACCGGTGCACTCAGCAAATTTACCCGTGATGAAGCAACGGAAAAAATAGAGCTTTTCGGAGGAAAAGCTTCCGGATCTGTGTCCAAAAAGACCACTTATGTGGTCGTTGGCGAAAACGCCGGTTCCAAGGAAAAGAAGGCAAAGGAGCTGGG
>JAZNZZ010000165.1:0-19872 GCA_045595205.1 Faecousia sp.
CTTTTCTTTGATTTTCCGAACCACCTCGTCGCCTACCTGGGCGGTGGTGGCTGTGCCGTTCATATCCGGGGTCAGCACACGCTTTTCAACCAGCATTTCTTCAATAATGGAGATGATCCTCTCCTCCCATTCGGGGTATCCCAAATGGCTCAGCATTTGGGCGCAGGACCATACAGTTGCCAGAGGATTGGCGATCTGCTTTCCGGCAATATCCGGTGCAGAGCCGTGGATGGGTTCAAACATAGAGGGGAACTCCCGCTCGGGGTTAATATTTGCGCCGGCAGCGAGGCCCATACCGCCGGCAATGGCAGCACCCAGATCTGTCAGAATATCACCAAACAGATTGGAGGTGACCACGATCTGGAAGCGCCCCGGGTCTTTTACCATAAACATACTGGCGGCGTCCACAAGGTAGCTGTAGGTTTTCACATCGGGATAGTCCTTTGCCACCTCTGCAAAGATCTGATCCCAGAAGACCATAGAGTAGTTCAGTGCATTGCCCTTGCTGATGCTGGTCAGGGTCTTACCCTCCCGGCGTGCCAGCTCAAAGGCATAGCGGATCACCCGCTCACAGCCCTTTCTGGAGAAAACACCGTTTTGGATCACCACCTCGTTAGGCTGACCCGGGTACAGCCAGCTTCCGCTGCCGGCATATTCGCCCTCGCTGTTTTCCCGAATGAAGATCATATCAATATCTTCACACCGGACATCCTTCAGGGGTGTAGGCGCGCCCTTCAAAAGCTTTACGGGGCGGATGTTGATGTACTGATCAAACTTTTTACGGATCGCCAGCAGCAGGTCCCACAGGGAAATGTGATCCGGCACACCGGGATACCCCACTGCGCCCAAAAAGATCGCATCATAGCCCTTCAGGGTCTCCAGGCCATCCTCTGCCATCATTTTGCCGTGTTCCAAATAATACCGGCAGCCCCAGGGAAAATGGGTAAAATCAAAGGAGAAGCGTCCGTCGACCTGACTGACTGCCTCCAGCACCTTTACGCCCTCTGCCAACACCTCCGGTCCGATCCCGTCTCCCGCGATCACAGCGATTTTATGTTTCATAAAGCAGCCTCCTTTTATTGCAGTAACTCCTGAAAATCATAGATATAATAATCGTTTGCAGCCTTCATTTGCTCCACATAATCCCTGGAGGATTCATCATACACACCGCACACCTGCATACCCGCTGCTTTTGCCGTCTGATCTGCGTTCAGATTGTCGTCCAGGAACAGAACATTTTCTACGGTTGTATGCAGCTTTTCTGCGGCCCGGACATAGATCCGGGGATCTGCTTTGGTGGTATTAAAATCATCACAGGACCACACATTGTCAAACAGCTCCCATAAACCAAGCCGCTTCAGGCAGGCATCCAGCGTGATGTGGGGGCTGGCAGTCAGAACATTCAGGCTTGCGCCCTGTGCTTTCAGTGCCTTCAGCACCTCCGGAACATTTTTCTTTGCCGGAATGGTGTTGAAATAGGCATCCATCATATATTCCTTCATAACGCCCATCAGCTGCTCCCTGGACATCTTTACACCCATTCTCTGAATGTAATAGTCCGCAGTTCCGCGCAATCCCAGTGGCGTTATGATCTTAATGATATTGCTGTCATAGGGAATGCCGTTTTCCTCCAGGATCCGCAGCATCGCAGAGACGAAGGTAGGCATAGAATCCACAAGCGTTCCGTCAAAATCAAACAAGTAGTATTTATGCTTCATCGTATTGTCCTTTACAAAATTTCATTCAGGAAAAAGGCACGGGTGGCAGCATAGGAGCCGTCCGGTGCAGTAACGGTGATATAGACAAACGCATTGGGATCATCACGGTCCACTTTGGAAAAGAACCTTTCAAGGTCAAACTCCGCTTCCCGCAAAGGTTCGTCTTCCGCAACAACCGTTTTTGCCATTCTGCCGTGGGTCTCCAGTCTGATCTGCCGTGCATCGGAGCAGGTCACCTTCAGCACATTGCCTTCTACACAGATGTCCGTGATCTCAGGACCGCAGGACATATAGAAATCTCCCTTTTCCAGCGCCTGGATCACACTGTCATAACGAAGGTCCTTTGCACCAACCATGATCCAGGATTTTCCCAATGCTCTGGGATAGTGCATATCGTCTGTGCCCACGGGGAAAATACGGGTGCCGCTGGTCAGAATATCTCTGTAGACCCGGAAATTATTCTCATTATGACCGATCATACAGCACTCAGTATTCCGCAGCTCCATACCCCAAAGTCCCTTCAGTCCTACATAGTCCTCGTAGGTCTGGCAGGACCAGGTGGGGTGGTTATACATCACAAGGAAGCCCTTCTCGCCGGCTTTTTCGATCAGGGAATTGATGGAGTCCTTATCGTATTGCAAAACCATATTGTCGTACTGTATTTTATTGTCATATTCCTCGGAAACAGGAAACCAGCGGTGCAGCCTTGCAGGACACCAGAGATTCTTGGGATCTCTGGCGATCAGGTTCATATGGTAGGTTTTTCCACTGACTGTGTTGTAGTTCGGAGCATTAACCGTGATCTCCACACCGGTAAGCATCAGGAAGTCCGGCTCATTCATAGCAGAGTGATCAACAATGGTGTTGTGGTCAGTCAGGCAGAGGATCTGATAACCGAGGGCTTTATAGCCTTCCTTTACCTCCTCCGGGGACAGCTTTCCGTCAGAAATGGTGCTGTGGGTGTGCAGATTTGCTTTAAAAAAACGCTTCACCTGGGGCAAAAGATGTCTTTTTGTTGCCATATCTATAACCAAGCCTTTCTTTTGTGCTTCAGAAACCACCAAATTGATGCATTTATTATAACAAACAGCATAGCTTTGTCAAGGCAGTGCTTCCGAAGAATACCGGTTTTAGCCATCCAATAACGGCTTGACAGGATCAGTCAAGGCGCTTTTTGTCAAATACTACGATCAGAATACTTGCGGCTATGACCAGCGCTGTGCCAATGAGGACCCGGGGGCCCAAAGATTCCTGAAAGAAGATCCCGCCCAGCAGCACGCCGGTGATCGGCTCCAGAGTGCTTAGAATGGAAGCCTTTTCGCCGCCGATCAAAAAGGTGCTCTGCTGAAACAAAACCACCGCCCCGGTGGTCACCAAAAGTGAAAACAGCACGCACAGTCCCCACCCCCGGAGCGTGCCGGGAAATGCAAGATTTTTTGTCAGCAAACAGATCACAAAAGATACCACACAGCACACAAGGGCAGTGTAGAAGCTGAACAGGAAACCGGATGCCTTGCTGTGATCAAACCGGGAAAGCAGGAGAACATAGGCAGCAAAGGTGGCAGCAGAGGAAAAAGCCAGCACGCTGCCGGTCAGGTCCAGCGCCTCCTGCGGCGTATAAAACAGACTGATGCCTGCAACACAAAGAAGCATACAGAGGATATTGCCGAGTCTCACTTTCTTTTTGAAGAACAGGATCCCTGCCATCATCACCACAGCAGGATACACAAAATGAAAAACCGTTGCAGTCCCCGAGGGAATAAACTGATAAGAGGAAAACAGAAGCATCGGCGTAAAGCAGCAGCCAAAAAGAGAAATGATACTGACAGCAGGGAGCGCCTTTATGGAAATTTTCAGGGTCTTGTGCTCCTTGTACGCCAGGAGACCCAAAGGGATCAGGGATAAGAAATTGCGAAGAAAAACGAGGGTAAAGGGATTGACCCCGTCTGCGTAGATGTATTTGGACATCAGAGGCATACTGCCGTAGATCACGGCACTGAGCACCGCAAACAAATAGCCCTTCACAGATTTGGAAAACACAAAACCGCTCCTCACAACCGCATTTTACTGAATTATACCATACCGTCTGCAGAATGCAAATGCTTTTCTTCTTGATCCCTTGACTGAAGCACAGCAGCGGTGTTATAATTCAAGTATCATTCGACAGAAAGGAAGTTTTTTATGTTTGATTTGAAGGTCGGAGCATTGAAAAAATACGAAAACACGGTGCTGGAATACGAAGCACAGCCCATTCAAAAGAATATGATCCTGTTCTACGGCTCCTCCGGCTTTACCCGCTGGTCAGCGAAATACCACCGCCGTCCTCTGGAGGAGGACATTCGCAGAAAGGACGGTTCTCCGGCAGCGGTGAACCACGGCATTGGCGGCAGCACCATAGAAGAGGGTCTGTATTACTACTCCCGTATGGTGCGTCCCTGGGAGCCCCGTGCCATCGTGGTACGCTTTTTCCCCAACGATATTGCCAAGGGCTACTCTCCCGTAGAGATCGTTTATTTGCTGGCGCAGTTCTGTAACTGGGCAAGGGCGGATTTCCCCGGCGTAAAGCTGTACCTGTGCGATGCGATGCCCCATAAGCTTTTTGTGAACAACCGGATCTGGCAGACCGCTGCAAAGCAGTTTAACCGGCTTCTCAAGGAATACTGCGATGCCAACGGGGATTGTACCTATGTGTGCCAGTCTGCCTGGCCCGGCTTTTACAACGACCCTGCGGATGCCGGTGACTACAGCAAGATCCGTCAGGATATCTGGGTAGAGGACGAAAAGCACTTCACCCAGGAAGGCTACGATATTTACCGGGAGCTGTTTCTGAACGCTCTGGATGACATTCTGTAAAAGAGCTTTCTGATGCAAAAAAGCTTTGACCGAATTCGGTCAAGGCTTTTAAATTTATTATTCCGTAATGGTGCGGGCAACATGGACACCGCTGGCAGATGCGTGGGAAAGAGAGTGGGTAGAGCCGCTGCCGTCACCGATCACATACAATCCCCGGTGACAGGTTTCCAGATTCTCGTCAACTTCCACTTCCATGTTGTAGAATTTCACCTCTACACCGTACAACAGGGTATCATCATTTGCTGTACCGGGGGCTATTTTATCCAGAGCGCAAATCATTTCAATGATTCCGTCCAGTATACGCTTGGGAAGCACCAGACTCAGATCACCGGGGGTAGCATTCAGGGTGGGTGTAACAAATGCCTCCCGGATGCGGCTGGGGGTGGAACGCTGTCCGCGGATCAGGTCACCGAAGCGCTGGACGATAACACCGCCGCCCAGCATATTGCTGAGCCTTGCGATGGATTCGCCGTAGCCGTTGGAGTCCTTGAAGGGCTCAGAGAAATGCTTGGCAACCAGAAGGGCAAAGTTTGTATTCTGGGTCTGCTTTTCGGGGTTCTCGTAGCTGTGACCGTTGACGGTGATGATGCCGTTGGTATTCTCGTTGACCACAGCACCCTTGGGGTTCATACAGAAGGTACGGACTCTGTCACCGTATTTGGGAGTACGGTAGACGATCTTGCTTTCGTACAGCTCGTCCGTCAGGTCTGCAAACACCTCCGCCGGCAGCTCCACACGGACACCAATGTCCACACGGTTGGATTTTGTGGGGATCTCCAGCTCCCGGCACACAGCCTCCATCCACTTGCTGCCAATGCGGCCTACGGAGATAATGCACTTGTCGCAGGTGTAAGAAGCATCCTTGCAGACCACCTCATAGCCCTTTTCCAGCGCTTTCACCGTCTGGACAGCAGTATCAAAGAAGAAGGTCACCTTTTCCTTCAGCTCGTTATACAGATTCTCCAGCACCACATAGTTGATGTCCGTGCCCAAATGTCTCACAGAAGCATCCAGAAGGTGCAGATCGTGCTGAATGCACAGGGTCTTAAAGCGGGTCCCGGCAGTGGAATAAAGCTTAGTGCCCTCGCCGCCGTAGCGCAGATTGATGGCATCCACATAGCGCATCAGCTCCAGCGCCTGGGTCTTTCCGATGTATTCATACAGCGTGCCGCCGAAATCGTTGGTAATGTTATACTTCCCGTCAGAGAATGCGCCGGCACCGCCAAAGCCGCTCATAATGCTGCAGCTTTTGCAGCTGATGCAGCTTTTGACCTTCTCTCCGTCAATGGGGCAATGGCGCTTGCTCAGCTCGTGGCCGGCTTCAAAAACCGCCACCCGAAGCTGGGGCTTGCGCTGCATCAGCTCATAGGCTGCGAAAATGCCGCCAGGACCTGCGCCGATAATAATTACATCATATTTCACTTTTCCTGACCTCCGATTATGTTTTGCTGGGTATCCCCTGCCTGCTCTATTCGCTTCTTTATGCTGGGATACCGGTTTATGTCCGTGTGGGGAATGAATTTTGCCGCCTGCATACGGATCAGGAAATCCGGGATAGAGGCAAACTGGATGCAGTAGACAGACTCTGACAAAGACTGCACCTCCTCCAGTCTGGCACGGTCCAGGAGCAGGATCCGCGCACCCTCCAGAGATGTATTGGCAAAGGCGGTATATTTTTCCCGTTCAAGGTCCGGGAACATTCCAATGGTGATGGCAGATTCCAGATCGGAATGGGCAGAAAACGCGCCGGAAAGGTAGCAATGGGAGATGTCACTTATGCTGCAGCCGGCGCTGTCCAAAAGGCAATCCACCATAGTATAGGCAGCCGCCTTGGTATCCAGATACTGGTGAATGTCCGTCTGGGTAAAAAACAGGGGCTCTCCCGTGGCGGATTCCTCTTCCGTGGCATAGACCGCGGCATACTGCTGCTCCCCGGGAAGATACCGGATCCGGGGTGACGATTGCACATTAAAGTTGCCTGCCATATCGATCCAGCCAGCAAGAAACATCTGTGCGATCAGATCGATAATGCCGGAGCCGCAGATGCCCACAGGCTTCTGATTTTCAATGGTGGTATAGCCCAGGGTGTCACCCTCAATTCTCACCCTGTCGATGGCACCCGGGGCAGCACGCATTCCGTACCGGCTGATATAGCCCTCCAGCGCCGGACCGGCTGCACCGGCACCGGCGATCATCCATTCCCGGTTTCCGATCACCAGCTCACCGTTGGTGCCAATATCAAAGAACAGGCAGATGTCATCCTTTTTATGAATATCCACCTGCAAAAGGCCGCTGATAATATCTCCCCCCACATAGTTGGAAGCAGCGGGGATAATATAGACAAGTCCCTGAAAATCCATCCCAAGCTCTGTGCCCCAGAGCCAGCCGGGATCCATTGTAACAGGGGCAAAGGGGGCGGCAAAAACGGTCCATCCATTCAGCTTCAGCAAAAAGTGGATCATTGTGGTGTTGCCGGATACGATCATCACGCCGCACCTTGCGGCATCGATGCCGTTTCGCTCGGACAGCTGCTGTAAAAGCATTTCAAAGGAGCGAACCGTTGCAAGCTGCAGATCATCTGTATGAGAGGGCGCTTCCATAGAATAGGTGATCCGGGTCAAAATATCAGAACCGAATTCCGCCTGTGCGTTGACGGTCTTCACCTGATCGATCACCGCACCGGAACGCATATCCACCAGCTGCATCACCACAGTGGTGGAGCCATAGTCCACCGCAAGACCGTAGTGACTGTGGGTCCGGTCGCCGGGCTCTACCGCAGTGACCACCCAATCGCTTTGCCGGTATACCAGCGTAACAGTGATGGAAAATCCCTGCTCCCTGCACATAGGATAAAGGCATCGCAGAATGTGCAAAGGAAAGATGACCGGTGCAAAGCCAAGGTTCTCAAGCGCCTGCCGGATCCGCTGCTGATCGCTTAGCGGGGAATCCTCCCCGGGCATATCCAGTTCTAAAAAGAGCTTTTCGCTGAAGCCCTTTATCTGCTTTGACAGGTTTGCCATAGAGATCTCTCCGTCTGTGAATACTGTTGTGCTCCTTTAACGCACACAACATATTTATTATAACACAAAAACTTTTTTATGTAAATCTTTTATCCCAGAATTAAGACAAGCAGGTGTATCAGGATAAATGCGTTTTATTAATTGCAGGCGGCGGTACTCTTGGCACAAAGGTTGCAGAAGAGCTGCTGCAGCTGGGCGCTGCCGTCGAGGTGGTTTGTCCCGAGGAAAAAGTATCCCACCATCCCCGTCTTACCTTCCACCAAAGCATAGCAACGGAAGAATACCTGCAGGAGCTGTTTTCCAAAAAGCGTTACAGCGGTATCGTAAACTTCATCCACTACACAGAGAAGACCGAATATACAGAGAAAGCGTGGAACAATGAAGGGCAGCATTTCAAGACCCCCATTTTCAACCGCTACGACGGTATGATGGCAGGCTTTGCCTCCTTTGTCCGGGGAGAAAAGGAAAACCCCTACACCCCCGATTATGAGCTGGAGGTCTACAAAACCGTCCTTAGAGCCTGCGGCGTGTTATGAATCAAATAAAAACGGCTGACACCTTTTCGTGTGTCACGCGTTTTTGTGATCCTTTATTCAAAAAGCTTGCGGATAAATGCCGTTTCTTCTTTGCTGATCTTTTCATCCACGGAGGCAAAGGTCACTATCAGCATAATGGTATCTGCCTTGACATCATCTCCCATATTGTCGGCAAAATGATTCACCAGCTCCGGCATCTTAGCATCGTACATTTTCAGCAGCTTGGAGATCTCTTCATCACTGATCGCCATCACATCCCGAAGCATCCGCTTCTCCAAAGCCGTCAAGGTACCATCTGCGCCGATGGCGGTCAGCAGAATGGAAGCCAGCATATAATAACCGTTATGCTCGGGGTCCACCGTTTTACAGCAGGGCAGCAGCCGCCGTACTGCTTCTTTGGCAATGTCCACCAGCACCTCATAATCCGTGTTCACATATTTCTGCATAATTTCGTTAAAGGTCGCCATAAAGATCCCTCCTTAAAGTTAAAGCCATCCTTTTTCCTGTAGGGTGGTTTGAATGCTCCGGCCCTCCGGAGTGGTGATCAGAAAGGCATCGCCGCCTTTGACATAAATGTTCAGGTGGACTTCATCCGATTCGAATTTGTTCACATCGGAGAGCAGGATCTCCGTTACCGTGTGGGGCTTTTCCTCCAAAGAAGCAAGCACGATCCTGTCCTCACAGAAGTAGAGCGTACTGCTTCTCAGCTTGCTCAAAACCGTTTTGGCTTCGCCGTTTATTACCTCTTCCGAAGCGATCTGATAATTGCCGCTTGCTTTGAAGAAAAAGGGTGTTTGAAGTGTTTCCTCAAATTTTGCATACCGCTTTCCCTGCAGCTTTTCGTAAACCACCAGGAAAGGAAACATAATAAGGGCAAACATAATGCCGCAGGCAAGGGAATAGGGCAGCGCGATGTCCCGATCGATGTACAGCAGAATAAAGTATCCCGCTACAGAAAACATAGCTCCTGTCAAGACGGATAAAAACAGCTTCGTTTTCATTATTTTTCCTCCTGTATTCAGGGTAAAAGCTCGTTTAGAAAGTAGGCGCGGGTGGCGGCATAGGTACCGTCCGTGCCGTAAACCGTCAGGCGGATAAACATATCGGGATCGCCCTGTGCTTTTTCAAAGAACACAGAAAGGTCAAACTCTGCGCCATTGAGGGTCTCCCCTTTTTCTGCCCGGACACTGCGGGCAAAGCGGCCGTGGCTTTCCAGATTGATGCGGCTTGCAGGAGAGCAATCAATGCGAAGCATATTGTTTTCGATGGTAAGTTCTTTGATCTCAGGACCGCAGGACATATAAAAGTCGCCGTCCTCCAGCGCCTTGATCACCGTGTCATAGGTCAGCTCTTTTGCGCCCACAGAGATCCAGGACAAGCCGGCAGCTCTTATCATATGCATATCATCAGTACCAAGAGGGTACAGCCGGTTGCCAAGATTCAAAAGGTCCTTAAAGACACGGGGATTGTTATCGTCATTTCCCTGAATATAGCATTCGCTGTTCCGAAGCTCCATACCCCAAAGTCCCTTCAGGGGCGCATAGTCGGGGTAGCTCTGGCAGGACCAGGTGGGGTGATTGTAGAACACCAAAAAGCCCTTCTCATTTGCTTTTGCGATCATAGCATTGACGGCATTCACATCGTAGGACATATCCATTTCCTCGTAGTCCACCAATTCCTCACAGGCAAGACCGCCGGGGTACTTGTGGTAGGCACGACTGGGAGACCATAGATTGTCCGGACGCTTGGCGATCAGGTTCAGGTGATATACCGGACCGTCAAACCGGGGGCGATAGCTTTCGTGGTTGTGGTTGATCTCCACACCGGTGAGCATCAGAAAATCCGGCTCATTGAGAGCAGAGTGATCTGCAATGATGTTGTGGTCGGTGATGGCAAGGATGTGGTAGCCCAGAGATTTATAGAGCTCCTTTACCTCCTGAGGGGACAGCTTGCCGTCGGAGACAGTGCTGTGGGTGTGAAGATTCGCTTTAAAATACTGTGGAACGCAGGGCAAAAGGTGCTTGATCTGACGCATAACAAATACTTCCTTTTCTTTTTTTACAGAGTATCATAAAAAGTGGAAATGGGCAAGGTTTTTATCTTCCCAAAGGAAAAATCCTGTGGTACAATATGCGCGAGGTGATGGATTATGAAACTCACAGACAGAATTATCCCCGTTCCCCAAAAGGTCACAGAGGGGGAAAATATTCTTGGAAAGGTAACCGCTTATACACTGCAATGCAATATTCCTGAGGACGCATACCTTGGAAGGAAGGCGGCAAAGCGGCTGGAAGCAGCACTTCTGGAAGCCTTCGGCGCACCTTGCGAAGAGGGGTGTCTGAACATTACTTTCTCCTTGGGGGTTGCACCGGAGGAGATCCCGAATCCCGATCAGGGCTACAGCATCTGTGCAAAGGAAGGCAGCGTGGAGATCACCGGTTTCGGTGACCTTGGTCTTTACTATGCTGTCCCCACCTTTCTGCAGTGCCTGCAGAAGGATAATGGGTTCTATACCCTCCCTGCTATGGAGCTTCTGGACTACCCTTCCCTCAAGACCCGGGGGCACTTTATGGAGACCCGCTACGGCACGGATATGATGGAGCTGGAGGACTGGAAGGAAGTGGTGGACTTTATGGTCGATCACAAGGAAAACCAGCTGACGGTATCCGTTTACGGCTGCTGGCAGGTCCAGTTTGATGACCGGGTCAGTGAATATGTGTTTGTGCCCTTTGAAGGCTATCCCGAGCTGGAAACACCGGTGATCCAGAAATACTTCTCCCCCAAAGAAAACCGCTGGGTAGAAAAAGTCACCAAGACCCCAATGTATGAAAAGGATTTTCTGGGTGAGCTGATGGCATACGGCCGGGAGCGTGGTGTGCAGGTGGTCCCGATGATGAATTCTCTGGGACATAACACCCTGATCCCCCGGCTTCACCCGGAGGTCTCTGCCCTGGACGAGGAGGGAAAGCCCTCTTTCACCGGCTACTGCACCGCAAATCCCAAAACCTACGAACTGCTCTTTGCTCTTTACGATCAGATCATCGACCGTTACTGTGCCCCCAACGGCATCGATGCCTTTGACATCGGTATGGACGAGGTCCGTGACGGAAAGGCATATCTCCCCGGTGAGGTGGGCGTAAACCGTTCTCCCTGGTGCAAATGCCCGGTGTGCAGCCAAAAGACCCGCGCTGAGATCATCATTGACCACGCGGTAAAGCTGATGTCCCACCTGAAGGAAAAGGGAATGAAGACGGTCTATATGTACAACGATATGGTGGTGGAGCATAAGACGGCTTTTAATTTGGGTGACCCCGAAGACCGTACCGCCCAGTTCTGCGCCGCAATGGAAAAGAACGGTCTGACGGATATCGCCTGTCTGGACTGGTGGTCCTACCGGGAGATGCGGGAGATGTTTCAGTTCTCCACCATTCACCCGGAGCTGGGCCTTCGCAGCACGATGAAGCCCTGGAACGGCTACTATAACTGGGCATTCCTGCTGCCTGCGGTCAGAAACAACTACCATATCAGTAAGGTAGCAAACGACGAAAACGCCGAGGGTATGCGCTCTT
The DNA here is from genome assembly GCA_045595205.1 of Faecousia sp. Lineage (GTDB taxonomy): Bacteria > Bacillota > Clostridia > Oscillospirales > Oscillospiraceae > Faecousia. The sequence continues at coordinate 11,697 of JAZNZZ010000165.1, forward strand.
ACTCCACCTGGGACAGAAGCTACCACCGCAACTGTCAGGTACAGGCAGACTATGCCTGGAATCACGCCGGCACAGGAAAGCCTCACGCGGCCTCTGCCCGGTATGTCCGCCGCCACTTCCCCACGGCATCAGGAAAAGCCAACACCGCCTTTATGCTGATGGATGAGATCGTCCGCTGGCGCAACAGCAAGGATCCCAACAATGCGGACACCTCCCGGTATGAAATATTCTATTCCCACCTGTGCTTCTATGAGTACACCTACTTCCGCCCGGGCAAGGAATACCCCCGTAACTTCCCCGGTGAGATCCTCACCCGGATCCGCGAAAGTGAGGACTATGCCCAGGAGCTGCAGCTTTTGTATGACCTGTCCTGCCAGGCTTCGGAGCTGTTTGGGGAGATTGCCCGGACACCCGGCTGTGACAAAGTCCTTGCCCTTCGGTATCAGTATGAGGCAGAGCTTTACAAGGTCCTCTGCGGAGATGCTCTCTCCCTTGGAGAAATGGACCGGCTGGCACAGCGCTTTCAGGAAACCGGTGATCCGGCGCTGCTGCAGGAAATTGCCGCCGTTGCAGGAAAGCAGAAGGATGCACGGCTCGCACAGATCGCGCTGCTGGAGAAAGTAAAAGAACCCTACCTGATCCCCAGCCACAGCCGCATCCAGTGCGGTCCTATGCAGTATTTTGCCGATGTGGAAAAGTATGTCACCGAGACACCTGCTGACAAGCTGCAGCTGGACTTCTCCGATATGCGCCATATGGCATCGAAGCGTTTCCTCTCTCTAAGGTAAATTCCAATTTAGCGTTCAGTCTATCGAATGACATTGTAGGGGCGATTATCAATCGCCCGCGTGATTTGCGATACAAATCACCATTGCCTTCGGCAATGACGGGCGTGCTGCAGAGCGCAGCGAATCTTCTAATAACAATAATTGCCGGTGGCAATTATACCTTACTGTTTTAATATCCGCCCCTACGACATCATTTGAAAGCGTTCGATAAATGTGAATTTCGCGCAAAAATGGACTTATCTCATTACGGGATAAGTCCATTTTTATTTAGTTATTGAGGAAGCGGGTAAGGAAATCCTTTGTTTCCTGTCGCTGAGGATTGCCGAGGACCTCCTCCGGTGTGCCCTGCTCACAGATAACACCGTTTGCCATAAAGACCACACGGTTGCTCACATCCCGGGCAAATGCCATCTCGTGGGTGACCACCAGCATGGTCATACCCTCTTTGGCAAGGTTCTTCATAACCGTCAGCACCTCGCCCACCATCTCGGGATCCAGTGCGGAGGTGGGCTCGTCAAAAAGCAGTACCTCAGGATTCATTGCCAGTGCGCGGGCAATTGCCACACGCTGCTTCTGTCCGCCGGAGATCTGACGGGGCTTGGCATTGACGTAAGGGGTCATACCCACCTTGTCCAAATAATAAAGTGCCGTTTTTCTTGCCTCTTCCTTGCTTCTCTTCAGCACCTTTCTCTGACCGATCATACAGTTCTGCAGAACCGTCATATTGTTAAACAGATTAAAGGATTGGAACACCATACCCACATGGCTGCGGTATTCGTGGGCCTTGACGCCCCTGCCTGCCACATTGGTCTCGTGGTACAGGATCTCACCGGAGGTCGGTGTCTCCAAAAGATTGATGCACCGCAGAAGTGTGGACTTACCGGAGCCGGAGGCGCCGATGACAGAGATCACATCACCCTTACTCACAGTAAAGTCAATATCCTTCAAAACCTGGTTCTTTCCAAAGGTCTTGGAAAGGTGGTTTACCTGCAGGATGGTCTCACTCATTTTTGTCCACCTCCTTGTTCTTCTCATCAAAGGGACTTCCCTTGACGGGATGGTTGTAGGTACCTGCTGTCATCGTCAGAGGATCCACCTGTGCCAGCTTATAGCTGGAGCTGCCATCCATCAGCTTTTCCACCAGACGAAGCAGGAAGGAGGCGAACAGCGTCATTGTCAGATAGCCCACCATCTCCAGTGCCGCAGAGGGGAAATACTGGAAGGTCGCACCTGCCACAGATCTGTGGGTGGCAAAGAACTCCGTAAAACCGATGATGAACATCACGGAGGTATCCTTCAGGTTGATGATGTAGTTATTGCCGATCTGCGGCAGGATGTTACGAAGCGCCTGGGGCATGATCACATGGAGCATCGTCTGCACATGGGTCATACCAATGGCCTTTGCGCCCTCGGTCTGACCGGGATCCACAGAGATAATGCCGCCACGGACAGACTCTGCCATGTAGGCACCGGTGTTGATAGAAACCACCAGCAGGGCCGCGATCCAAATACCCTCATTGCCCCGGAACCGCACCGCATTGTCAGTGAAATAGGGCAGGCCGTAGAAGATAAACACAGCCTGGAGCACCATGGGCGTTCCACGGAATACCTCTACATAGATCCGGACCAGCACCCGGATCAGTGCCAGGAAGAACCGCTTGAGGGGCGGATCATTCTTTGCGTGGGGAATGGTATTGAGCACACCGCAGATAAACCCGATGAGGCAGCCAATGATTGTGGCCGCCACCGCCAGAATCAGGGTGTTACGCATACCGGTGATATAGGACTCGCCGTACTTTGTCCACAACTTGGCGATGTCCTCAAAAAGCTGAATTAGCTTATCCATAACATCAATTCCTTACCGTACGCAAGCCGAGGGTAATTGCCCTCGGCTTGCTGTTTGTAATTATTTACTCTTCGATGGGCTGGACCTTGATCGCCTCAGCCATCAGATCGTTGAAGTCATCCGCAGTCATCTCACCCAGAACGCTGTCCAGAGCAGTCTTCAGGGTGGTGTTGCCCTTCATAATGGAGATGCCGATGTTCACATCCTCGTCGGAGACCTCAAAGTCATCACCGGAGCCTGCGAAGTCCAGGATCACCATATCGGGGTAAGCGACCAGAGCACCCTGTGCAGTGGGCATATCGGTGCAGACAAAGTCAACCACGCCGGTCTCCAGCGCCATCAGCATTGCAGGTGCAGACTCAGCGGCAGTCATCACATCAGCGCCCTTGATCTGGGGCAGGCAGGTCTCGTACCAGATAGTGCCCATCTGGCTGGTGCAGGCACCGGTCAGTGTGGAAATGCCCTTGGCGTCAGCCTGAGGTGTACCCTTCTTGGCAAGGCAGACGATGGTAGCATACAGGTAAGGACCTGCAAAGTCCACCTGCTCCATACGGTCAGCAGTCATAGACTGACCGGCGATAACAGCATCCACAGTGCCGTTCATAACAGCAGGAACCAGGGAGTCCCAGTCCATCTGCATAACCTCCAGCTCCCAGCCGTTGGCCTCGCAGAGCTTCTTTGCCATCATAACATCGTAGCCGTTGGCATAGTTGCCGGGAGAGTTGGTGATGGGCACAGCGCCGTTGCTGTCATCAGGCTGAGACCAGTTGTAGGGAGCGTAAGCACATTCCATAGCAACCGTCAGAACGCCGTCCTCAACGCCGGAGGCAGTGGCACCGCCCTGGGTGGCTTCTGTTGTGCCTTCGGTAGCCTCACCGGTCTCGCCGTTGGGTGCGGGGGTGGATTCGGGGGCAGCAGTTTCGCCGCAGGCTGCCATAGACAGCACCAGGATCGCGGCCAGGAGCATTGCAAGGATCTTCTTCATTTTTGTTTTCTTCCTTTCGTAATAGAAAATTTTTCATTCAACCAACCAAGCAAGCTTTTGAAATCCATTATCAGTCGGTCAGCAGCTTCGCTGCTCCGGCGATAAGAGCATTTCAAAAGATTGCCAAAAAAATTGGATCGCTTTGATCAGCGATCCAACAGTAAAAGGCGAACCAAATACAAAAGTAAATGCAACACCGCACTGCTTCAATAGCGCTTCACAAAGTTCATTGTGACAGTCCGGCAGATCTTCTCCGACGGCCCAGCTTGGAAAACTCAGGCATTTTCCGCACTTCGGCGGTTTCCCCTTTCCCCTGCTGCGGCTGCCTGGCCTTGCAAAAGGGTACTGATGAAACCCGCACCTCTATCTGAGCGATTCAATTTCGGTTATACTAGCACACATCCATCTTTCTGTCAATACCTTTATTATTATTTGCAGCATTTGACATATAAGAAGGAATTTGATATTATTTACAGGTTAAGTGTTTTCCGTAAATTACAGGGAGGAATCTATGAATCGCGCGAAGCTTCAGTTTCTCGGTGCGATGGGTATTTTTGGCACCGTTGGTATATTTGTAAAGTTTATCCCCCTCAGCTCTGCCGCTGTGGCCTTTTTCCGGGGCGTGCTGGGTGTTGCCTTTCTTCTTCTTGTGATGCTTTTGCGCAAGAAAGGTTTTGACAAACAGGCTGTCAAAAAGAATCTCCCCGTTCTCTTTTTATCCGGTGCTGCCATCGGCATCAACTGGATCCTGCTTTTTGAAAGCTACCGCTACACCACCGTTGCCACCGCCACCGTGTGCTACTATCTGGCGCCCCTGTTCCTGCTGCTGGCATCCCCGCTGATCGGAGAACGGCTGACTGCAAAGAAGCTTTGCTGCATCGCTGTTGCACTTGTGGGACTTGTTTTCGTCTCCGGAATGATGGAGGGCGGCCTCCCTCCCCTGTCCGAGCTGACCGGCGTAGGGCTTGGCATCGGTGCCGCGGTCTTCTATGCCACGGTAATGGTGCTCAACAAGAAGCTCTCCCCCATCCCGGCATACGACAAGACGGCGATCCAGCTTGGCACAGCTGCTGTGGTGATCCTCCCCTATCTGCTGTTCACCGGCGGTCCGGAGCTTTTGGCGCTCACCCCCATCTCCGTTATTCTTCTTCTGATCGTGGGCATCGTCCATACAGGTTTTGCCTACGCTCTGTATTTCGGCTCTATGAAAGCACTTTCCGCCCAAAGCGTTGCGGTTTTCAGCTATCTGGATCCTGTGATCGCTGTGGTGCTCTCTGCCCTGTTCCTTAAAGAGGGTATTACTGTCTGGGGCATTGCAGGCACTGTTTTGATCCTGGGCAGTGCTCTGTACAGTGAGCTTCCTTCAAAAAGCAAATGACACAAAAGGAGTCTTATTTGTGGATAAATTGCATTTAAGTGAAAATCTATCCGGCTTCGTCAAAAAGAATATGGTGATGCTGATCGCTATGGCAGCTGCCGTCATCACCTGTTTTTTCATACCCCCGGACAGGGAATACCTTTCCTATTTTGATTTTAAGACTTTGACCTGCCTGTTCTGTGTTCTGGCTGTTGTCTGCGCCCTGAAAAACATCAATTTCTTTTATATGCTGGCAAAAAAGATCGTGGAGATCTTCCGCAACACCCGTATGGCGGTCCTCGCACTTGTTTACATAACATTTATCGGATCTATGCTCATTGCCAACGATATGGCGCTGCTGACCTTTTTGCCTCTGGGACTTTATGTGCTCACCACCACCGGAAAAGGCAAGCATATGGCATTTACCTTCATTATGCAAAACATTGCCGCCAATCTGGGCGGAATGCTCACCCCCTTCGGCAATCCGCAGAATCTCTATCTGTACACCAAGTTTGAGATCCCCACGCCGGAGTTTATGGGCATTATGGCACCGCCCTTTGTACTGTCCGTGATACTGATCACCCTGTGCTGCATCGTTTTTATCAAGCCCGAGCCTCTGGTGCTGGAGTCCCGTCCGATGAAGCTGCCTGTGGGAAAGACAGTCGTATACCTTCTTTTATTCGCTCTGGCCATTGCCATCGTTTTCCGCGGGATCCCCTATTACCTGGGTCTGATCATCATTCCCGCCGTGCTTCTCTTTATGGACCGGAAGGCACTGAAAATGGTGGACTATCCCCTGCTGCTTACCTTTGTTTTCTTTTTTGTTTTCTCCGGCAATATGGCACGCATCGATGCCGTGAAAACCCTTTTCTCTTTTCTTCTGGAAAAAAGCACCCTGCTGTTCAGTGTGATCTCCTGCCAGGTCATCAGCAATGTGCCCTCTGCCATTCTTCTCTCCCAGTTCACGGAAAACTACCGCGACCTTTTGCTGGGTGTCAACATTGGTGGCGTAGGCACCCTCATCGCCTCCCTGGCAAGTCTTATCACCTTCCGGGAATATACAAAACAAAACAAAGGAAAAAGCGGTTATTACATTCTCTTGTTCTCTGCCTTTAACTTTGCTTTTATGATCATTTTGTCCCTTTTTGTTATGATTTTTTAACAATTAACGGTCGTGAATTTTCTTGACACGCTCCCTTGCATAGAGTATAATTTTTTGTAGAATGCGGTATTGCGGATTCAAATTAAATATATGGAGGAATACCTATATGAAGAAGCTTCTGGCCCTTCTGCTTGCTCTGGTGACCGTCCTCGGACTGACTGCCTGCGGCGGCGAGACAAGCACCCCCACCGAACCCCCTGAGACCGAATACACCGGCTATGTCGTTCCCCAGCCTCTGAAGGAGCGTCCTGTGTACACCGTTTCCGAGAACCCCACTGTAGAAGAGCTGCGAAAGACCGCTGTGCGGGCTATGCAGGATATGCTCTCCATTCAGTGGAGTGTGAGCAACGGCTTTAAGTATAACAAGACCGGCGCTGTCAGCCACAAGGATTATATTTATCAGGCTGATACCGTTTACTGCGGTCTGCCTTATGCCGACGGTCAGACGAATATGTATGTCTGGCTGGAGTACTACGATCTGGAGACCGGCCATCTGACGATGGACGGCGACGGTCAGTGGCTCAACAGCAATTTGGGCAATACCTGTGCAGGCAGCCTGATGTGGGCCTGGTCCACTGTTTGCGACTCCCTCACCGGCACCTATGTCAATACCAGTATGGTGCCCAAATACGGCTGTATCCCTGTAGGTCCTTACCAGATCAAGAACGCAGATTTCCTGGAGGCATACAGCACGGATACATACTCCACCGCTATGATCTGCTCCGAGAACGGTCTTGAGGTAATGATGGAGTCCTACGCACAGATCAAGATGGCAGATGCCATCACCAATTCCAAGTCCGAGCACACGATGATGGTCATCGAGGATGCCACCGTGGTCCGCGACGCTGACGGCAATATCGATCCCATCCAGAGCTATGTGATGCTCCAGGACCAGGCAGCCGGTACCGGTGAAAAGTTCTTTGAGCATACCGGTGAGGACGGCATTCTGTATCAGTACACCGGCCGTACCGGTCCCATTGCTGTGAAGATGACCTTCCGCGACCTGTTCGATGCCACCTATATTCCTGTGACCACCGCTGAGTTCCTGGGTCAGGAAGCCTATGTCAAGCCTGAGGTCAAGTTCTCCAAGGAAGGCATTGCCTCCTTTGACGAGCTGTACAGCGGCGCCATCACCTGCAACTATCCTATGAGCCTTGTCAAGTTCATCGCAACCGATGCAAACGGCAAGGAAACAAAGCTGTACTCTGTATACTTTAACCGTAAGGATGTCAAGGGCAGTGCCCCCGGAATGTTCGACGGCAAGGCAAGAAATTACAAGATCTCCGGTGACAGACTGAATATCGATGCTGCTGTAGAGGAGCTGGCAGCCGGCACCTACACCATCACCGCAGAGGTCACCGCCCCCAACGGCGAGGTCTTCACCCCTGTTACTTTTGAATACAAGAAATAAGTAAAAATACGAGCCGCCGGCGGCACAGTCGGCGGCTCTATATTCAGGAGGAATCATTATGGAATTCAGAGTACCCAAGCCTATGACCGAGCGCCCCTGCTACGCGCTGGAAAACCCCACCAACCGGGAGCTCCGTGCGACTGCTATGAAGGCAATGCGGGATATGGTCACCATTCAGTGGAGCACCAACAAGGAGATCCGCTATAACAAGAAGGGCGCTGTCAGCGGCAAGAACTATTTCCACGATCCGGAGCAGATCTATTGCGGCCTGCCCTATGCCGACGGTCAGACCAATCTGTTCGCCTGGCTGGAGTACTATAATATGGAGACCGGCGAGCTGTCCTTTGAGGGGGACGGTCAGTGGCTCAACGACTATCTGGGCAATACCTGTGCAGGCAGCCTGATGTGGGGCTGGAGTGCCGTTTGCCGCTCCCTGACCGGTGTGTTTATCAATTACAATATGGTCAAAAAGTACGGTGTCCTTCCCATCGGTGATTACAAGTACAACACCGACATCACCACCTACCAGGATCACAAGACCCGTGACATCTGTGACGAAAACGGGCAGGAGAAAATGTTCGAGTGCTACGCCAAGATCCAGATGGCAGACGGCATCACCTCCACCAC
>JAZNZZ010000166.1:0-9076 GCA_045595205.1 Faecousia sp.
TGATTTGCTACGCAAATCACAATTCCCAAAGGGAATTATATTGGTATTTACTTCGTAAATCCTGAAAATGCAAGCATTTTCAGGCGGGAGGGTCAAGACCCTCCCCTACAACTTGGGATTATCGAACAGAGCGATAAATTGGAATTTGGCGTAAGGTCAACCGAGGGGCGTGCCGGGGATGGCACGCCCCTTCTTTGTCAGGAACGGAAGACATAGCTGCCCTCGCCGGGGTTGTTGTAGCAGCCAACGCCCATATTTTCGCCGTCGATGGTGCAGTTCTGACCGGCAATAAACACCGTGGTGCCGCCGCCCAGATCCCAGACACAGGCGCCGGGATCGGCCATATTCAGCTGATCCGCTGGGATGCTGGTGTTGCAGTCACGGCCTGCGGTCTGTGCCAGAGAGAACAGCTCTACCGCCAGAAGAGGCTTTGTGTACTTTTCCTTCATAATTCTTCTCCTTATCGCACATTACAGCCACGCACGGACTGCGCCAAACAGAGCCTTGGCAATGGCATTTTGCTTATCACTTGCCAGCTCCTCCCGCTGGGCAGGGGGAAGGAATTCTTCCCGGTCATCACAGGCTGCGCTGAACAGCTGCACCTGCGCCACCGCCTCGGTCTCGCCGATGGGCAGGATGCCGCTTTCGGCACTGCCGGTGAGGTTGGTGGTGCGAAGCTTGGTGACGGACAGCACGGAACCGTCTGTGGAGGTGTTCTGGATCACGATGTAGCCATCCACCGGCTTCACACTATAGTACATATCCGTGGTGTGGGTCAGGGTCCGGGTCTCCGGCGCTTCTGCGTCCAGACCGCTGAAGCTGACCTCCACCGGCGTACCCTTCAGGCTCTTGAGACCCACGAAGTAATTATAAGCATCCGCCACCTTCATCACCAGCGCCTGCCCGGAGGACAGATACACCTCGTTCTTGGGGCCGTATGCCGCAAAGGTGCCAAGCCGGTAGGTAGGCTTTGCCGTACCCACCTGATCGTTACCCTCGGTCTGCCCCTCCCGGAGCCAGTCGATAAACACCGCGCCGGAGGTGTCAAGATCGGAGGTAAAGCTGCCGCTGTCCAGAAGCACATCCCGCACCTCGGTAAATACGGCATTCAGCTCCTTGCCGTAGGCATCCCGGATATGCTCGTCCTGATAGGCAGTGTCATTGCCCAGAGGATCGTAGATGCGGATGCCATCGATGTAGTACTCGTAACGCATTATATCGTCCGTGTCTGTCACCGTGGCAATGAGCCTTACGGTGTAGGTATCGTGGGACAGATCCGCAAAGGAAACGGTGGGGATCTGGTAGTAGTCACCGGACATTGCCAGATTGTCCATAGCAATGCTCCTGAGGGCTGTGCCGTCCTTGTAAAGCACTGCCACCACCATACCGGAAGCCGCGTTGGTGCGGGTGTACACATCCACGCCGGTGCCGGTGAAGGTGAATTCCGCGGTCGCACCGGGGGTCCTGGTGGTGTGGGCAGAGCCGTCGGAATACAAAGCATCGTCAGCCAGATCGTTGGTCCAGCCGTGGACATCACCGTAGGGAAGTCCCTCCTGATGCTCGGGATCCTCCCGGTTGCTGCCGGAAGCTTCGTCGCTGTACACGGTCTCCCAGTCACCGGTGAAGGTGAAGCCGGTAATGCCGTTGGCACTGCCCCCCTCTGCGGTGATGAAGGAATCCTCGAAATAAATGTTGTTTGCAGGGATCACTGTGACCTTGTTCCACAGATTGCCGTTTTCGTTGGCATCCTGGGCAAGGACCGTCTTTCTCCAGGTGCTGCCGAAGATGTAGAAGCTGTCACTGCCGCCCCACTGGGTGGTGACGGGGGTGTAGGTCACAGCTCCGTCTTCAATGCGGACATTGCCGTAACGGGTGTTGCCGTAGGCGCTGCCCACTGCATTTTCGGTGTTGGGGGCGGCGGGGTCGAAGCTGTTCATACCGTCCTCCACATTGCAGTCCAGATGGAGGGCATCGGCATTCTTTTCCCCCTCGTCGTCAAAGTACCAGCCGGTGAGGGTGAATTCCTTACCGTAGTCCAGCACATAGGCGCGCTCCACGAAAATGGTGGTGGGACGCTCAAAGGGGATCAGCAGCTCCCGCTCACCGTCCTCGTCCTCCGGGGACCACAGACCGGAATCCGGTCCGTTGGTGTAGGTGGCGCGGCCAAATTCCACAGAGGAGGTGGCCTTTGTGCCCCGGATCTCCACCATCAGCTTGTACTGATCGTTTTCCTCCGAGCCAACATACCACTCCTCGAAGTCATAGCCGGTGACATCCACAGAGTGGGGACGGTAATCCGGTGCATCGGGATCGTCGGGGTTGGCAGCATCCAGATTGTGCACAGTGATATAGGGCACATTCTCCTTTACCACCTCTTCACCCTCTGCATTTTCATAGCGGATGGTGGTGGTCTCCGGGGAGTACAGGGGATCCTCTCCGTTTTCGGGGATCACCACCTGGGCGATCTGCTCCCGGGCAGCCTCGTCCCAGAGGGTGGAATCCGACTCCTCGCTGTAAACGCCCTTGACCTTGTAGGCGGTGATGGTGGCACCGGGCTCCAGCACAAGGCCGCCGCCCAGAATGTCCCGCAGCACCGTATCCTCACGCAGCCGCAGCTTTGTGGTGATCCGGGTGGTGATCTCGTGCATGACCAGCTCAAAGTAATCCTTCAGATTCTCTTCGCTGTCAGTGGTGGAATAGTAGCCGCTGTTGTCCGTAGGCTTGTAGCTGTCGGACACCTTGCGGTAGATGGTGTAGTCTCCAACCTTGCCGCCGCTGACCACTGCATTCTGGGTCTCGGTAACATCATAGGTCTGGCTGCCCACCTTATAGTTCCAGCTGTAAACATATCTGCCCTGCCAGTAGCTGGTCTGCACCCAGCGGACAGTCCAGTCCAGCTCATAGTAGGTGCCGTTCTGGAGCACATAGTAAGGACCGCCCACATTCAGCGCCGTGCCGTCGGCAACCTGGGTGTAGTAGGAATCCAGACGCACATCGTCCAGGCTCTGTGCCGTGGGATAGTTGGAGGATACGCCGTTCATAAAGAAAGCCTGATCGCTGGAGCTGGACACCACGCTGCTGGGGTACAGACCGATGGCATAGGTGTGTGCTCCGTAGGTGTTTTTGGAGATGTATGCCTCCGCAATGGCCTCGTTTGCCACTGTTTCATCAAAGGTGCCGATACCGGGCATACCGTCGGTGAACAGGATCATAATACGCACTCTGCCCTCGTCCTCATCCAGAGGATTGGCAGCAAACACCCGGTTTGCCATCTCAATGCCGTACTGCACATAGGTGCCGCCGTTGGAGGCAAGGTGGCTGACGGACTTGGTAAGACCGGGGTTGACACCGCCGGAGCCGTTGGCACCCACGGAAACAGGCACCAGTGCATCCTTGTAGATGCTCAGCTCGGGGTTTGCAGCCGTGGTCTCCGTACGGGTATAGACACCCTCGTGACCGTCGGTGGACTGATAGCTGTCGCCGGTGCCGTAGGCGTGGATCTGTCTGCGCTCCAGACCGGTGCGGTGGGTCCACACATCCTGATGGTAGGTGAAGAACTTTGTCAGGGAGTACAGCTGCTTGTCTCCGTAGAGCCACAGACCGCTGGTGTTCCGGGTCAGCTCCACAAAGCTGCCCTGACCGGCATCGTCATAGACATAGCCGTAAACAGTCTCGCCATTGAGCACCGCGAGCTTTGCCTCCTGCTCGGTGATCAGGTGGCGGTACTCGGCGTGATAGGTCAGCAGCAGATACTCGCCGTCTGCGTAGGTGTAGTAGATGCCCTCGCCGGGGATCATTTCGCCCTCGTAGGGGGTGTAGTGGAAGCCGGTGACGGGATAGGGGTGGAAGTCACCGTTGGAATCAAAGGTGCCGGTGTTGACCCAGTTGGTGGTGTTGCCGCCTGCAATGGGGTACTGGCTGGTGTCGGTGCTGGTGGGAGGCTCGTCATAGTCACCGGCATAGCCCACCACCGCAATGCGGTGGTCCACCTCGTGAGACCGTCCGTGATCGGCAATGAGATTCACGAAGTTGTTCACCGCCTGCTGGATCTCGTCCAGATAGCCGCTTTGCACGATAGAGCCGGACTGGTCCAGGACCAGGGCAATGTCCAGCGGGGTGTTTCTTTCCAGAAGGGTGATCACAGGAGGATTCTTTGCGTGGAGGTCCAGCTGAATGCTGTAGCTGCCGTCCTCCTCCAGGACCGCGTTCTTTTCCAGGGTCACCTTGTCCTGTCCGGGGCTGTGACCGCCCTCGGGGACATAGTACAGGGTAATGAGGTTGGTGGTAGGCTCGCCGGAAACCAGGAGCTTGCCGTCAGCGGTCTTGTCGTAGTAGGTACCGTGGATCAGAGAGCCGGTGTACACATAGCCGGGAATGCCGTGCTCCAGCGCCACATCCGTAGAGCTGATGCTCTGACCCAGGGTGCTGCCGGTAACGGTCAGCGCGCCCTTGAGCACCTTGTCGGTGTTCAGCTCCAGGAAACGGACGGTGTAGTCCGTGCCGGAGAGCTTGGTCCAGTTGGCAGTCAGGGTCAGAGGCTCTGCCACTGCAGGTGCAATGTAAACATCACCGTGGTTCTTTACCTCAACGCCCTCATTTTCAATGGTCCAGCCGGCAAATTCATAGCCCTGGCGGTAGGGGAAGGCACTGAAGGAGGCAGCCTCGCTCCAGGTGTGGACGAAGCCGTACTTGTCATCGGAGCTGCCGCCGTCCAGAAGGTAAAGCTCCATACCCTGCACCGGGTCGCTGCCGCAGTTCATATCAAAAATGATCTCGTACTCTCTGGGGATCAGGGTGGCAGTGAGCCTTGTATGCTCTGTGCCGCTTGTCTCAGACCACCAGGAGGAAGCGCCGTAATCCACGGTGAAGGGGGCATTTTCATCATAGGGGATGATCTGCTCGTCCACAATGGCATCCACACGGAGCTGATACTCAGACACAGCGCCGGTGATGTTGCCCTTCCACACGCTCTCAAAGCCGCTGGCAATGCCGGCTTCATCCACCGTCAGAGTAAGCCCGCCGTTTACATGCTGGGCAATGACGGCGTAGGGACGGTAACCCTCCATATCCCGGTGGAGATAGGAGACCTTCACCTCCGTGGGACGGAAGCTCTCGGAGATCCGGGTGGTGTCCACCTCTGCCCACTGGGAGAACAGCTCCGGGGTCATAAGCATATACACATCCACCACACCGGCACCGGCATCATCCAAAATCACATTCCGCTCTTCCTCAGAGCCCACGGTGTCGCCGTTGTTGTTGTAAACGGCGCTGTAGTTGTGGACAGCGACCCGGACGGCATACTGGGTGCCGTCGTTGGGAAGATGGGCAAACTGATAAGCGCCCTTGCCGTAGTCGCCCTTTTCGTCCACGGTATATTCGATGGGAACGATCTGGCTGTCCACATCGTTGTAAACGCCGTTGATGTTCTTCTCCAGGATCACCAGAACGGAGGTCACCCGGTCCACATCCTTGATGGTAACGGTCTCACCGTCCTGCTCATAGGTGCCGCCAATGAACACCTCACCGGATACCTCCGCGTGGAGGGAGAACCGTGCCTCGTAGGTCACATTTTCCGTCAGGTAGCTGCCGGCGAGGTTTTCTGCCTTCTGCCCGTCAATGTACCAGCCCGCAAAGCGGTGATGCTCGTCGGGGGACTGGGGGATGTACCCCGTAAGATCGGGGTAAGCATACTGGTTTGTGAGCACAAGGGTCTTTTCTCCCTCCAGCGTGCCCTCACCGGCATCAAAGGTGACGGTGAAGGGGGTGACATCCACAGTGACCTTGGGTGTGCCGATCTGCCCGTTTTCATAGTATGCGCCGTCTCCGCCGTTTTCCACCCATACGGTGGCGGTGTACAGACCGGAGCCGTTGGGGGTGTATACTGTGCCGTCACCGGTGGCGGGGAGCACAGTGCCGTCGGGCATCACAAAGGAGGTGACCACCAGACGGTATTGCCGGGGGAGTCCGGTATCCGGGTCGTTTTTCAGCACCGGGTAGAAGGCACTGCCCTGACCGTTTTCGTCGATCAGCACGGAGTAGGGCACCTTGCTGCCGGACTGCCGGGAGATGATCTGCCAGACACCGTCGTTAAGCCAGGCGAGCTTCACATTCACCGCCACGGGAAGCAGCTCCTTTTGTCCGTTCACCTTCACATCAAAGGCAAGGTCAAAGGTGTCCGGGTTGAAGGTCAGGGTCAGCACTGCAGAGTGATCCTCGCCGTGGGTGCGCTCCACGATGTAGTGCGACTTGGCAGTGATGGCGTGATATGTGCCCTGGGGCAGATCCTCAAAGATATAAGTATAGGTGGTGGTGTTGGTCTCTTCATTATAAATATAGCCGCTGTCCAAAGTCACGGCCTCGCCGTAGGGCTGATTGACACCGCCGATTTCCTGCATCAGCTGCAGGGTGACCTGATGGCGCTCGTCTGCCTCGTTTTCCCCGTGCTCCATCACTACGGTGACGGTGAAATCGATGAGCGCCTCCCACACTGCGGTGAGGGTGGTCTTTTGAAGCAGTGCCTCGGTGACCACGCCGCCGGAGGGGATCACAGTGCCGTTCTGATCCTGCCAGCCGCGGAAGAGATAGCCCTCCCGGACGGGGACAAGGTCAGTAGCAGTCACCCGGGTGTTGGCGTGGTAGTTGGCAGAAGCCGGTGCTTCGCCGGTCCAGCTGCCGCCGTTTGCGTCATAAGAAACAGAGTAATTCAGAAGCTCCGTTGTGCCGCCCTGATTGAACACCACCACCTTGTGACCGTGGGTGGGGATCGCCTCGTCTGTGCCGTGGGTGGCATAGACATAGTAGGTGCCGTTTTCCGTCACCCAGGCGGAATAGTGGCCTTCTGCCGTGCGCTCCAGAGGGATCAGCTGGCTTCCCTCTGCATCGGAGCAGATATAAAGGGAAACATCCTCGCCGGTGATGTTTTCAATGTCTGTGGGGGCATCGTCCAGATCGGTGATCACCGTCACCTGATACTTGGTCTGGAGATACCAGCCTGCATACAGGGTAAGATCCTCACTGAGGGTCACTGCAGACCCGGGGATATACTCCGTGCCGGTGCCGTCTGCTTTGGTGTTCCAGCTGCGGAACAGATAAGTGTCATTGCCCACATCCTTACGAAGCTCGTCCGAGGGTGCAGGTACGGTGTATACCGTGCCCTTGTCAAGGCCTGTTACTGCCTCCGGCACTGTACCGGCAGTAGCGCCGTTGCTGTCAAAGGTAACGCTGACACCCTGATTCTCCACCCGCTTGTACAGGTAGACAAAGCTTTCATAGGCGCTTTCGTCCGTGCCCACAGAGCCATACTTGTAGGCAGTGTACCACTTGCTGCTGCTCAGGGCATTTTGCCTGCCGTAGCGCAGGTACTGCAGATTGGTGGTGCTGCCGCCGTGGAGGTAAATGCCGTACCTTCCGTTTCCAAAATTGGCAAACTGCATGGTGGCAGCGCCGGACTGGTAACGGGAGTACTGCTCAATATTCAGATAGTAGCCGCTGCAGTAGACCGTACCGTTATGGCTGTTGCTGAAGGTCCACTGGCAGCTGCTCTCCCCGTTAAAGGGCAAAATGATGCTGCCGTCCACCACGGATACTGTGGTATCCGATGCATTCCACCAGGCGTTGGGGTTCATATACAGCGCTTTTTCCGACGCGCCCGTGCCTGATACGATCAGATACTGGGCACCGGCATCAATGCCGTCGGTGTCCAGCTCGTAATAATAGTCAGCATCCACGGTGGCAGCCTTTGTCCGCTGCACCGGGGGCACCAGTGACAGGAGCATACAGGCCATCAAAAGCCCTGCGATCCATCTTTTCCACTTCTTCATATGTAAATCCTCCCAATCCGGCCCGAAAGGGGGTCGTCATCTTATCGTTACCTTACAGCATACCAAAGAATGCAAGTAATTTCAATACCTTTTTCCGGTTTTAATTCGACATTTTTCCGGGTTTAATTCACTCTTTGGAATGATGTCGTAGGGGCGAACTGTGTTCGCCCGTCGTTGTGTACCAATGTGTTTTAGCGCGGGCTCCGTCGCGTAGGGAACGGATTTATCCGTTCCGCGTGATTTGCGTAGCAAATCACCATTGCCTGCGGCAATGCGGAATGCATAAATGCATTCCCTACAGCACAATAAACCGGAATTTACCGTTTCATTCGGAAAAGAAAAAATTCCCCTCTTGCGTTTCTGCGGCTTTTGCGTTAACATATATGTTAATGTATCCTTGAAAGGAAGGTATTTTGTTATGATCACTGTTGATATTTCCAATGTTTGGGGCAAGCTGTCTCTGCCGGACCTGCTGGCAACGGAAAAAGAGGTTTTTGATGCCCATATGACACTGACCCAGGGCAGCGGCGAGGGAAATGATTTCCTTGGCTGGCTGGAGCTGCCTGTGGAGCAGGAAAATGAGGAGATCCGCCGGATCCGTGCAGCGGCAAAGCGCATCCGGGAGACCAGCGATGTGTTTGTTGTCATCGGCATCGGCGGCAGCTATCTTGGACCCCGTGCCGCGATCGAGCTTTTGCAGGGTCCCAACCACAACATCGGCAAGGGCAAGGGCGACCCCCAGATCTACTACGCGGGCAACACCCTGTCCACCCGCCACTGGAATGAGCTTTGCCGCCTGCTGGAGGGCAAGGACTTCTCCATTGCCATCATCAGCAAGTCCGGCACTACCACCGAGCCTGCCATCGCCACCCGGGCACTGCGCTGGATGCTGGAGCGGAAGTACGGCACCGAGGGCGCAAAGAAGCGCACCTATGCCATCACCGATCCCGTAAAGGGCGCACTGCGGCAGATGGCAACGGAGGAGGGCTGGGAGACCTTTGTGATCCCGCCCAATGTGGGAGGCCGTTACAGCGTGCTCACTGCTGTGGGTCTGCTGCCTATGGCAGTTGCCGGTATTGATCCCATGGAAGTGATGAAGGGTGCTGCTGAAGCTAAGAAGCTGTATGATGTGCGCTCCTTTGAGAACCCTGTTTGGCTGTATGCAGCGACCCGTAACCTGCTGTACCGCAACGGTAAGGTGGTGGAACTGTTTGAGTCCTTCGAGCCCGGCTTCAAGATGATGGGCGGCTGGTGGC
>JAZNZZ010000167.1:0-3930 GCA_045595205.1 Faecousia sp.
GTGGATCCGGTCGGCAATGGGCTTCAGACCGTTGGGGAAGCGCAGCTTGTTGACCTCCCAGGTACCGTAGCCAAGCCGGTGGGACTGGGACTTGTTCACGGTGCTGTCCACATCGTGGTAGCCGGTCCAGCCACCCTCCAAAATGAACAGCTCGATGCCCACCTCGGCAGCTGCATCGATCTCGTCCAGCACGATCTTCTCGTCCACCCGGTTCCAGAAGGTATTGTGGGTGTTGTAGATAATGGGCAGCACCCGGTCACGCTCCATAGGGTGGATGATCTCTGCACGCTCATAGCGGTGCATTCTGCGGCCAACACCGCCAAAGCCACCCTCGGTCAGGTAGCCGGCAATGAACTTTGCTGTGGTGTAGGTCTCCCCTGCCCCCAGAACATAAGTAAAGTCAAAATCGTTGATGCCGCCGGTGATCTCCACATTGTCCAGGCTGTCCTTTTCCACGGTGATCTTCCAGTTGCCACTCCACAGCACAGAGCCGAAGTACACAGCACCCAGATTCTCGGAGGCTGTGCCGTCATCGATCATAAAGAAGGGAGCGCAGTCATAGCCGGACAGACCGCGGCGGGTCTCCAGCACACGCTTGGAGGCACCCAGCTTTTCCCGGTTCAGCTGGAATTCGTGACCGTAGTTGCCGGTGAAATAAGTCAGACGGTACTCGCTGCGGTCCGGCAGCTTCCAGTTGGCACCCGCTGCAGCTTCAATATGGAAGCTCTCACCGGAGGTGTTTTTGATCTCGCTCCAGCGCTCAATGATGTCAAATTCCTCACAGACACGGTAACACAGAGTCACCTCCACACCGTACTGGGTCTCACCCAGCACCACCCGGAGGGTGTCGCCCTCAACGGTGTGGGACTTGTACACCAGAAACAGGTTTCGGGTGCCATCCGGGAAGGTGATCTTCAGGGCAGGCTCCTTGGCAGAGCTGCCGCCCCAGCTGCGGTATTCCAGAATCTCCACAGGGCTGGATGCACGACCGATCATAGTCACCCGCTGCAGAAGCTCGGAGGCCTTGGGCAGGTCCTGGGGGTCATTGACCTTGCCGCCCCAGTGCAGGTGCAGAAGGTAGCCGTTTGCATCTACGCAAAAGGCATAAGATGTCTTTGCCGTTTGCAGGATAAAGGTTTTCTCGTTTTCGTAATAACAAATCGCCATCGTCATTCTCCTTACGGAACTTATAATTTGATGTTTCGCTTTTTCTATTATAATCCTGCACTTTTTAAATAGGAATATAGAATTTTATCATTGGAATAATACAATTCTATCAAAAAAACGAACCGGCACAGAATCAATGCCATTAAGTTAAGCGTGTCATCCTGAGCACAGCGAAGGATCTCCATCATATTTTGAAGGAGATTCTTCGTCCCCTTCGACTACGCTCAGGGTCCTCAGAATGACACGCTTTTTCTTATATTAATGGCATTGGCACAGAATATGCCGGTTCGGTGGAGCTTATTTGGATGCTTTTGCCAGCTTGCGCTCTTCTTTGGTCTTGCAGAACTTTTCCAGCTGGGGTACAAACATCAGGCAGATCAGTGCTGCGGTGAAGCCGCCGTTATACAGGCAGAAGCCGCCGTGCATATCGGGGACTGCGGTAACAAGCAGGTAGTGCAGTCCGCCTGCCAGTGCGCCGTAAGCCCAGCCGTACTTGCCGGAGATGGGGCTCAGACCGTTGGCATAGCACAGACCGATCAGAATACCCTGGTTGGCGATGGTCATACCGTAGTTCTCCACACCAAACAGGCCGGAGATCCAGCCAAACAGATAGGAGGTAACCACATAGCCCAGCATAATGGGCCAGACATTGCCGGGATGGCTGCCGGAGTTACAGGTGCACAGCATACAGAACACGATGCCGAAGGTCATACCGGTCCACACATTGGACATCCGGGCAGCGCCGCCGTCCATAAAGGCAGCCAGATTGAAGTAGGCAACGATCATCAGACCGTAGACGCCTACATTCATCAAAAACGGTGCATTGCCGTACTTGGTGGTGAAGCTGACACCCTGTCCGGGGTCCTTCATAAGATTCCAGTAATCCTTGATCTTGCAGCCCATCAGCAGTGCCACCACGATGCAGGCAGCAAACAGGACAAGGCAGAAGATATTGCAGCCCCAGAAGAATTCCACATTTGCGCCGGTATAGGAGATGTAGTCACCCATACTGCCGATGCCCACTCCCAGCATTACCTTATACAGGACAACACGGAGGAAGAAGGCGGTAAAGCCAATGGGAACAGCGGCGGAATAGTGGTTGAAGCCCTTATGGATGTTGGGGGCGTGACCCAGACCCGCAGGCAGGAAGAAGCCGATGATCAGACCCACAAGGAGAGCAAGACCTGCGCCCAGCCAGTTAAAGCCGATGTACTCTGTACCGGGGTAACGGAACAGAAGCTCGGAGATAATGGGCGCAATGCCGGTGGAGAACATCATCGCATTGACCTGGCTGCCCAGCTTTTCCTTCTTCACAAGGCAGTACAGGCACACACCCAGCACTGTGGGGATCATATTCAGAGGGTTAATACCCCAGGCGCCGAAGCCAACGGTCAGCAGGAATGCCAGGGTCGTGGCATTGCCGGGCTTCGCACCGGGGAGCAGGCACAGAAGCGTGCAGAAAATACCCACAAGACCCATATTCAGGAAGGTGGCAGAAAAGCCGCCCATATAGAAATAGTTACTGGAGACCTTACAGGGATACTTCCAAATGATCTCCGTGCCGGCAAACAGGTCCTTCAGATCGGGCATACAAAAGGCAGCCACGATGAAGCACAGGGACACGGCAGCAAAAAAGGCTCTCAAAAAGCTTGCTTCGGAGAGGTTGTTTAATTTTTTCATACTTCTACCTCATTTTCTTAAAAATGGGCGATCCCGTGCTATGACGAGATCGCCCAGACGGTCGGCTTATTTGCTCCTGTATCCCCCGGCGGTAAACCGCCTTAATTCCGTCAGTTTTACAGGAGATTGCCACGCCAGTGTGATCACTGGCTCGCAATGACAATATGCGCTTAGCAGGTCTTCTCAGCAGCTTCCACAACATGCTTCATAAGCACAGAGGTGGTAACAGCGCCCACGCCGCCGGGAACGGGGGTGATCGCCGCAACAATGGGCTCCACCTCGTCGTACACAGCGTCACCGGACATACCGCCCTTGCCCTTGGAGGTGATCTTCTCGGGGTTCCAGTTCATAGAAACATCGATAACGATCTGACCCTCACGGACAAATTCCTTGGTCAGGCTGCCCAGCACACCGGCAGCGGAGATGATGATGTCAGCCTCACGGCAGACAGCAGCGGTGTCCACGGTCTTGGTGTGGCACACGGTAACGGTGGCATTCTTGCCCAGCAGCATCATAGCGGCAGGCTTGCCAACCACCAGGCTGCGGCCGATGACCACAGCAGACTTGCCCTTGCAGTCGATGCCATAGTGATCCAGGATCTCCATACAGGCAGCGGGGGTGCAGGGAGCGTAGCCCAGATCCTGGCCCTCAAACACGCCGGCGTTGGACATATGGGTCATGGAGTCCACATCCTTGCAGGGTGCCAGGCGGTTGCAGATCTCGTCCTGATCTTTCTTCAGATGCTTGGGCAGAGGACGGAACATCAGAACGCCGTGGACGGAATCGTCAGCGTTGACTTCGTCGATCACAGCCAAAACATCTTCCTTGGAAGCGGTCTCGGGCAGGATGTAGTTCTTGACAGCAACGCCCACTTCCTCAGCGCGCTTGGTAGCGCCCTTCTCGTAGGACAGGTCGGAGGGGTTCTCGCCCAGACGGATGATGCCCAGGGTGGGGGTCACGCCCTTTTCACGCAGAGCAGCGGTGCGGGTCTGCAGCGCAGCGACCAGCGCCTCATTTACTTCTTTACCCAGCAGTCTTTTTGCCATTTTTATTTCCTCCAATATGAAATATCAAACTAATTAC
>JAZNZZ010000168.1:0-4581 GCA_045595205.1 Faecousia sp.
GGCGTGGGAATGGGTCATACCGTCGTGGGTGTGCTCATGGGTATGGGTATGCTCGTGGCTGTGGCCGTGATGACCGCCAGCAATATGATCGTGATCCAGATGCATAAGAAATCTCCTTTTCGTATTTTAATAATTTGTAGGGGAGGCGAAACGCCTCCCGCGGGACGGGAAACCCGTCCCCTACAATGGGTTTTAATTATCTGCGGCGTTGCGGACATCGCCGATGGAATACAGCGAGCCGAAGCTGAGGACAACGCCGTCTTTTCCCGCCTTTTCTATTGCCAGCTTCACGCCCTCGGGGATGGTGTCGCAGGCCGCTGCCCTTGCCCCTGCTGTCTGCAAGTGCTTTGCCAGCTCCTTTGCCTCCAGCTTCCGGGGGTTAAAGGGGGTGATGCACACAAATTCCTCCACAAGGGGCATCACCGGCCTGTACATTTCTCCGTAGTCCTTATCTGCCAGAACACCCGTAAGGACCACTACCTTACGGTCCTTCAGATAGTCCTCAATATTTTTCACCAGTGCCTCCAGACACTGGGGGTTATGTCCGCCGTCGATGATAAACAGGGGGTCGCGGCCCACGATGTCGAATCTGCCGGGCCAGGACACATCCCGCAGACCCTCGTAAATATGCTCCTCGGTGATATTCCAGCCACGGGCGATCAGAGTATCCACCACGGAGAGCACCACCGCCGCGTTATGCAGCTGATGGTCACCCAGAAGAGGAAGCTGCATATTCTTCCGGGCGCCGCAGTCAAAGACCTGCCCCTCCAGACCGTGGGACAGAAGCCGCAGACCTGCAAAGTCTGCAAAGGTAAGCTTTACATTCTTCTCCGCGCAGATCTTTTTATAGACTGCTTCCACACCGGGCGTACCGCGGTAGACCACCGCGCTGCCCCCTTCTTTAAAGATACCGGCTTTGTTTTCTGCGATCTCCTCCACGGTGCTGCCCAGAGCATCCGTATGATCCAGACCGATGTTGGTGATCACCGCCACCTCCGGCACAGGGATCACATTGGTGGCATCCAGTCTGCCGCCCATACCCACCTCCAGCACCACGATGGGGCACTTTTCCTGACGGTAGTATTCCATTGCCAGGGCGGTGACAAATTCAAACTCTGTTGGCGGCTCCTCCATAGTATCTGCCAGTGCCTTTACCTTCAGGATCAAAGGGAGCAGCTTTTCGTCTTCGATCTGCCTGCCGTCCATCTGGATGCGCTCGTGGAAGCGGTAGATATAAGGAGAGGTGAAAAGACCTGCCTTATAGCCCGCCTTGCACAGGATGGATGCGGTCATTGCCGCCGTGGAGCCCTTGCCGTTTGTGCCGGCAATGTGGACGAATTTCAGCTCCTTTTCCGGGTTGCCCAGAAGCTTTAACAGTTCCTGCTCCCGGTGCAGTCCCGGCTTGTTCCCCGGGCGGTAGAGAGAATGGATGTAATTGATCGCCTGCTCTATGTTCATATCATACCTCTTTTCTGCTGTAGGGGAAGGTCTTGACCTTCCCGGTGATTTGCACAGCAAATCACAATTGCCTGCGGCAATTCGGGAGGCTCAAGAGCCTCCCCTACAAAACAGGCTTTAACGCTCTTCAAGTGCGTTTTTTATGTCACCGATAGAGTACAGCGAGCCGAAGCACAGCACCACGCCGTCGCGCCCTGCCAGAGCCTTTGCCTTTCGGACACCTTCGGCAATGGGATCACAGGCGACCGCCTTGCCGCCGGCGGCCTGCAAATGCTTTGCCAGCTCCTTTGCCTCCAGCCTTCGGTCACTGGGCGGGGTGATGCACACAAACTCCTCGATATAGGGCAGCACCGGCTTGTACATCTCGCCGTAGTCCTTATCTGCCAGCACACCGGTCAGTCCGATGATCCGGCGGTCCTTCAGATAGTCTTCAATATTTTTCACCAGTGCTTCCAGACACTGGGGGTTATGTCCGCCATCGATGATGAACAGGGGGTCTTTCTCCATAATATGGAATCGGCCGGGCCACACCGTCTCCTCCAGACCCTTTCTGATGTGCTCCTCGGAGATCTTCCAGCCCTTTTCCAGAAGAATGTCCAGCACATTCAAGGCAATACAGCAGTTATACTGCTGATGCTGACCCAGAAGGGGCAGGTTTACAGTCCTGTCGCCGCAGCGGAAGGTCTGACCCTCCAGACTGTGGGAGATGGGCGTTATAGCTTCAAAATCCGCCACCCGGCAGGGGAGCTTTCTTTCTTTGCAGATCTCCTGCAAGACCGCCACCACAGAGGGGCAGGAGGGGTAGATCACCGCAGAGGAGCCGGTTTTGAAAATGCCCGCCTTGGTGGCTGCGATCTCCTCCACCGTATTTCCCAGGAAGCCCGTATGGTCCAGACCGATGTTGGTGATCACCGCCACCTCCGGCGCGGGGATCACATTGGTGGCATCCAATTCGCCGCCCATACCCACCTCGGTGACCACGATGTCACAGCCCTTGCGTTTGAAATACTCCACCGCAATGCAGAACACCATCTCAAACTCTGTGGGGATATCCTCTCCCATAGACAGGGCAAGGGGCTTTACATACTCCGTGACCGCAGCCAGCTCCTCGTCGGAGATGTTTTCCCCGCCTACCTGGATGCGCTCATTAAAGCAGTAGATATGGGGGGAGGTATAAAGTCCCACCTTATAGCCTGCTGCCTTAAGTACACTTGCCAGCATGGCGCAGGTAGAGCCCTTGCCGTTTGTTCCGGCAATGTGGATGTATTTCAGCTCCTTCTGGGGATCGCCCATCCGCTCCAAAAGTCCAAAGGTGCGGCTGAGACCGGGAACATTCCCCTTCCAGGATACGGAATTGATAAAATCCAGTGCTTCATTGATGGTCATAACAACACTCTCTTTACACTAACTTTGCTTTTTTCAGGGCGGTGATCACCGGCAGGCACAGATACCCCAGCAGTCCCGACACCACCACATAAACCAGCACACGCCAGATCAGCACACCGAACACCATCAAATAGGTGTAGTAGCCGAAGAGCTTGGAGTCCACATACAGGGCAAAGGTCTGACCGAGGGCTGCCAGGATGCCGGTCAGGGAGCAGAAAAGGACCAGCATCAGCTTCTGTCTGCCGCGAAGGCGCTCCGCCGCGTGCAGGTGCTTACGCAGAAACAGCCAAACGCAAAGACCCAGCGTGCCGCCCCGGACGGTCTCGCCGATGCACCACAGCAGGGTGGTCTGGGTCAGACCGTAGGGACCCAGGATCTGGGAAAGAAATTCTCCCACAAGACCCACGATCAGCCCGTCCACCGGTCCGTACAGCATTGCACACAGGATCACGGAAAAGGGCGCAAGGGTGAACCGGAAGAAATCACCGAAGGGGATGCTGAAGTACCGAAGCACCACATACACCGCCACCAGCATCGCGTTGATCACCAGCCGCTTCACGGTAAAAAGGGACTTAGGTTTTTTTGACATATTACATTCCTCCTTATAATGGGCAAGCTGCCGTGGAGATCCCAATAAAAAATCCCTTTACGCAAACGCGCAAAGGGAGTGTATACGGATCACCAATCGGGAAAGGGCACGGCGGCCACTTGCCGGACCGAGTATCGCCTTGCCTAAAGGAAGGAATCCTTTTTTGGCCAGCGGGTGCGGATACCCTATCGCGGACACAGTCCTTCGTCTGCCAATCAACTCCCCATTCTGGCAGCACTTCACGCAGGGTTTCCTACTCTGTTCGCCCTTATTATACACCATATTATAAAAAAGTAAATAGGGAATTTCCCTCAAATATATTTCTCTGCCTGCTTGTAGAGGGGCGATTATCGATCGCCCGCTGTCAATCAGGACCGTCCGGACGCCGGTCCCTACAAGAGCGCGTTAAATACACTTTTCTGCCAGCTTGTAGAGTCCCATTGCCCCGATGCTCACAGGGATCCACAGGAGGAAGAATGGCAGGCAGATCTGCCCATGGAAATTTCCCGGCAGACCCCGGTAGTCCCAGACCTCATACCGGCGGTTGACCAAAAGTCCCGTGAGAAGCTCCACCGCCGTGACCATACCTGCCCCCAGCACCCCTTTTACCAAAAGGGGCAGCCGCCTGCGGGAGAGGCTGCCCAGCAGCAAAAAGCAGCTGCCTCCGGCAAAGAACATACTGCTGTGACTCCAGCCCCGCCACAAAAGCTCCAGACCGACATAAGCCCCGCCCCCGGCGGCAAACAGGACAGTCTTTTTCAAAAGCCCCAAAAACCATCACCTCAATAAGAGGTTTTCCAAAAAAATCCGAAAAATACAAACATTTTCTCTTGACAAACCGCATTCCTGTGGATATAATAACAAAGCTGATTTCGGCGGTGCCGAGATCTATTGACCAATATGGCGGCGTAACTCAGTTGGTAGAGTAGCCGGTTCATACCCGGTATGTCACCTGTTCGAATCAGGTCGCCGCAAGGCGGGTCGTAGCCATGTCGTTCTGTGGGCCAAGGAGGTGTGGGCTTGGATTGTCTTCCTAAGACCGCTTGGCCTCCGACTTCGAGATCTATTGACCAATATGGCGGCGTAACTCAGTTGGTAGAGTAGCCGGTTCATACCCGGTATGTCACCTGTTCGAATCAGGTCGCCGC
>JAZNZZ010000169.1:0-6056 GCA_045595205.1 Faecousia sp.
TACGCTATTACTGGATGAAATCGGAGAATTACCGTTAGAATTGCAAGCCAAATTTCTTCGAGCACTTCAGGAACGAGAGATTAAACGTATAGGTGGAATCAAAGAGATTCCGGTAGATGTGAGAATTTTGTGCAGTACCAATCGGGATCTGAGGAAAATGGTGGAGGAAGGAAGATTCCGCGCAGATCTTTATTACCGTATCAATACACTGGAGATAACGGTTCCTCCGCTTCGTGAGCGGCTGGAGGATATCCAGCTTTTGGCAGATCATTTTATACGGGCTGCAAACAGAAGCCATGGTCTGGCGATTTCTGGAATGCAGCCGCAGGTATATCATCTTTTATCAAGCTATAGCTGGCCGGGAAATGTCCGGGAGTTGGAGCATAGCATTGAACGTGCCTGTATTTTGTGCGGAGCAGGAGATTTGAAAGAGTTTCATTTTAACTTCAAGGTGGAACCTGATTTTTCGCCAAAACAGGAAATTGACACAAAACAGGCGGAGAGTTCCTATCGTGCCAAATGCGAGCAAATGGAACTCGAAGAGATTTTGCGAGCGTTGGAGAATTGTAGTGGAAATCGAATAAAAACGGCTGAGAGCCTTAAGATTTCCAGAGCTACGCTGTTTCGAAAAATGAAAAAATATAACTTGCTGTGATTTGCGGAAGAAGAGCCACGCTTTATCCATTGGATAGGGCGTGGCTTTATAATATGGGGAAGAAGTTCAGGCGAAGCTGAAAGAAATATGCCAGCCCAAAAGCGTACAATCAAATGCCTGCGGCGGCACCGCAGTCTTTCAACTGTTGAATTCTTTCGGGTATATAACCATACTCTGTCAAAATTTCTGTGGTGTTACACCCGATACCGCCTGCGTGAGGGGCAGGCAGGCGCTCCAGGCCGTAGAAAGTAACGGGACTGTTGGGAAGGATGTACTCCTCGCCGTTGGGGAACTGTACGTTGGTGAGGTAATCATTGGCCCATGCCTGCTCGTCCTTGCTGACCTCGCTGCTGTTGACCAGTTTCTGATGGGCAATGTCATACGCCAGAAGCAGTTCCGACCATTCGGCCACAGTTTTGGTTTTAAAGGCCTCAGCAAACAGGTCGCGCAGGGCAGACTTGTTGCGGTACATTTTTTCCTCTGTATTAAACCGCTCGTCGGTGATGTATTCTTCAAGTCCCAGAACCTGCATGATGGCCTCAAACCGGGTACTGTAATAGGCACCCAGCAGGATCCAACGCTCATCCTTGCACTGGTAGATGTTGATGAAGGGGTGGTTTGCCTCATGGTGGGTACGAGGATATACGGGGACAATGCGACCGTCTTTGCGTTCCTGACAGGCGGTAATACGGGAGAAGTTGCACCAGATGGCGTTTGCATATAGCGAAGTGGTTACGCGGATGCCGTTGCCGGTCATGGCGCGGTGATACAGTGCACCCATAACGCCGCTGAGTGCGCCGCTTGCAGAGACGGTGTCACCAAAACCTGCAGCAGCAGTCAGAGGGTGGCTGCCCTTTTCGGGAAATTCGTACAAAAGTCCGCTGGAAGCCCAGAATGCGGAGGAATCAAAACCGGGGCGGGCTTTACCGGGGCCGTCATAGCCAAAGCCGGTGAAATGGAAATAAATCAGCTTGGGGAACATTGCGTGCAGCGTATCATAGTCCAGACCCAACCGGACGATAGACTCCCAACGGATGTTGCTGACAAAGATGTCGGCGTCTGCAAGGAGCTTCAAAAGGGCTTCTTTGCCCTCGGGCTTTTTCAGGTTGAGAGAGATGAACCGCTTTCCGCCGTTAACCATGGAAAACTCGGGGTTGCAGTTATCCTCAATGGGCAGATTGTTGCCTCCGCCTTGCTTTCTCCATTCATCGCCAACTGCGGCTTCGACCTTGATGACTTCGGCACCCCAGTCCGCGAGGACGCGAGTCATAATGGGCACGGCAACAAACGTAGCGAACTCTACCACTTTGATACCTTCTAAGAGTCTCATGTTTTCCTCCTTAAAGTTTATTTAAATTGCATTGGTGCATGAATCTTCAAAGATGGCAGTGGCAGTTGCCTGCTGTCATAATCAAAGAATGTGAATTCTTACGCGCCGTCTGTTCCTCCTGAACATTCTGTGTGGTGCAACGAGAATGCGGGAACCAAAGGTGCTGATAGCAGTGGGGACGACAACAAAGGTTGAGAATTCAACAATTTTGATGCCTTCCCAAAGTTTCATGGTTTTCCTCCCAAATTATGCCCGAACTAATCAGCGGCGCAGGTTTTCGATGATGGTTGTAGCGCCTTGGCCGCCGCCGCAGCAGGCGGAGAGAGAACCGTATTTGCCGCCTGTCTTTTCGAGTTGCTTCAAGGCAGATATAGCGATGCGGGCACCGGAGGCAGCGCTTGGGCAGCCAACAGCAATGGCACCTCCAATGGGATTCCACTTGGATAGATCGACCATTTCACAAGCGGTGTTCTGCAGCACTTCGATGGCGGTCAGCTGCTGGGCAGCAGAGATTTCGTTATTTTCAAAAACGTCGAAGCTTCCGAGCTTTAGGCCAAGCTGTTTAGCAGCCTTCAGGTGGGAATAGGCTGCAGCGCTTCCCATATCGCCCTCCCGCGTACCGGAGTGGGCGCAACCGATCCATTTCGCATAGGGTGTATACCCCAATTCGGCAGCTTTCTCGGCGGTCATGATCAGCAGGAAGGCGGCACCATCGCTGAAGACGGAAGAGTTGACCGCGGTGGTCACGCCACTGGTAAAGAGAGGTTCTGCGGCGGAGAATGATTCTGCAGCGATGTTGTGGTGAGGGTTTTCATCCTGAATGACGATTTGCTCGGGTGTTTTGCGGGTTGCGGGAATGGTGACGGGGACAATTTCCGAGCCAATAAGTCCGCTTTGGTATCCTGTCTGAAAACGCTGCTGGGAGCGAATAGCATACGCATCACAGGCTTCCCGGGAGATACCCCACTTGGCTGCCTCTTTATCCGAACTTTGGATCAGGGAAGTATTACGATCCGGATTGGGGGTAAGAAGGCGGGGCAGAGGTGTGGGAGCGAAAGCCTTGTAGGGTTCGTAATCCGTACCGAACGCGGCAGGTGTGTTGCTGTGGGATTCTACACCGCCCACAATAGCGATGTCGGAGATCCCCATTTTAATTTTCCAAGCCGCATGGTTCAAACAGGTGATGGCAGAGCCGCCTTGCATCTCTACAAAGGTGGCGGATACTTCATAAGGAAGGCCAGAGAGCTGGGCAATATACCGAGCAACGCCACTGCATTTGGAGTCGTTGCAGGCCATACCCGCCATTAAAGAATCTACCTTACCACCCCGTTTATAAAGTCCTGTGCGATCCAGCAGAGCCTTGACACAGAATCCTCCTAGATCAGAAGCGGCAAAGACCTTTAGGCTACCGCCCATTCTGCCAAACGGGGTTCTGCAGCCATCTACAATGACAACTTCACGTTCTTTCATGCACATTACCTCCGTTAGCGTCTCAGATTTTCGATGATGGTAGTGGTACCGTGTCCGCCACCGCAGCAGGAAGAGAACACACCATATTTACCGCCGGTCTTTTCTAACTGCTTCATGGCGAACATGGCGATGCGAGCGCCGGAGGCTCCGTTGGGGTGTCCGATTGCAATAGCTCCGCCATTGGGGTTCCAGTTTGATTGATCAATGGAAAGGCCACTTTGGGATTCCATTTCTTTGATGACGGACAGGTTCTGTGCCGCAAAGGCTTCGTTGCATTCCCAAACATCAATATCCTTAATGCCCAAACCAGCAAACTTCATGGCTTTCAAGTTGGAGAATGCGGGACCGATGCCCATGCATCTGGGCTCTACGCCTATATCAGCACCGGATACCCATTTGGCGTAGGGGACAAAGCCCAATTCCCGTGCCTTCTCAGCAGTCATCATTAGGACGAAAGAGGCACCATCGTTCACACCGGAGGAATTGCCTGCGGTAGATACACCATCTGCATAGACGGGTTTAAGCTTAGAAAGGACTTCCATGGTGGACTGAGGCTTGGGGAACTCGTCCTTCACAATGGTGAGCTCAGGCGTTTTTTCAGTGGCGGGAATGACTATAGGGATAATCTCATCGCCAATTAGGCCGCTCTGATAAGCGGCATCCAGCCGCTGCTGGGAACGAAGCGCAAATTCATCACACTGTGTTCGGGAGATATTCCACTTTAAAGCCATGCAGTCAGAAATTTGAGGCATCGTGATTTCTTGATCGTCAAAGGGGGATAGGCGGAGTCGAAGCCACTGGGGAGGGATGCCTTTATAAGGCGGTGTAGTAGTGGACATGAAAGCTGGACGGGTACTGTGAGATTCCATGCCACCAGCAACGGCTATATCTGCATATCCCAGAGCAATCTGAAATGCTGCGTGATTAATGGCTGTGATACCAGAACCACACTTCATTTCTACCTGATGTGCTTCGACACTCA
Source organism: Faecousia sp. (assembly GCA_045595205.1). GTDB lineage: Bacteria > Bacillota > Clostridia > Oscillospirales > Oscillospiraceae > Faecousia. Next base: position 4,438 of record JAZNZZ010000169.1, read on the forward strand.
GAGGCAATCCTGCACCGATGGCGATGTAGCGGGCCGGATTGTCGGTCAGCTTATCTCGAGCCGCAGAACCAGCAAACACAGAATCGACACTTGTTTTGTTGCCTCTTTCCTGAAGGGCACTTTTCTTCAACAAGCCTTTTAAACATTCGATAGCAATTTCGGTTCCAGAGAAAGATCGTAGGGAACCACCGCGGTTAGTAAACGCGGTACGAGCGAAATCAACAAATACTACTTCGCGCATAGTAGTTTTCTCCTTTATTTGAGGGCTGATTGAAAACGGGTGACTTCATCCGGCTGAAGGATATCTACAGTCCTCTTGTGGGGGATGATTATCTAAGAGCGTGAAAGAGAGAAGACTCGTTTTCGTATTTTCCAGAAACAATTTTATGGGAGGTTAAAGGTCCTTTTGCTAAAAACAGCGCAGTTGTTTTCGGAATTTTATGATAATTACATAGGCTTCGTAGGGGACTCCAGAAAAACGTGCTGAGATATTTCCTGAAGCCCCTATGCGCCTACACGTTTTCTTCAAAATGTGTGACTAGTTGAAGAAAATAAGTGCCTGCACAGTTCATTATTTTAAACGCAGTGGCAGGCAACAAAATGACCGGGCGACACCTCACGCAGGGCGCAATCGGACTGACGACAGATTTCCTTGCATTCGTTGCAGCGGGGAGCGAAGCGGCACTCGTCCGGAAGGTTGACGGGAGAGGTAATTTCGCCGCGCATTACAATGCGATCCTTGGCAACATCAAGCTCCGGGATGGGAATGGCGGAGAGCAGGGCCTTGGTGTAGGGGTGGATAGGATTACGGAAGAGCTCCTCGGCAGGAGCCTTTTCTACCAACTGCCCCAGATACATCACGGCGATGTCGTCTGCAAAGTAGTAGACGACGGAGAGGTCGTGGGTAATGAAGATGTAAGTCAGGCCAAGCTGTTCCTGCAGATCCTGTAGCAGGTTGAGAATTTGTGCCTGAATGGACACGTCCAGCGCAGAGACCGGTTCGTCGCACACGATGAACTTTGGCTCCATGGCCAGTGCGCGGGCGATGCCGACACGCTGACGGCGGCCGCCGTCCAGTTCGTGGGGATAGGTGTTGTATAGGCGGGGGGTGAGGCCGACGAGATCCATCAGTTCTCTGACACGGCGCTCAATGTTCTCCTCGCCCTTGACTAACTTGTTGCGGACCAGAGGTTCACGGATTAGGGCGCTGACCGTCATACGAGGATCGAGAGAGGCGTAGGGATCCTGGAAGATCAGCTGCATATCCTTGCGGAGGGCGCGCATCTCGCGCCGAGAAGCTTTGGTGATGTCCTTGCCCTCGAAGAAAATCTGGCCAGAGGTGGGCTCAATCAGACGCAGGATGGTGCGGCCGGTAGTGGACTTACCGCAGCCGGACTCACCAACGATGCCCAGCACTTTGCCGCGCTCAATAGTAAAGGAGACACCATCCACTGCATGAAGAGGGCCTCTGGGGGTATTGAAATACTTTTTTAAGTCCCGCACCTCAAGCAATACATCAGACATCGTTATTTTCTCCTCTCAATGTGGAAGTCGGGTTCGTTGTACCGTCTGCAGGCTGCATAATGGGTATCGCTGAAGTGAATGGCTTCAGGGGTACC
>JAZNZZ010000170.1:0-8393 GCA_045595205.1 Faecousia sp.
TGCTGGTAACCTTCTGGGTGCAGAGCAGTCAGGTCATATGATGTCCGTAGGCTATGATATGTATTTAAAGCTCCTGGATGAAGCTGTTTTGGAAGAACGGGGCGAAAAGCCAAAGGAGCCGGATTGTACTGCAGACCTGAATGTCACTGCCAATGTAGACAAGGAATATGTCTCCCGTGGCGAAGAGCGAATGGATCTTTACCGCAGAATGGCTGCCATTCGCAGCCAGGAAGATGCAGATGATCTTCTGGACGAGATCATTGACCGATACGGCGATCCTCCCAAGGGCGTCCTGAATCTCATCGAGATCGCACTTCTTCGGGCAAACGCAAGAAAGCTTGGAATTACAGAGATTCGGCAAAAAGCCGGAGATGTTCTCTTTACCCTGTCCAGTTTGAATCTGGAAGCGATCAGTGCACTCTGTGCTGAAGCTGACTACAAAAAGAGAGTACAGTTTGTAGCTTCTGCAAAAGACCCTACGCTGCGCCTCAAATTAGCCTCCGGAATTGACAGTCTGCGGCAAAGCAAGGTATTTATCGAACATTTTGGAAAATATATCATAATGCAATAATTGTTCTTATGCTTGCTTTTCTGTAAAATTGTGCTACAATAGTGCAAACATAATATATTGAAAGGTAAAATGACTATGCTGAAAAAGAAGCTATCGTCTGCTGCTGAATCTAAAGCAGCCAGAAAAAAGGCAAAGAAAACGATCAGAACAGCTGTCGCTGCCCTTTTCTCAATATTGATTCTTTCGATGCTGACGCTGCTCAGCGGTTGTGACTACTTGTTTGATACGGATGGAACGATCCTTGAAAATGTCTCGGTCGCAGGTGTCGATGTAGGAGGAATGACACAGGATGAGGCTGTTAACGCTGTCAATGCCGTGGCAAGCGTCTATGAGTCATCAACAATGACCGTAAAGGTATTTGACAAGCAGGTCGAGCTCACCCCCGCCGAAACAGGAGCAAAGCTCAATGTCTCCCGGGCTGTGCGTGAGGCCTATAAGTACGGCCGCCGCGGCTTTTCCGGTCAAAAGCAGAAAGACCTCGAAATGTCCCAAAACGGTGGGATCGTCGTTGACATTTCTCCCTATCTGAGTCTTAAGTCCCGTGCTATCAAGAACACATTGGAAAAGTTCGGCGAACACTACAAGACGACCCTTTCCCAATCCACTTACGAAGTAACCGGAACAGCACCCGAGCTCACCCTGGTCGTTCATCTCGGCGTACCGGAGTACACTCTGGATCTGGACGCTCTGTACAAGGAAGTAATGGATGCCTACAGCAGAAAGGACTTCCTCCTGGAAACAGAATGTGAATTGATCGCGCCCTCCCCTGTCGATCTGAAAGCGATCCTGGATAAGCATTATGTTGCTCCCGAAAATGCCAAGTTTAACGACAAGTTTGAGGTTATAGAGGAAAAAAACGGCTGCGGCTTTGATATTGATGCTGTCCAAAAAAAGCTGGACGAAACTCCCTACGGTGAAACGGTTAAAATTCCCTTTGATATTATTCCTCCCGAGGAAACCGGAGAACAGCTTTCCGCTCTGCTGTATCGGGATACTCTTGGAAAACATACCGGTAGCCAGAGCAGCAGTTCAAACCGCCAAACGAATCTACGGCTGGCCTGCGAGTCTATTAACGGCGTGATCGTTTATCCCGGAGAGATATTCTCCTACAACAGAACGCTGGGTGAACGAACTACTGAAAAGGGCTACAAAACCGGCATTGCTTATGTGGGCGGCAAGTCTGTCCCCAGTATCGGCGGTGGTATTTGTCAGGTTTCTTCCACGCTGTATTACTGTGCATTGCAGGCTGATCTGGAGATCCTTGCCCGCGAATGTCACAGCTACGCCCCTGGTTATGTGCCTCTTGGTATGGATGCTACCGTCAGTTGGGGTTCTCTTGATTTCAGCTTCAGAAACACCACTGACTATCCCATCCGCATTGAAGCTCAGGCAGACGGTGGCACCGTAAGTGTAGCTTTACACGGTACAGATACAAAAGACCATTATATCAAGATGGAGTATGTTGTATCCGAATATTATAGCTACAAAACAACTTACGAGACATACCCTGCCAACAATTCCAAGGGTTATAAAGACGGCGATTATATCGTATCTCCCTGCAACGGCTACAAGGTACTGACCTACCGCTGCAAGTACGATAAGACAACAAACGAGCTGATTTCCAGAGATTTTGAAGATACTTCCGTTTTCGCGACACGGGACGCTGTTATCTGCAAAATTGAAGGTGCTCCCTCCGATGACAATACCGGAAATACCGACCCTTCACAAGGCATCGGCAATGGCGGTGTAACAGATGATTCCGGAGAACTTCCACAATAAAAAACGCTTCGGTGCAAATGCCTTATGCATTTGCACCGAAGTTTTTATATTTCTTTTTTTCTGATTATCCGAAACACAATAAGAGGAACATACATCACGATCAAAACACCTGCAATGATCACAGGAAACCCAAGAAGATGACTTCCCCAAAGCTGCTCAAACAGATACAGCGGATTCCCTTCGTCCGCATACATCAAAAACATAAAATTTGTATCCAACAGAATATTGACAAACCAAATCGGAACCACCATTGCCACCAGCAACAGGAAATACTTATGCAAACGCTTCACACTGGGAGCAAGCTCGCCGGAGACAGAAAGCACCACAGGATACAGCACAAGAAGTATGTGCACTGTAAAGCTATGCCAGTGCATAAAATTTCCGACAGGCAGCGCTGTCCAGGACGGAAACAACAAAGCAGCCAAAGCGCCGGGAATACATATTGTGTACAAAAAACCGTTCAGAAGCTTGGATGGCTTCCAGGCGTGGATCAGAATAATAAAGATATTGATGCTGCAAAGATGAAGTGGTAAATAATCAAAAGTATACCTGCGTCCGATAAACAGCATAGACATTTTGAACAGTTCATCTGCAAGGATCAAGAGCGCAACGGTTATTTTCCAGATCTTCCTGCCGCGGTCAGACAGTTTTCGGTACAGCACACAATTTAGAAGTATCACAAAAAAAGCCACTAACAGCCATATAAAATGCGTAAAGCCAAATTGAGAGAACCCCAAGCCGGAGGGGATCGTCTCAACTGTATCCAGAAAATACGGCATTCGTATCACCCTTTTCTTTTACTGTACAGGATCCTTTTCATAAGAAGATCCAGCAAAAAGAATGTAGCATTACCGGCAGCAAGCAGTATGACAGTCCAAATGACACCCAATTGGGAATATTCAAGCAAAATATCCGTAAGACCAAGGATACGAAGTGCAAGCTGGTACACGAGAAGTATTGAGGCATTAAAATAAAGAAGCTTCAGTACAATGTGCAACCGGAATCTGTCAAGATATTGCTTGACGGGTGGATAACAGCCGAATGCAGCGAATATCAAAGCCGCCTCTTTATCCGGACTCAGCAACAGCGACAGGATAGCAACCGCAGCATACCACGCAAATGCTGTTTTCCTTCCGCACAGCTTCAGCACAACACAGCCCATAAGACAGCAAATCATTGGACACACAAATGTTGCTACCGGGATCAGTGTACCAAGGGACATAATAACGATGGCAAGTGCAGCAAATATGCCGCCGAATGCAATGTCCCAGGCATTACTTCTTTTCATTTTCACCCTTGGTCTTCAGAAGACCGTACTTAATATCCCAAAGCTTTCTGGACAGGTCAACATAGTAGGTGTGGGGATTGTCGAAGCGCTTCACCTCATCCCACAGAGTATTCACCTGTTGCATACAGTATTCCCGCACCTGCTGCAGGCTGGGACAGTCGTACACAAGCTCACCGTTCTTAAAAATCGGCACGAGCAATTCCTTTGCAGAGAAATTGTATACCGTCTTCGTTTTCCAGGTAGCTTCCGGGTCAAAGATCTCCATTTCACCGCTGTCATCAACTGTTTCATCATATACACACAGATAGTCAGCAATTGCCTTCCCTGTATCATTGCCGAAGAACCGATAAAGTTTCTTGAAATGAGGATTTGTGATCTTACCTGTATTTTCGGAAATTTTAATTTTTGGCTGAACCGTACCGTCATCCAGTTCAACTGCAGCAAGCTTGTAGACACCGCCGAACACAGGCTCACTCTTGGCAGTGATCAGTCGTTCACCGACGCCGAACATATCGATCTGAGCTCCCTGGCGAAGAAGATCCTGAATGATATACTCATCCAAAGAATTGGAAGCAGTAATTTTACATTCCGTCCAACCTGCATCATCCAGCATTTTTCTGGCTGATCTTGACAAGTAGGCAATATCGCCGGAATCAAGGCGGATACCGCACTTCGTGATCCCCTTAGGCTTCAGCACTTCATTAAAAACGCGGATCGCATTGGGAACACCCGACTTCAGTGTGTTATAAGTATCCACCAAAAGCGTTGCATTATTCGGATAAAGCTCACAGTAGGTCTTGAATGCATCATATTCCGTATCGAACATCTGCACCCATGCGTGTGCCATTGTGCCACCGGCATAAACACCAAAGAGCTGATCAGAAATGGTACAGGCTGTTCCGTCACAGCCACCGATATATGCCGCCCGTGAGCCAAGAATTGCAGCATCTGCACCTTGGGCACGGCGGGAACCAAATTCAAGAACAGTCCGACCGTTGGCTGCACGGACAATACGGTTCGCCTTGGTTGCAATGAGGCTCTGATGGTTGATCGACAGAAGAACAAAGGTTTCGATCAGCTGTGCTTCTATGGCAGGTGCGCGGATGATCATAATGGGTTCTTTCGGGAAAATAGGAGTACCCTCAGGAACTGCCCAAATATCACCTGTAAATTTAAAGGTTTCCAGGTACTTAAGAAATTCATCTGAAAAAAGCTTCCGTCCTCTGAGATACTCAATATCTTTTTTGTCGAACCGAAGATCCCGGATATAATGAACGATCTGTTCCAGACCGGCAGCAATTGCAAAACCACCGCCATCGGGACACTGACGGAAAAAGACATCAAAATAACAAATACGATCCTTATAACCGGTTTCAAAATAACCATTGCTCATAGTAAGCTCATAGAAATCACAAAGCATTGTCAGATTCAGCTTGTCATTTGTCATACAAAGCACCTCTTCCTTATATTTTTCTATATTATAAGTCCATTTTTACCAAATAGCAACATTAAAATATTGACAACAGGAAAAAAGTAAACTATATTCTATGTGATTGGAGGGTTAAATATGGAAATAACAATTGGCACAAAAGGAAAGGTTACAACACAGGCAGAACGCGAGGACACTGCACTGGAGGTAGGCTCCGGCAGTCTTCTTGTTTATGCCACACCCTGTATGGTCGCGCTTATGGAGGGTGCAGCCTGCGAAGCCATTGCAGAAGCCATACCGGAGGATAAAACCAGCGTAGGCATTGAGCTGAACATCTCTCACATATCTGCCACACCAGTGGGTATGGAGGTTTATGCAGAGGCCGAGGTAACTGAGGTTTCCGGAAATATAATCACATTCACTGTCACTGCTTACGATGAAGCGGGAAAGATCGGCGAAGGTACGCATAAGCGCGCTGTGGTTTCCACCCAGCGATTCCTGGATAAGACATATTCCAAAATCTGAAAGAAGTGTTTAGCTTGGGCAAAATCAAATCTTTTTTTGCAAAGAAAGACATTGTTTTCTCCGGCAAGCGATACGGAATCGATGCCTTGGGCGCTATGGCACAGGGACTTTTCTGTACCCTGCTTGTAGGTACGATCCTGGATACCATTGGTCAACAGTTTCATATCGGTTTTCTCAATGCGATCATCGCGACCATCGGTTCCGGAGAGGGCGCAGTGAGCTATACCATCGGCGGTCTTGCCAAAGCAATGGTGGGACCCGGCATTGCGATCGCGATCGGCTATGCACTCCACGCTCCTCCGCTTGTTTTGTTCTCTCTTATCCCCGTTGGCTTTGCTTCTAACGCAATGGGAGGAGCGGGTGGTCCTCTTGCTGTCTATTTTGTTGCAGTCATAGCCTGTGAATGCGGAAAGCTGATTTCCAAAGAGACAAAGATCGATATATTACTTACGCCTTTGGTCACGATCCTTGTCGGTGTGGGACTGGCGGCGCTTGTAGCAGCCCCCATTGGAAAAGCAGCAAACGCTGTGGGTGAAGCTGTTAAGTGGGCAACGACACAGCAGCCCTTTATTATGGGTATCCTTGTTTCTGTTCTTGTCGGCATTGCCCTCACTCTGCCCATCAGCTCCGCCGCGATCTGTGCAGCGTTGAGCCTGACAGGTCTAGCCGGTGGTGCCGCAGTGGCAGGCTGCTGTGCACAAATGGTTGGCTTCGCAGTAATGAGCTTTCGGGAAAACCGCTGGGGCGGACTTGTAGCGCAGGGTGTTGGCACCAGTATGTTGCAAATGCCAAACATCGTAAAGAACCCAAGGATCTGGATACCGCCAACTCTGGCTTCTGCCATAACAGGACCTCTTGCTACCTGTCTGTTCAAGCTGGAGATGAATGGCGCAGCCGTTTCCTCCGGTATGGGAACCTGCGGCTTTGTTGGTCAGATTGGCATATACACCGGCTGGATCAATGATGCACAAAAGGTGATCACCGCCTGGGATTGGGCAGGTATGCTCCTGATCTGCTTTATTCTCCCCGCTCTTCTCAGCTGGCTGTTCTGCCTGATTCTCCGCAAATGGGGTTGGATCAAAGAAAACGATCTGAAGCTTGACCTATAACTACAAAATACCTGGTTGCAAATACGCCAATGCCATTAAGTTAAGCGTGTCATCCTGAGCGCAGCGAAGGATCTCCATCATATTTTGAAGGAGATTCTTCGTCCCCTTCGACTATGCTCAGGGTCCTCAGAATGACACGCTTTTTCTTATCTTAATGGCATTGGCAAATACGCAACCAGGTATTTTTATAAGTATTACATTTCTTGTCTTCCCTCTAACGCTCTGGAGAGGGTCACCTCGTCCGCAAATTCCAGCTGACCGCCAACAGGGATACCGGAGGCAAGTCTTGTTACACGGACACCCAGAGGTCTTAGCAGCCGGCAGATGTACATAGCCGTAGCCTCACCCTCTGTATCCGGATTTGTCGCCATTATCACTTCCCGGATATTTCCCTTAGACACACGCTGAAGCAATTCCTTGATACGAATATCGTCCTGCGTAACATGGTTCAGAGGAGAGATCACACCGTGAAGTACATGGTACACACCGGAATACTCCCTGGAACGCTCCATTGCAACTACATCCTTAGGCTCTGTTACAACACACACAAGACCCTGATCACGGAAATCATCATCACAAATCACGCACAGCTCACGGTCTGTAAGATTCTGACAGCAGGGACAGGTATGAACTGTTTTCTTTGCTGCAATGATGGCATCTGCAAAAGCCTGAGCATCCTCAAAAGGCAGTCCGAGAATATGAAACGCAAGCCGTTGCGCGGTTTTTGCGCCGATGCCGGGCAATCTTCCGAATTGCTCTGAAAGCTCCTGCAAGGCTGTAGGAAAATACTGCATAATCGCTCCTTAAAACAGTCCGCCAAGGTTGAGTCCACCGGTAAGGCGGGACATATTATTGGCAGAATCTGCATCAGCTGCGCGCATTGCCTCATTTACCGCTGCGATCACCATATCCTGCAGCATCTCGACATCATCAGGATCCACTGCCTCAGGCTTGATCTCAAGAGATACGAGCTCGTGCTTACCGTTCACAGAAGCCGTGACCATACCGCCGCCAGCTGCAGCAGTATAGGTCTTATTCTCCAGTTCCTCCTGCATACGAACCATTTCCTGCTGCATCTTTTGTACCTGTCGCATCATTGCAGCTTGATTGCCACCACCGGGCATACCTCTGAATCCACCTTTTGCCATAATACTTCTCCTGTTCTAAACAAAATTTTTTAGTTATTCATCCGTTTTCTTGATCGTAACAACGCTGCTGTGCTCTTTTCCAAAATTTAAAAGCTGTTCCAGCTGATTGCTTTTCTGAAAGGACATTGTCTTATCCGTGATACAAACCCGTATCTGCCTTCCTAACATTGCAGAGGCTTTCAACGCCACAAGCTTAATGATGTCCGGCTTATTTATAATTTCCACAACAAAGTCATTCACGCAAACAAGAAGAAGCGTATCTCCGGTCAGGACACCGCGCAGAGGCGCATTGGCCGTTGTTCCAAAGAAGCCGGACATAGCCGGATTTAGTTCCGCTCTGACCGAAGCAGCAAGGTCGGACCAGAAGCCGACAGGCGCTTCATCTTTAACGTCTGCAGGAACATCTTTTGTAACAACAGCCGCTGCAGAAACGGTTTCCTCCGCTTCTGTCACTGAATCGGAAGCAACTTCCGTAACCTTTTGCTGCTGGACAGCTGCAACAATGCTGCCGGAACGGATCTGGTCTTCGATCCGTGTCAGTCTT
>JAZNZZ010000171.1:0-3383 GCA_045595205.1 Faecousia sp.
AGCAGAGCTTTTCCCATTTTACAACCCGTTTCAAATTCATATTTATCGTTCAGTCTATCGAATGACATTGTAGGGGCGATTATCAATCGCCCGCGTGATTTGCGTAGCAAATCACCATTGCCTGCGGCAATGCGGAATGCATATATGCATTCCCTACAGGGCGCTAAATTAGAATTTAGGGCAGCGGTGGGATCACCGCTGCCCTTTGGTTATTTACTGTGCTTCTGCAAGATTCTCCTGCATTGCCTGATGGGCAGCCTCCTGGAGCTTTTCATAGGTCATTTCGCTGTTGAGAGGGATCTCGGTCCCGTTGTAGGTATAAACAGGACGGTAGGTGTTGCCAAGGACGGACATACCGGTGATGGTCTCAAACCATACACAGGCGTTGAGGTACTGGCCGCCGCCCACATCGCCGTCGTGGTAGTAGTCGCCCTCGTGGTTGGTGCCCTTGCCGATTCGGGCGCAGAGCTTATCGTAGCCGTCAGCACGGATCAGTGCCCAGGCATCGCCGGTGGGGACATTGATGAGATCGTACTCCTTGCAGATCAGTCTTGCTACATCATGGTTTCTCTGGTGGTTTGCCGCCTGGGTCTCCGCAGTGGTCACAGTGCCGTTGCCGGCAGTACCCACGGCATAGGACCAGGTCTGATGCCACAGCATGGTTGCCTTGGGGAACTGCTCCCGGAAGTAGCCGTAGAAGGTATCCAGATACAGCTTATTATCCAGCATAAGCTGCTCGGGGTCGCTTGTGGTGATGTTCAGGCTCTGAATGCTCATATAGTCCCACTCGCCCTGAGCAAGGCACCATTCAAGGGATACATTGCTGACACCCTTTCTGCCCTCCTCTGCGGTGGTCACAAAGAACTGATAGGGCGCATCCCCTGCCATCCACCAGTTGTAGTGCTGGCTCATCTTACAGCCGGAGTAGTACACATTGCACACACGCATCTTCACACCGGCAGCAGCTGCCAGACCTACCAGCTCCTCCACATAGTAGTAGCAGAAGGAGTTGCCCACCATCAGAATGTCGATGACATCGTCCTCAGGGGGTGTGATGATCTTCTTGAAGTCCCAGTTCTCCATACCCATTTCCTCCCATTTTGCATAGAAATCACGCATCGGATTGGTAAGCTTGCGGTAATTGATCGGATCGCTTTCGATCAGATCGTCCACTGTAGTCATAATGTCACGGAGGCTGTATGCCACAGGCTCACTCAAAATCACAGTGCCGTCCTTCATGGTCAGGTAGGATGCCGCAAAGATGGGCATCTGACCGTAGGCACTGTTGAGCTCCGCATTTCTGCCCTCTTCCTTCATAATGCCTTCCACCAGCACGCCGGTCACATTTGCACCGCCCTGCAGGGTAGCACCGTCGAAATTGGTGTACAGGGTATCTTCGTCAGTCAGGAAATCTGCGCCGGGGGCATTGACGGTGGACACCGCCACGCCGTAGGAGGCAATGTCACCTACCAGGGTCTCGTCACAGCCGAAAGCACCGGTGTAGTAGATGCCGTCAGCAGAGGGACGAAGTGCCACGCTGGTAAGCTTGTTTTCCAGACGGTGGAAGGCAGCGCCGGTGTCATCAGAGGTAGCGATATAGCGCTTGCCGCCCCTGGTCACATCGTTTGCCAGCTCGGTCTCTTCGGAGAGAACTGCCTTACCGGTGGGGGCTGTGTAATCGTCACCGGAGCTGTCCATACCGTAAAGGGTGTAAGCACCGGAGATATTCACGGTCTGTCCGCACAGGTCAACGGCGCAATCCTTGGTCAGCACCACATCCTGTGCGATAAACAGCTTCACATATTCGCCTTCGCCGCAATCTGCCACAGCAGAGGCGGTGTCGGTAAACCAGCGGTAGTTTGTGCCGTCGGTTACTGCAATGGCACCCATATAAAGCTGGCCATCCTTGGCACAGAGCAGGGCGTTGCTGTAGTTGTCGATGATGATATTGGCGTTGAGTGCTTCGCAAACGGTGTTGGTAATAGCCTGACCGTAAACATCACCGTTATAGAGAGCGTTGTTGAAGCGGGCATAGAAGGTACCGACCACATCGGCACCGATGGTCAGCTTGCCCTGCTTACTGGCCTTGGGCATATAGAGATCCTTGCCGTAGGAGCCCGCATCACCGTTAATGAGCTGTGCAGACTGGATATTGGTGACACCGCCGTTATAGATGTTGCCGCAGTAGGTCTTGGCATAGCCGCCTGCCAGAATGTTCCGGTCACCGTCGCTGTCTGCCAGAAGCTCTGTGTAGTTGGCGCTGGTAGCACTGACATTGCCGGCGCTTGCCACCAGGTTGCCGCCGTAGCTGGTTCTTGCCGTACCGTACAGGAACTGACAGCCAAGGAACTTATTATAGCCGTTACCGGAGGTCACATTGCCGCCATAGGTACCGGAGCCGTTGAGGAAGGTACAATTATCCCAGGTGGTATAGGTGTTGGTGGAGGAGATATGCACATTGCCGCTCTGGGCAGCCGCATAGCCACCTTCAATAATACAGTCGGTAAAGGTGATGTTTGCCTTCACACCGGTGGAGACATTACCGCCGTAAGCTGCGGCGTAACCGCCTTCAATATAGGTGTTGGAAATGGTAATGTCGCCGTTGGCTACGGAAAGGTTACCGCCGCCGGCACCTGTAACCTCCACCCGTCCGTCACGGATCGCCACACCGGACATATGGAGCTGGGCACTGTTATAGCTGCCGCTGGTGGTGTACATACGGATGTTACCGCCGCCGCCGACATCGGTAGTGCCGCCGGTAAACTGACCGCCGGTCATGTTCACCACATTGTTGTAGCCGAAGTAGGCACAGCCGCCTGCCTGGGCAGCACCGCCTATCATGCGGCCCGCTGTCATAGTAAAGTCGTATTTGGAGCCACCGTACTGGAGCAGGGCCGCACCGTTGTAGGTATAGGTCTTTTCCTCGGTGGAGGCATCGGTGTAGGTAAAGGCACTGGCATCCAGTGTGCCGCCATGCATGGTGAAGCTGTCACCGTTGAGGATGACACCGCCGCCGACGACATTTCTGCCCTCCTCGGGGTTATAGATGTAGTTGCCGCCGTAGATGTTCAGGATGGAGGATTCGTTGTAAATAACACCACCGGGCTGGTTGTCTGCACCCTTGCCGTAGATGTTACTGCCGCCGTAGGAGTCCAGCAGCGTCAGGCGGCTCTGTACAGTCAGTTCCTTGTCAGAGCGAATGTAGAATACACGTTTGGTGGCACTGATGCTGTAGCCGGCAAAGTCGATGACCACATCCTGCACATTGGCAAGATTTTGATATACGCCCACATACTGCTGGGTGAAGGAACTCATGCTGCTGCCCAGATAGTAGTGACCGGAGGCGATGTGCCGCCCGGTGCAGGCAGTGTCCGTATCGTCGG
>JAZNZZ010000172.1:0-8134 GCA_045595205.1 Faecousia sp.
AGGTGATATAGTATAGAAAAACCTGTGGGAGGAACGAATATGCTAGATGTAGTAGCCTTAGGAGAACTGCTGATTGATTTTACATGTGTCAGCACCGATACTGACGGTTATCCCACTATGGCCGCTCATCCGGGCGGCGCACCGGCCAACTTCCTGGCGGCACTGACAAAGTTCGGCGCAGCAACAGCGTTTTTAGGAAAGGTTGGTAACGATGCCCTGGGTAAGCTCTTGACAAATACCCTTCAGCAAGCGGGCATCAACACCGATGGCCTGATCGTGTCCGATGATGTGTTTACAACCATGGCGTTTGTGACTTTGGATGCGCATGGTGACCGTGAATTCTCTTTTGCCCGCAAGCCGGGTGCAGATACTTGTATCACCTTTGAAGAGCTAAATCTTTCTCTGATTGATCGGGCAAAGGTATTTCATTTTGGTACGCTGTCACTCACCGATGAGCCTTCTCGCTCCGCTACTTACCAGGCGGTGGAATATGCCAGGAGTAAGGGCAAGCTGATCACTTATGATCCCAACCTTCGCAAACCATTATGGAAAGATTTTGAGGAAGCAAAAAGACAAATGCTCTGGGGCCTTTCCAAAGCAGATGTGGTGAAGATCAGTGATGAAGAAGTGGAGTTCCTCTTCGGTCTGGGTGTCCGGGAGGGTGCGCAATACATTTTGGATCATTACCCGGTGAAGCTGTTGTTCGTCACCTGCGGCCCGGAGGGTTGCTTCTTTAAGAATGCTGCAGCGGAGGGAATGGTAGCTGCTCTTTCGGGCATTAAAGTGGTAGATACCACCGGTGCCGGTGATATTTTCGGCGGCAGCGCTCTTTGGAAGCTGCTGCAACTGCAGCAGGACCCTGGCACTTTAGATGCTGCACAGCTAACAGAAGTTGTACGCTTTGCCTGTACCAGTGCGGGACTTTCCACCACCAAGCCTGGCGGTATTTCCAGCGTACCGGATTACGATGCTGTGTCTGCTCTGCTGTAAGACCCTTCGTATCCTGCTGCCATAGTTTTAGAGCAAACGGTCTCCTGTGCGGAGACCGTTTTTTAAGTACTATTCTCAGCTCAGTGTTTTTACGTAATAGTCTTAAAAGAAGATGCTATTTTTGCAAAATCTTCCTTGAATTTCATAAAATTAATTGCAACTGCATAATAAATTTTGTACCATTATAGCAAAGAACAGGTAAGGATGGCTTCGCATTATGAAAAGATGGTTAGCAATGCTAATTGCGGTCGCTGTGATATTCAGTGCGATCCCGTTGACCGCTTTTGCGGAAAGTACAGATGCGGAAACAACCGTAGATACCGAAGGCGTTACCGTAGAGGCAACCAATGGACTTGGTACATTACTCAGCGAAGAAATCACTGCGTATCAGGAAGAGACAGCTGAAGCTGAGGAGGCATTTTCCGGCGGTTACACGATTGTGGATCTGACAGTGGATGGCAACACAGCGGTTGTGGAGTATGCAGCTATTGAAGAAGCACAATTGGTGGTCAGCCTGTACACAGAAGATGGGCTGCAGCTGTTGGTCAGTGGATATGCGGTTGTATCGCCCGATGAGACTGCGGCGGTGGTGCCCCTGGAAGGCACGATTCCGGAATACTTCATGGCATCGGCATATATGGTGGATACATTTGACTGCTCTCCGCTGTGTTCTGCTTACAGCACACCGATGTATACCCGGGAGATGCAGCAGCTGCTGGCTTCTACGGTGGAGGACTACGATGCTGAAAAGGTATTAAATCTGGATGAGGATACGACTACCAACTTCGCAGTCTACACCGACTCCACCATCATTATCGATCAGCAGCCCGGTGTGAATACCGTTGCCAGCATCGACGATGAAAATGCTGTCTATGTTATTGAAAATGCAAACGAAAGCTTTACCGGGCTGCAGATAGGCGACGTGTTTTCCTATGCCTATGCAGAAGATGAGTATCTGATTGCTAAGGTTGCTACGATCACTGTAGACGGGACAACCGTCACCATTACCGGCGATGATGTGGAGCTGGAAGAGGTTTTCTCCCACATGAAGCTGGAATATTCCGGCGATGCTGCCGATGCAGAGGTAGATACCAGTGTGCTGGAGCAGGGTGTTACTTATGAGGGCCTTGCTGAGGATGAGGCTCAGACCTTTGCTTTTGAAGGTGACACCAGCAAGAAATACTCCTTTACATACGGTTTTAACAAAAAATTCACCAGCTCATCGGATAAAGTGGATGCGGAGATCAAACTCAGCGGTACTATGAGCCTAAGCGTTGAGTTTAAGTTGTCCTATTATATTGCTCTCAGGAGGCAGTATATCAAATTCCAGACTGATGTGAAAGCCACTGGCAAGCTGTCGGCGGATGGGGAGATTTCTGTAGGCCTGCCTTTGGGTATTTATATGATCCCCTTTGGTGGCTGCATCGCCATCGGATTTGAACCGGAGCTTCAACTGAAATTCAGCGGAGAAGTCTCAGCATCCGTTTCCACCAGTTTTACGCTGGGCTTTAAGTTTGAAGATAAGAAATTTACCAATATCAGCACTGCACCTATCGTAGAAGCAGAGCTTAGCGCTGAGGGTACATTATTCTTCGGCGTGGATATGGCTCCCACTCTGTTGGTCGTTGGCGGCAAGGCCTTGGATGCTTCACTGGAAATGCCAATCGGTGTGGAGGTCAAAGCGTCCTACTCCGCTAAGGTCACAACGGCGGAACAAACAGCTGATTCCATACACAGCTGTGAGGACTGCATGGAGTTTACAATCTATTTTAAGGCGGAAACCACAGCTAAAATAAAATTGCTGAAGAGCAAGCGGCTAACATTCTCCTATACATTTACGCCTATCAACATCAAGATCGGTACGTTGTATTGGTCTTTCGATTATGACGATTTTGGCTGGGGCGATTGCCCTTATAAAAAGTACCGCATTTCTGTTTATGTGGAGGGTGCGGACGGCAATGCCCTTCCTTATGCCACCGTGACCGCCACGGGCAAGGAATATCCCTATACCCAGGAAGAATTGGGAACAACAAACGGTAACGGCGTTCTTGTGTGTTATCTTGCGCCTAATACTTATGATTTTGCGATAACAGGAAGTGGTGAGGAGGTCACCGGATCAGCAGAAGTGGAAAAAGCTTGCAAGGTCTATCTGAACTGCAACAATCTTTCCGCACCGGATATCCTCTTTGGCCAGATCGGTTCCGGCACGATCATCGAAAGCGGTGTTCCTGCTGACAGCGGCAGCTGCGGCGACAATGTGACCTATGCGTTTTATAACAATGGTATGCTCCGCATTAGCGGCACAGGCGATATGGAGGACTACTCCGGTGAAGCAGAACAGCCCTGGTTCGACTATGCGGATAATATCACCATGCTGGTCATTGAAGAGGGTATTACAAGCGTTGGCAGCTATGCGTTTGCTTACCTCCATTCCCTGCAGATCGCAGATATAGGCGGCGATGTCACGGAGATCAATCCTATGGCGTTCCAGGCGTGTACCAGCCTGAGCAGCGTTGCGATCCCGGAAGGTGTAACTGCAATCTACGGCTATGCGTTTTGGGGCTGCAGTGCGCTGACGGAAGTAATCCTTCCGGAAGGCCTGAAAGAGATCAGCCGGTATGCCTTTACCGAATGCAATAGTCTGACACAGATCAGTGTCCCGGCCAGTGTAACATGCTTGGGGTATGCTTGCGTACAGGGCAATCAGTTAGCTGCGATCCATGTGGATACGGGAAATGCGTATTATAAGAGTGTAAACGGTGTTGTGTACACCAAAGACGGGACCGGCTTGGTGCTTTTGCCGGGTGCCTATTCCGGATATTTTGCTGTACCTTCGGGTGTAGAGTATATTCAGGATTCTGCGTTTCCTTGCAAAAACCTGACATTTGTGGCGATATCTGATACCGTTACTGCTATTGGCGATTGGGCGTTTCAGGGCTGTACTGGATTGCAGACGATCGCTTTCTGGGGCGATGCGCCGACCATCGAAAGCGATGCGTTTATGGGAGTTACCGCAACTGCTTACTATCCTCCGGATAATGCCACCTGGACATCCGGCGTCATGCAGGATTATGGCGGTACAATCACCTGGGTGGAGGATTCTGTCGTATCGGTAGCAACGTTGGTAGAAGACGACTCTACGGCGGAGCAGACCGAAACGGAAGAGATTGCAGAGGAAGACGGTGGCATCTCCACATTCGCTATTTGGGGCGGCGAGTACGAAACAGAAGAAACCCCTAACTATGATCTGAAGACCGCTACCTTCTCCGGTCTGGTGGCAGGGGAGGAGTATGTAATGCTGGCCCTTGTCAGCATTGATGCTGACGAACTGCTGGCTTTTGATAATCTCCTCTATATTGCCCAAAGCATTGCTGCAGAGGACGGTACTTTGACCTTTACTTATGTCCAGCGGATGGAGACGGAAAGCTCCTATGTGATCGCCTGTGGCGCATCGCATAAAAATCTGAATGATGCCGTTATCACATTCCCTACCATGCTGGCGACGGATGAAGCACGGACTGTGGAACCAACAGTTGTCTACGCAGGTAAGACTCTGACTGAAGGCGTGGATTACACGATTGCCGGAACAGCCGACTATATGGCTGCTGGTACTTATACCTGCTATATCCGGGGTATCTATAACTATTCCGGCCTGGTCGAATGCAGTTACACGGTAGTGGAGCTTCCCGTTTCAGGAACCTGCGGAGAAAAGCTTACATGGGAACTGTCGGAAGAAGGAACGATGACCATTTCCGGAACAGGCAGCATGGAGGAACTGACCGCTGCTGCAGAATACCCCTGGTATGCATACCGGGGAGCGATTACCGAACTGGTCATTGGCAGTGAGGTGACAGGTGTCGGTGTATATGCCTTTGCCGACTGTTTAAATTTGGCAAAGATTACCTTCATGGGCAGAGCACCTACTATTGGAGAAAATGCCTTTGCGGGCGTGACTGCAACGGCATACTACTCCATGTACAGCTCCTCCTGGACCGACGAAGCCAAGCTGCATTATGGCGGTACGATCGTCTGGACCGGCGTGGAATTTCCGTGCGAGCACACAGATACCGAGCTTTTGAACAATAAAGCTCCTACCTGCCAGGAGACTGGCTATTCCGGTGACACAGTCTGCCTGAATTGCGAAAAGATCCTATCCCAGGGTGTTGTGATGTCCGCTACAGGCCACAGTTATGTAGATGGTTATTGTACTGGCTGCGGCATGGAAAAACCGATCCTCCAGCTGGCATCCGGCAAATGCGGCACGAATCTGACCTGGATCTATTGGGATAATGGCCTGCTGGAGATCTCCGGCACAGGCGAAATGTACAACTATCCTACCTATTCTACCGTTGTTGAAAACGGTACTTCCACTACTTACTACATAGATGCGCCGTGGTATGAGTATCGGGAATCCATTACTGCGATCAAGATCGGTTCCGGAGCAACCTCTATCGGCACGGAGGCGTTCAAGGATTGCGCGGCCTTAGTTTCCGTAGAAGTCCCAAATAATATCACAAAAATTGGCAGTGGAGCGTTCCGGGGCTGCGTGAGCCTGGAATCCATAACGCTTCCTTTTGTGGGCGGAAACACGAGGAAACCCACCCAGACCTACCAGTACCCGCTGGGCTGGATTTTCGGCACAGTTGCATACGAAGGCGGTGTCTCCACCTATCAGTACTATTATGGGTACAGTACAAGCTCCACCACCTACACAAAATACTATATCCCTGCAAGTCTGAAGACGGTTACCATCACCGGCGGCTACATCCTTTACGGCGCGTTCTACAACTGCTCCAATTTGGAGCAGGTCCATTTGGGAGAGGATGTGCAGGGCGTGGAAGCCAATGCGTTCTGTCAATGTGGTAATCTGACCGCTATTTGGGTGGATGAAGCCAGTCCTTACTATTGCAGCGATGCATATGGTGTGCTGTATTCGAAGGATATGACGACCCTGATTACCTGCCCCGGCGGGTACGAAGGCAGCTATACGATTGCTGATGGCGCTGTAACAGTTGCCAAATACGCCTTCTCTGGTTGCGGCAAGCTTACGGCAGTTACCTTCAGCAACAGCGTTGCTGAGATCGAAACATATGCTTTTTACAAATGTACTGCATTGGTGTCTGTGGGGCTAAACGACGGCCTTACCACAATCGATTATTATGCGTTCTCGAACTGCACAGCCTTACCGGAGCTGACAGTCCCTGATACCGCCACATCAATCGGAAAAGGTGCTCTGGAGGGCTGTACCTCCCTTCGGACGCTCGTTGTTCCTTATGTAACCACGGCAAGTACGCACTATTCCGTACCAACAAGCGTGCGGTCTATCACAATTACCGGTGGCACAATCCCCGAAGGTGTGTTCAGTAAATACCTGACCTCGGTGACCTTGGGCGACGGTGTAGAAAGCATTGAGGCATACGCCTTCAGCGGATGTGCAGCCTTGACGGAAATTTCCATTGGCAGCGGCGTGACTACCATTGGTGAATATGCCTTTGAGGACTGCAAGGCTTTGCAGCAGATCACGATCCCCGGTACGGTGGATTCTGTCGGCAAGCATGCGTTCATAGATTGTGCAGGTCTGATAACAGTAACTATTGGATGTGCAGATTCTGACTTAGCGCAGGACCAAACCACCACACTGGACGGATACTTATTCTCCGGCTGCTCCAAACTTACATCTGTCTCGTTGGGCAGGGGAGTCAGCAGTGTATTGTACTCCACATTCTTTTATGGCGATGCGTTGCAGGCTATTTGGGTGGATGAGGACAATCCCTATTACTGCAGCGATGAAAACGGTGTGCTGTACACCAAGGATATGACGACCCTTGTCCGTTGCCCCCGAGGGTTTAGCGGAAGCTTTGTGATCCCCGATGCGGTAACGACTGTAGGTGAAGCAGCGTTTTTCAGCTGTAGAGGCCTGACGACGGTGATTATTGGAAATGGCGTAACACTGATCGAGGCCAACGCATTTTCCGGATGTACCAGCCTTACGGCAGTATCTATCGGACCGAATGTGGAAAAGATCAGCAGTCTTGCATTCGACAGCTGTACTGCCCTGACCAGTGTGACGATTCCCGCCAGCGTGACCGAACTGGGGAATGTGTTCATGTACTGCCTCGCTCTTAAGGAGGTCTGTTTCCTGGGCAGCGCACCTACCATGAGTGAGAATCTGTTCTACAATGTCACCGCGACCGCATACTACCGATCCAATTCCACCTGGACCAGCAGTGTCCGACAGAATTACGGCGGTACAATCACCTGGGTCAGTACATATTCTCCATGTCAGCACAGTCAGACCGTGACGAAAAATGCGGTTGCAGCGACCTGCATCGCAGAGGGCTACACCGGGGATATATTCTGCATGGGTTGCCTGATTCAAAGGAGTGCAGGCAGTGTGATTCCCGTTACCAACCACAAGTACACCAATGTTCATGTTCCTGCTACCTGTACCCAGAAGGGTAGTATCACCTACACCTGCACAGTTTGCGACTACAGCTATGGGAACGTTCTGGAAAAGACCGATCATGCTTATGAATCGGTCAGAACAGAGCCTACCTGCACTCTGGAGGGCAATATCACCTACACCTGTGCTGCCTGCGGTGACAGTTATTATGAGGTTTTGGGAAAGCTACCTCACAACTATGAATCGGTTACAACGGCACCGACATGTACTGAAGCAGGCTTCACCACATATACTTGCTCCGCTTGCGGTGACAGCTACCAAGCCAATCATATAGCAGCGCTTGATCATCCCAACCGTCAGCATCAAAACGCAGAAGCGGCCACCTGTACAACAGCAGGCTATTCCGGAGATACAGTCTGCCTGGACTGCGGTGAACTCCTGATTGCAGGCAACATCCTTCCGGCTCTGGGTCACACCCATAAGTCGGAAACAGTCGCACCGACCTGTACAGAGCAAGGCTACACGGTCTACACTTGCGATTGTGGCGACAGTTACACGGATGATTATACCGCAGCTCTCGGCCACAGCTATACAGGCCGTCAGTGCAATACCTGCGGATACATTGATCCCATGAAGTTCCTGGGCACCTCCACCACACTGGGCGGCGCACTGACTCTGGACTTCATGCTGGATACCGCTCAGCTGAACGGCACCACCGGCAACTACATCGTCCTGACCAGA
>JAZNZZ010000173.1:0-4714 GCA_045595205.1 Faecousia sp.
ATTGGCGGCGGGACCAAGGCCCCGCCCTACGATATTCTGAATAGGAGGACGAAACTATGGCGTCCAATCGTATTGGAAGGATCAACGAGGAGATCCAGAAGGAGCTTTCCTCTTTGATCCGCAATTTGAAAGATCCCAGAGTGCAGGACACGATGATCTCCATCACCCGTGTGGAGGCAACCCCTGACCTGCGCTATGCCAAAATTTTTGTAAGCTTTCTCCAGACCGAGCGGGCAGCCGATGCCCTGAAGGGTCTGAAGTCCGCCGGCGGCTACCTGCGCCGTGAGCTGGGAAGGTCTCTGCAGCTGCGCTACACCCCGGAGCTGGTGTGGGAGCTGGACGATTCCATCACCTACGGCGCAAAAATGCTGAAGCTGATCAATTCTTTAGAGGTAAAAAAAGATGAGCAGTCTGACGATCAGTGAGGTTGCCGCATATCTTCTTGCGCGCAACGGCTTTACCATTGTGACCCACCGCCGTCCCGACGGCGATACCCTTGGCACTGCCGCCGCCCTTTGCCGCGGTCTGCGCAGCATCGGCAAAGCTGCCTGGGTCCTCTATAATCCTGAGGTCACAGAGAAGTATGCCCACCTGCTGGAGGGGATCTCCAAGCCGGAGGCACAGCCGGGAGATGTGATCGTCTGCGTGGATGTGGCTTCTCCGGGAATGCTGCCGGGGGCATTTTCCCACCTTCTGGGACACATCGACCTGCGGATCGACCACCACCGTTCCAGTGACAGCTTTACGGATTTTGAGCTGGTAATCCCAGAGGCAGCTGCCTGCGGTCAGATCATTTATGACATTATGATGGAAATGGGCGTCCGTCTGGATACCCCTATGGCCAATGCTCTTTATACTGCCATTTCCACAGACACCGGCTGCTTCCGCTATGCCAATACCAAAAGCCACACCTTCCGGGTGGCGGCTGCCTGCGCGGAGGTGAGTGATGATCTTCCTGCCCTCAATCAGGTGCTTTTCGAGACCAATTCTCTTAAGCGGCTGAAGCTGCAGGGCTGGATCATTGAGCATCTGCAGTTCCTCTGTGATGGTAAGATCGCCATTTGCGCCCTGCCTCTGGCGGTGGAAAAGGAGATAGGTGTGACCGAGGATGATATGGAAAATATCTCCGGCTTCCCCCGTTCCATCGAGGGCGTGAAGATCGCAGCCACCCTGCGGCAGCAGGAGGACGGCGTTGTGAAGCTGTCGGTCCGTGCTCTGCCGGAGTACGATGCAAGCAGCATCTGCGCCAAATTCGGCGGCGGCGGACACCGTGGTGCTGCCGGCGCCAGTATGGATATGACGATGGACGAGGCAGTGCAGGCAGTGATCGCCGCAATGCCCACACTGTAAAGAACAGCTATGAACGGAATCGTAATTATAGACAAGCCTCAGGATTGGACCAGTCAGGATGTGGTCAGCAAGCTCCGGGGTGTGCTGCATACAAAGCGCATCGGTCACGGGGGGACGCTGGACCCTATGGCAACCGGTGTTCTGCCGGTTTTTGTGGGCAGAGCCACCCGGGGCGTGGAGTTTTTTGAGCACGCGGAAAAGACCTATGAGACGGTGCTGCGCCCGGGGCTGACCACCGATACCGAGGACATCACCGGCACGGTGCTGACACAGCAGGATGCTTTCTTTACAGGCACACAGCTGGAGCAGGTGCTGGAGCAGTTCCGGGGAGAGATCCTGCAGGTGCCGCCTATGTACTCCGCCATCAAGATCGGCGGTCAAAAGCTGTGCGATCTTGCCCGAAAGGGCAGGGAGGTGGAGCGAAAGCCACGGCCTGTGACCATTCACGAGCTGACGCTTCTCGGTATGGAGGCAGAGGGCATCCGTCTGCGGGTGCGCTGCTCCAAGGGAACCTATATCCGCACCCTTTGCAAGGACATCGGTGAAGCTCTGGGCTGCGGCGGCTGTATGGCAAGCCTTCGCAGAATTGCTGCCGGGGCATATACCATTGACGAGGCGATCCCTTTGAAGGAATTGGTGGAAAGTGACGACCCGGAACGCTTCCTGCGCCCGGTGGATACGATGTTTGCAGCGTATCCTGCAGTGACCCTGACGGAAAAGCAGACCCTTCGCTGCCGCAACGGTAATTCCTTTACTATGGATTCTCCCGACGGCACCTACCGCACCTACAGCGAAGCCGGCGAATTCCTGGCTCTGTCCAGGGTGGAGTCCGGGATTATGTCAACCATAAAAAGCTTCTTCACCGTGGAGTAAATTCGTATTTATCGCGCTGTAGGGAATGCATATATGCATTCCGCATTGCCTCAGGCAATGGTGATTTGCTTCGCAAATCACACGGAACGGATAAATCCGTTCCCTACGAGACCTAACGATAAATTGAAATTTGCAACGCGGTGCGGTGTATCGTTACCGAGCGCTTTTTGCGCGTTTTATTCCGCACCGTGCACGAGATGGGGTGAAGCGCCCTTGCGCTTCAAATTGATATTTAAAGGTTTCATTTATGAAAGAGAAAACGATCTACGCCCTTGGTTTTTTTGACGGGGTACATCTGGGACATCAGGCGCTTTTGAATGCCTGTCTTTCCCTTGCAAAACAGAATAATTGCACCCCCGGCGTGGTGACCTTTTGCTCTCATCCCGATGCCCTTGTGTCCGGAAAAGCACCGGCACTGATCAACACCACCGGGGACAGGGCGCTGCTTTTAAAGGGCTTCGGAATGGAGACCGTAACGGAGCTTTATTTTGACAAGACCCTTATGACCACCCACTGGTCCGTATTTTTGAACGACCTTGTGGAGCTGGGGGCAGCAGGCTTTGTCTGTGGCAGTGACTTCCGCTTCGGTGCGGGGGGTTCCGGCACGGCGAAGAAGCTGGAAGCCTTCTGCAACAGCAGAGGCTTGCCCTGTGCCATCGTTCCCCAGCAGGAGCTGGAGGGGGTGCGGATCTCCTCCACCCATATCCGCGGGCTTCTGGAGGCAGGAGAGCTGGAAAAGGCGAATCACTTTCTGGGGCATCCCCATTTCCTGTCCGGCAAGGTGCTCCACGGCAAGGGTCTGGGGCATACCATGGGCATTCCCACTGCCAATCTGGAGCTGCCACAATATCTGGTGCAGCCGAAATTCGGCGTTTATGCCTGCACAGTGACCTTTGACGGAAAGCTTTATGCCGCTGTCACCAACATCGGCACCCGTCCCACTGTGGAGGGGGACTCTGTTACCGTAGAGCCGTGGATCCTGGATTTTGAAGGTGATCTTTACGGAAAGCACATTTGCCTTGCCTTCCACAAGTTCCTCCGCCCGGAGCAAAAATTTTCCTCTCTGGAGGAGCTGAAAGAACAAATTGAAAAAGACGCTGCGCTGACCCGCAGCATTCTCTGAAAGCCACTGCCCAACCGGACAGTGGCTTTTTGAAATTTCAATTTAGCGGGCTGTCCCATTAAGATGTCGTAGGGGCGAACTGTGTTCGCCCGTCGTTGTGTACCAATGTGTTTTAGCGCGGGCGAACACAGTTCGCCCCTACGGTGTTGATCGATAGACAGCACGATAAACAGGAATTTATTTGGGGATGGTTATGGTCAGCACGATCTGGCTTTCTGTCTCCCGGCGCTCGGAAATGGCGGGGATACCGCTGCGCTGAAAGCGGGACAGGGTCTGTGTCACATTTTTCAGAAAAGAACCGATGTCTGTGCGGATGGCTTTTTCTGTGGGGTCTGCCAAAAGGGAATCTATGTATTGCTCCGCCCGGGCAACGCTCATATTCAGCCTTGCGATGTTTTCAATGGCCTTCAGCTTCTGGGTCTCGGTAGGCAGCTTTAACAGGGCGCGGGCGTGGCGTTCCGTGAGATTCTGCGCCCGGAGCATCTCCTGCACCGGTTCGGAGTGGCGCAGCAGCCGCAGCTTGTTGGCAACGGCGCTCTGACTCTTTCCCAAAAGCCGCGCCGCCTGCTCCTGGCTTAAGGAAAAGGTATCCATCACACGGCTGATGCCCCGTGCCTGCTCAATGTAATCAAGATCCTGCCGCTGCAGATTTTCCACAAGGGCAGTCATTGCGGATTCGCTGTCATCCATCTGCATCACAATGCAGGGGATCTCCGAAAGTCCCGCCTGCATTGCTGCCCGAAGCCGCCGTTCTCCTGCGATCAGCTCGTAATATGCCCCCACCCGCCGCACAGACAGAGGCTGCAAAATGCCGTGCTGCCGTATGGACTCCGCCAGCTCGCTCAGTGCCTCCTCCCGGAATATCTTGCGGGGTTGTGCCGGATTGGGGCGAATGACTCTGGCAGGCAGGAACACAACACGCCCGGTTTCCATATAAGTTTTCAATCTTTGACATTGCATAGCCTGTCCTCCTTGGTGTTCGTCCTCCCATTTTACAGGGGAGCATCACAGAAAAACCACGAATCCGGCAAACACTTACCAAAAACCGCTCGACAAGATCCCCCACCGTTGCAAACTAAATCTGCTTGTGATACAATTAATTCAGGTTTATCGCGCTGTAGGGAATGCATATATGCATTCCGCATTGCCGCAGGCAATGGTGATTTGCTACGCAAATCACGCGGAACGGATATATCCGTTCCCTACGGTGTGTGCCAGCTAAATTGAAATTTGAAGCGCAAGGGCGCTTCACCCCAACTCGTGCACGGTGCGGAATAAAACGCCCAAAAAACGCTCGGTATCGTTACATTCTGCCGTTACCGAGCCAAAAATGTTACGATAACAAAAGCGTGATGCACGAGGAGCCCG
>JAZNZZ010000174.1:0-7022 GCA_045595205.1 Faecousia sp.
CGGCAGGTACTGCTGCTTTACCCAACGGTTGGGGAAATTGTGGGGATAAAGATACCCCTGTTCCCGCTCCTGGGTGTAGGTGTCTGCGTGGACATTCTGAAGGTGTCGGGGGAAATCGCCGCCTTTTCCTTTTCTTACATCAGAAAGAGCCGCATCCAATGCAATGTGGCCTGTATTGGACTTGGGAGAAGTTGCCATCAGCACAGCCGCATCTCCCAGAGGGATCCGGGCCTCCGGCATTCCAAGCATCAATGCCATATCCACACAGGATTTTACGATCGGTATGATCATCGGATAAGCAAGACCCACATCCTCCGCCGCAATGACCATAAGCCGCCTGCAGGCAGACTGCATTTGTCCCACCTCCAGAAGCCGCGCCAGATAATGGACCGCTGCATCCGGGTCAGAACCACGGATGGATTTTTGCAGTGCAGAAAGAAGGTCATAATGATTGTCACCGTCACGGTCTGCCCGCATAGCACTTTTTTGGGTCACTGCTTTGGCATCCGCAAGGGTCAGGGTGATGGTGTCCCCCTCAGGAATTGCTGCAGAAAACAAAACCTCCACCGCGTTCATTGCTTTGCGAAGATCTCCGCCGCAGGCACCGGCAATATATTCCAGCGCGCCCTCCTCAGGCTCTGCCTTCAGAGCATTTCTCTCTTCCAGAAATGCAACAGCACGCTTTACTGCCTTCAATGCAGCATCCGCTGAGATCTGCTTGAATTCAAATACCGTGGAACGGCTGAGGATCGCATTGAACACATAAAAATAAGGATTCTCTGTGGTGGATGCGATCAGGGTGATCTTTCCGTTTTCAATGTATTCCAAAAGGGATTGCTGCTGCTTTTTGTTAAACGACTGGATCTCATCCAGATACAACAGCACACCGTTGGGTGCCATAAAGGTATCCAGCTGAGAAACGATGTTCTTAATATCCGCAGTAGATGCCGTGGTGGCATTGAGCTGATAGAGGGTACGGTTCGTCTGCTTTGCAATGATATTGGCTACCGTTGTCTTTCCGGTACCGCTGGGGCCGTAGAATATCATATTGGGAACATTGCCCGAATCCACAAGGCGACGCAGGATCGCATTCTCACCCAGAATATGCTCTTGTCCAAACACCTCGTCCAGCGTTTGCGGCCGTAAAAGGTCAGCAAGTGGTTGATACATACCGGCGTCTCCCCTTTCCTTAAAATGTTGCAACATCCTCCGCTGCTGGCTGGGCAGGTGCAACGCTGATCGCCGTCAGCACCGGTCCTGCCTCGCCCTTATAAAGGGGATGCTTCTCGGCTGTGATCTTTGCCTCTACCATCACCCAGGATCTGGGTTCCAGAGCAGCTGCAGCTTCATATCTGCAGGGCACACCGCAAAACTGAATGTCATCAGCGCAACAGGTCATCACAAACCGACCGGGCGCAAACATTGCGTTCTTCTCCCGGCGCAGCTTTGCCACCTGTCCCTTGAACCGGACGGTCTTTCCATCGTACTTGGCAGGCTCTTCCGTAACATCCCGATACCACAAAGCATAATCTGCATCTGCGATCTCGATCACAGGGGCATTAATGTCAAAGGGCAGCGGATCTTCAATGTCATCAAACGAGGTAGAGCCGTCGGTGAACTCATAAAGAATGTCGATCCGGCGGTTTGCTGCTCTTGCCAGCTTGTGGAAGGGCATCGTGTCCATTCCCACAGGGATCCGGTTGAAGCATACCATTTCACCGCCCACAAGCTTATCCATCACAAGGTTACGCATATTGGCATTATATGCCATAAAGGTTGTGGCATCAGCAAACATAACCTCCTGTGCAACCACCCAGCCTTCCGGGAAGCGGCTGTAAATATCTCCTACCAGCTGCATTCCGTTCAGCTCTGCCACAACACGCTGTGCCTTATGCTTTTTGGCAAGTGCCTGAAGCTCCTTCGTTGTGACTGTTTCCTGATCCAGCACTTCCAGATAGACATTCTGGTGGGGATAGGCGGAGATGTCATACTCCTCCTCACCCTCTTCAAATACCAAAAGCAGGGTTCTCTCCCCTGAATTAAATCTGGTATCCTCCAGAGTCTCTTGAATAAATTTGGTCTTACCGGAATCCAAAAAGCCGGTAAACACATAAACAGGGATCTGTACCATATTTTACACTCCAAACAAAGCAGCAATATCAGCTTCATCCAGTTCAGAACCGATAACGCAGAGCTTGCCGGTCACTGCCGCACTGCCGGTACGGACATTGGTCTCTCCGGGTACATAGTCAAAGTGGATCCAGCTTCCGTCCTCAGCTGCCACAATACCCTTTGCACGAAGGACAAAGCCATATTCTCTGGAATCCAGCTTGCGAAGGGCACTTTCAATAGCTTCCACAGTGAACTTTCTTGCTGTTTCAACACCCCAGGAGGTAAACACCTCGTCGGCGTGATGGTGATGATGGTCGTGATCGTGTCCGCAGCTGCAATGCTCACCGTGCTCGTGATGATGTTCGTGATCGTGGTGATGCTCGTGCTCGTGCTCGTGATCGTGACCACAGCAGCAGTGCTCACCGTGCTCGTGATGATGTTCGTGATCGTGGTGATGCTCGTGCTCGTGATCGTGACCGCAGCAGCAGTGCTCACCGTGCTCGTGATGGTGTTCGTGAACAAGCTTGGCAAGGTCCTCCGCCAAAGAAGCCTTACCCTCCATTGCTTCGATAAGCTGTGCGCCGGTAAGCTGATCCCAGGGGGTGGTTACGATCGTCGCGGAAGCATTGTGCTCGCGCAGAAGTGCCAAAGCATTGTCCAGCTTCTGCTGAGAAATACCGTCTGTACGGGACAGAATGATGGTAGAAGCGGTTTCGATCTGATTGTTATAGAACTCGCCAAAGTTCTTCATATAGACCTTGACTTTACCGGCGTCCACCACTGCGACAGTATAGCAAAGCTGCACCTGTGCATCCGTCACCTTCTTCACCGCTGCGATCACATCAGAAAGCTTGCCAACACCGGAAGGTTCGATCACGATCCGGTCAGGATGATACTCAGCGATCACCTGATTCAACGCCTTACCGAAATCACCCACAAGACTGCAGCAAATGCAGCCGGAGTTCATTTCGGTAATGTTTATACCGGCATCCTGCAGAAAGCCGCCATCAATACCGATCTCGCCGAATTCATTTTCGATCAGCACAAGCTTCTGTCCACAGTAGCCTTCCTGGATCATCTTCTTGATAAGGGTAGTCTTTCCTGCGCCTAAAAAGCCGGAGTAAATGTCGATTTTTGTCATTGAAAAACACCTTCTGATTCATAATGATTTATTATTATACCACCACAGATCAAATAAAACAAGCAAAACAAGCATATCAATCGACAGATTTTTCTTGTTTCCGCACTGTTCCGTGGAGTATCGTATTAACAGGCGGTCATTTTCCCCAAATGCGACAACCGCCAAGGCCGCCGGTGGGTTCTCCCTCCCGCCGGCGGCTATGCTTAAAACGCTCCGGAAAACTCCGGAGCGTTTTAATATCAATCAACAAATTCTGCGATGCAGCGCTCGTAGGCAGCTACAGGATCGGCAGCAGCCGTAATAGGACGGCCCACCACAATATAGTCAGAGCCGATCTCCTTTGCCTGTGCAGGGGTCATAACTCGCTTCTGATCACCCACATCACCGTCAGCAAAACGGACACCGGGGGTAATGGTCAGGAACTCCTTACCGCAGGTATCGTGCACCTTGCCTGCCTCCAGAGGAGAGCAAACAATGCCGTCAAGTCCGGCATTCTTAGCCGTCTTTGCATAATGCATAACCACCTGATCAATAGGCTCCTTGATCAGAATATCGCGCTCCATAGACTCCTGATCCGTAGAAGTAAGCTGGGTAACTGCGATCAGCAGAGGACGGGTGCCGTCCTCCCGGGTCAGTCCTTCAAGAGCGCCCTGCATCATAGGAGTCGTGCCTGGTGCGTGAAGGTTGGTGATATCAACATCCAGATTGCGGAGCACTGCCATTGCCTTTTTGACCGTGTTGGGAATGTCGTGGAGCTTCAGATCCAGGAATATCTTATGACCTCTCGCCTTGATCTGCCGGACGATCTCAGGACCTTCTGCGTAGTAAAGCTCCATACCGATCTTAACAAAAGGCTTCCTGCCGGTAAACTTGTCCAGGAAAGCAAAAGTCTGCTCAGCGCTTGCAAAATCGCAAGCTACGATTACATCCTTACCCATTATTTTGCGCCTCCTATAATCTCATTTAATGTATTGACCCTGTATTTATCCATCACTGCGGGCAGCTCATTGATAATATCACGGCATACCCAGGGATTCACCAGATTGGCAGCACCCACCTGCACTGCGGTAGCACCGGCCAGCATCATTTCCACCACATCCTCAGCAGTGGTAACGCCGCCCATACCCACCACAGGAATCTTCACCGCATTTGCAACCTGATAGACCATACGAACAGCCACAGGGAAAATTGCGGAGCCGGAGAAGCCGCCCATTTTATTGGCGATCACAGGCTTACGGGTACGCAGGTCGATACGCATACCAAGCATTGTATTGATCAGGCTGATACCGTCAGCACCGGCATCCTCACAAGCCTGTGCAATGGGAACAATGTCTGTTACATTGGGGCTGAGCTTTACGATCACCGGCTTGGTGGTGACCTTCTTAACGGCTGCAGTAACCTCAGCCGCCGCTTTGGGATCAGTGCCGAAGCTCATTCCGCCGCCGTGGACATTGGGACAGCTGACATTGACCTCCAGCCAGCCCACCTGCTCCTGAGGATCCAATTTTTCACAGGTATAAGCATAATCCTCCACAGAAAAGCCGCTGACATTCGCCATAACCGGCTTATGGAAGCACTTTTTCAGCTTGGGCAGCTCTTCGCTGATGACCTTCTCCACACCGGGATTCTGAAGACCTACAGCATTGATCATACCGGCTGTGCATTCAGCAATACGGGGAGTGGGGTTACCGAAACGGGGATCTCTGGTAGTGCCCTTGAAGGAGAAAGTACCAAGGCAGTTAATATCAAAAAGCTCAGCATATTCATAGCCATAGCCAAAAGTGCCGGAAGCAGGGATCACAGGGTTTTCCAGTTCAATACCGCAAAGGTTTACACTTAGTCTTCCCACAGGATCTCCTCCTTTCGCATTACAGGACCTTCCTTACAAATACGCTTGTAGCCGGTAATGGTCTTGCAGGAGCAGCCCATACAGGCACCAAAGCCACAGCCCATACGCTTTTCAAAGCTCATCTGACCGGAGGTGGTGCTTGCTTTATACACAGCCTTCAGCATTGGCTCCGGACCGCAGGTGTAAAAATAAGTATAGGGTTTGTTGTTCAGCTCGTCCGTAACAAAGCCTTTGGTACCGTAAGAACCGTCTACAGTCGTTACAGCTACCTCCGCACCCAGATCGGCAAATTCCTTTTCATAGAAAAGCTCGCTTGCAGTATTAAAGCCAAGGATCACACGAACCTTCTTGCCCTGGTCGATCAGCTGTTTTGCCAGCAGGTACATCGGAGGCACGCCTACACCACCACCCAAAAGAACAGGCTGATCACCGGAAACAGACAGGTCATAGCCATTGCCCAGACCTGTAAGAATGTCCAGCGTTCCCTCCTGCATTTCGGAGAGCTGAGCAGTGCCCTTGCCCACCACCTTATAGATGATGGTCAAGGTATCACCGACTACATCACAAACAGAAATCGGTCTGCGAAGGTACAGTCCGTCCAGCTTGATATTCACAAACTGTCCGGGCGCCGTGATCGCAGAAGTATCGCCCTTCAGGGTCATTTTATAGACGCAGTCTGTCAGCGCGATATTCTCAACAATTTCAAATAATCCCTGTTTCATAGCTACCTCTTAAGAATCGATGGTGGAAATGGTCAGCGTGGTCTCCTCCAGCACATCCAGCAGCACACGAACAGTATCCAGCGCGGTGAAGATGGTCACATTGTTCTCCGTAGCCAGCAGGCGGATCTGGTGACCGTCGTTGGAAGTGCCTTCGCCGGGATCGCGGGTGTTGATCACATAGGCAATGTGACCCTGGCGCAGTGCCTCCGGGATCTCCTCGCTGCCCTCGCTGATCTTACCCAGAATGTGGGTACGGATACCGTTGGCCTTCAGGAAGCGGGCAGTACCCTCCGTTGCCTGAATATTGAAGCCAAGATTATAGAACCGGCGGATCAGAGGCAGTGCCTCATCCTTATCCCGGTCTGCAATGGTAGCAAACACAGTGCCGTAATTCTGCAGGTGCATACCGGATGCCTGCAGAGACTTAAACAGCGCACGGTTGAGCTTGTCATCGTAGCCAATGGCTTCGCCGGTGGACTTCATCTCAGGAGACAGGTAAGCATCCAGCCCACGCAGCTTATTGAAGGAGAACACAGGTGCCTTGACATACCAGCGGTTCTTCTCTTCCGGGTAGATATCAAACAGGCCCTGCTCCTTCAGGCTCTTGCCCAGAATGACCTCTGTGGCAATATCCGCAAGGCTGTAGCCGGTGGCTTTGCTCAGGAAAGGCACAGTACGGGAGGAACGGGGGTTGACCTCAATGATAAACACATTGTCATCCTGGTCCACAATAAACTGGATGTTATAAAGACCTACGATGCCAATACCCAGACCCAGCTTCTTGGCATACTGGAGAATGATGCCCTTGACCTTGTTGGAGATGCTGAAGGGAGGATAGACACTCATAGAGTCACCGGAGTGAACACCGGTACGCTCCACAAGCTCCATAATGCCGGGAACAAACACATTGATGCCGTCGCAGATGGCATCCACCTCGACCTCTTTACCCTGAATATACTTATCCACCAGAACAGGCTTGTCCTCATCGATCTCAACGGCAGTCTTCAGGTAATGGCGCAGCTGCTCCTCGTTGGCAACGATCTGCATTGCACGGCCGCCCAGAACGAAGCTGGGGCGCACCAGTACAGGATAGCCGATCTCTGCTGCTGCTGCAATGCCGTCCTCCAGCTTGGTGACAGCACGGCCCTTTGCACGGGGAATGTTCAGCTCATTGAGAAGGTTTTCAAAGGCATTACGG
>JAZNZZ010000175.1:0-4151 GCA_045595205.1 Faecousia sp.
TCCCTACCGCGCCCCGTCATTGCGAACCAGTGACCTATGTCACTGGTGTGGCAATCCGTAAAGTAAGTATTTGGAACGGATTCCCACGCCAGTGTGTGCACTGGCTCGGAATGACACGGAGGATTGTACTGAACGATAAATATGAATTTATAATTTCTTCCTTATGATCTTGCCGCTGGTGGTCTTGGGAAGGCTCTCCCGGAATTCCACGATCCGGGGGTACTTATAGGGGGCGGTGCGGCTCTTGACATAGTTCTGGATCTCTTTTCGCAGCTCGTCCGTGCCCTTGAAGTCCCTGACAAGCACGATGCAGGCCTTGACCACCTGACCGCGGACCTCGTCGGGGGCGGCGGAAACACCGCATTCCAGAACATAGGGCAGCTCCATAATGACATTTTCAATTTCAAAGGGTCCGATGCGGTAGCCGGAGGACTTGATCACATCGTCGGCACGGCCCACATACCAGTAGAAGCCGTCCTCGTCCTTCCAGGCAAGGTCGCCGGTGTGATACCAGCCATCGTGCCAGGTCTCGGCAGTGACCTCGGGATTGCCCTCGTAGCAGTAGGCAAGACCGCAGGGAAGACCGTTTTGGATGTTGATGCACACCTCGCCGCTTTCACCGGTCTCCACCTCGTTGCCCTCGGGATCAAGCAGGTGGACATCGTAAAGCGGCACAGGCTTGCCCATAGAGCCGATCTTGTGGCTGTCACCGGTAAGATTGCCGATGATGAGGGTGCTCTCGGACTGACCGAAGCCCTCCATGATCTGCAGACCCGTGGCCTTTTCAAACTGACGGGACACCTCGGGATTCAGCGCCTCGCCTGCAATGGAGGCGTGCTGGATGGAGGACAGGTCGAACCGGCTCAGATCCTGCTTGATGAGCATACGGTACATCGTGGGCGGTGCACAGAAGGTAGTGATCTGATACTTGGCAAACAGCGGCAGGATCTTCTCCGCATCGAAGCGGTCGAAATCGTAAACAAAGGTAGCGGCTTCGCACAGCCACTGACCGTAGAGCTTGCCCCACAGAGCCTTTGCCCAGCCGGTGTCGGAAATGGTCAGGTGCAGACCCTCGGGATTCACCTGATGCCAGTATTTTGCGGTAATGAAGTGACCCAGAGGGTACTTGTAGCTGTGGGCAGCCAGCTTGGGATAGCCGGAGGTGCCGGAGGTGAAGAACATCAGCATCGGGTCACTGCCGCAGGGTGCATCCTCTGTTCTTGCATAGCGGCTTGAGTACATTGCGTATTCTTCGTTGAAGTCGTGCCAGCCCTCCCGGCTGCCGCCCACCAGAATACGGTAAGCGAGCCCGGGGCTCTTTGCGGCAGCCTCGTCCACAGCATCGGCAACATCGCCGTCAGCGGTGCAGAGGATGGCTTTCACATTGCCTGCGGCAAAGCGGTAAGTAAAGTCCTTTTCCAGAAGCTGGTTGGTGGCAGGGATCGCCACAGCACCCAGCTTGTGCAGACCCAGAATGGCAAACCAGAACTGATAGTGGCGCTTCAGCACCAGCATCACCCGGTCGCCCCGCCTGATGCCCAGTGCCTTGAAGTAGTTGGCGGCACGGGAGGATTCCTTCATCATATCCCGGAAGGTGAAGCGGCGCTCGGTGCCGTCCTCAGACAGGTGGAGCATTGCCAGCTTCTCCGGCTTTTGGGTGCCCAGGGCATCCACCACATCAAAGGCAAAGTTGAATTTCTCCTCGTTTTGGAAAGCGATGGCTGTCAGCTTGCCGTCCTCCACGGTGGGGGTGATGAAATCGCGGTAGACCCGGGGCGCTTCGTCTGCCAGTGCTCTGGTCTTGCCGGGGGTGGCAACGGCGGCAGCCTGTTCACCCTCACGGGCAGCGGAGTTGGAAAGCACAATGGCATAGAAGGCGCAGTCCTCACCGTCCACGGCGATCATACCGTGGGGCGTTGCGGAATCGTAGTAGATACAGTCACCGGGGTGAAGCACCTCGCTGTGACCGCCGATCTGGATTCGCATATGACCGCGGATGACGATGTCACACTCCTGACCCTCGTGGGTCACCAGCTGAATGTCCTCGTATTCTGCACCGGGGCGGTAGGCGATCTCCATATAAAGGGGCAGGGCAATACGGTTGCGGAAGCCGGAGGCCAGGTTGTAGCCAACCATATGGTGGGCCTCTTCGATCCGCTGACCCTCGCCTTTACGGGTCAGGGCATAGGAGCGCAGCTTGGGGCTTTTACCCTCCAGCAGGTCGCCCATATCCACGCCGAAGCTCAGGGTGCAGCGGTACAGGAAGGCGATGGAGAGATTGCGGTTGCCTGCCTCACACTCCTGATATTCCTGTACAGTCAGGTCAGTGCGCTGTGCCATTTCCTCCAGACTCAAGCCGGTGATCAGCCGAAGCTCCCGGATTCTGGCGGCTACTTCTTTTGTTTTGTAGTCTGCGCCGGTCATACTTTCCATAGGATACCTCTCAAAAAGGGAATGCTCCGAGTGTTGTCGGAAAAAACAATTTTAGCACAATTCTATTTCTGTGTCAATTTTTTTATCACAGCTTATTGCGGATGATCTTGCCGGAAATGGTCTTGGGGAGCTCTGTGCGGAATTCCACGATCCGGGGGTATTTGTAAG
Organism: Faecousia sp.; assembly: GCA_045595205.1. Classification (GTDB taxonomy): domain Bacteria; phylum Bacillota; class Clostridia; order Oscillospirales; family Oscillospiraceae; genus Faecousia. Next base: position 2,602 of record JAZNZZ010000175.1, read on the forward strand.
GTGCGGTGTGGAGCTTTACATAGGTCTGGATATCCTTTTTCAGCTCCTCTGTGGGCTCTGTGCCGGGCACCAGCACGATGCAGGCCTTGACCACCTGACCGCGTACCTCGTCGGGGGCGGCGCAGACGCCGCACTCCAGCACATAGGGAAGCTCCATAATGGTGGACTCGATCTCGAAGGGTCCGATGCGGTAGCCGGAGGACTTGATCACATCATCGGCGCGGCCAACATACCAGTAGTAGCCGTCCTCGTCCCGCCAGGCAAGGTCACCGGTGTGATACATACCGTCGTGCCATACGCTGTCGGTGGCCTCCTGATTGCGGTAGTAGCCAAGGAATACGCCGCAGGTGGGGTTGGGATCGGTGCGGATGACGATCTCGCCGTTGACACCGCCCTCCACGGGATTGCCCTCGGTATCCACAAGGTCAATGCCGTAGCCGGGGACCGGCTTGCCCATTGCACCCGGCTTCAGCTGGGTGCCCATCAGGTTTGCAATGCCCAGAGTCATCTCGGTCTGACCGAAGCCCTCTGCGATCTTAAGACCCGTTGCCTTCTCAAACTGGTAGAAGACCTCGGGGTTCAGTGCCTCACCGGCGGTGGTGGCGTGGTGGATGGAGCTGAGGTCATATTTGCTCAGATCCTGCTTGATGAGCATACGGTACATCGTAGGCGGTGCACAGAAGGTGGTGATGCCGTACTTGGCAAACATAGGCAGGATCTTCTCCGCGTCAAAGCGGTCAAAGTCATAGGTGAACACGGCACTCTCGCACAGCCACTGACCGTAGAGCTTGCCCCACAGAGCCTTGCCCCAGCCGGTCTCGGAGATGGTGAAGTGCAGACCGTCACGCTCGGCAAGATGCCAGTATTTGGCGGTGACATAGTGACCCAGAGCATATTTGTAGGAGTGCATTGCCATCTTGGGATAGCCGGTGGTGCCGGAGGTGAACAGCATCAGCATAGGATCGTTGCCGCAGGGGGCGTTTTCCTCCCGGACATAGCGGCGGCTGAAGAGGCTGTACTCCTGGTCGAAATCGTGCCAGCCTTCCCGGCTGCCTCCCACCAGGATCTTGTTCAGGTTCATCTCGCACACCTGCTCCGCCAGCTCGATCTGGTGAGCAGTGTCACCGTCGGCAGTGCACACAACAGCACTGACCCCGGCGGCCTTGAAGCGGTAGGTGAAGTCGTGCTCCACCAACTGATTGGTGGCGGGGATGGCAATGGCACCCAGCTTGTGCAGACCCAGAATGGCGAACCAGAACTGATAGTGGCGCTTCAGCACCAGCATCACCCGGTCGCCCCGCCTGATGCCCAGACTCTTGAAGTAGTTGGCGCTCTGGGAGGAGGCATCCTTGATGTCCTTGTAGGTGAAGCGGCGGGTGGTCATATCGTTTGCCACGTGGATCATAGCCAGCTTCTCCGGCTCACGGCGGGCAATGGCATCCACCGTGTCGAATGCGAAGTTATATGTATCTTCATCGGTGAAGGTAATGCCCTGCATAACACCGTTTTCGTCTTCTTTGGCATTGACGAACTTGTTGCACAGCAGCTTC
>JAZNZZ010000176.1:0-2869 GCA_045595205.1 Faecousia sp.
AAACCACCTCAAAGCAAACCTAACTTTTATCCCGCAAAAGTGCCGAAAATAAAGAAGAAATCCGGTCAGGACTAATTTCCTAACCGGATTTCGTTGGCGGAGTGAGAGGGATTTGAACCCTCGCGCGCTGTTTAGACGCCTACTCCCTTAGCAGGGGAGCCCCTTCGGCCTCTTGGGTATCACTCCGAATCAAAAGATATATTCTTTTGTATGCCAAAGTATTCTAGCACAGGGATCCTCTTTTGTCAAGGATAAATGCGGCGGCTTTTGTTTTTTTCTTCAAAAGCCGCCGCAGCTGTGCACAGATCAGTAAGGGAAAATATTAGTGATCAGAATCAAAAGCGGCAGAACCAGAGAAAACAGGCTGATCAGCCATGGGTAGACCACCCGGCGGGAACAGAACATAAACAGCAGACAAAGTGCCGTCAGTGCCAGAGGGAACACCACTGCCACTTCCCGGGGGATCATCTGGGCATACTCTCCGTTTGCCAGAAGGTCGATCCCAACCATTGCAGGCAATGTTACTTCGTTATACACCGCAAGGCACACCGCGCCAACGGCAACAGGGATCGCAAGACCGACACTGCGAAGACGGAACACCCAGCTCCAGAATGCCTTCCAGCCCTCCACAAAGCGCCCTCCGGCTTTTGCGCCCACATTCTTCTTACTCATAAAGCCACCTCCGGCAATTGGAATCATTTCAAATATAATAGCATACTTTTTCAGTAGATGCAAGTCATTGCAAAAAACTTAAGACTATATATTATTAGTCCATTTTATTGTACCTTTTGTTTTGTATCCTATGGTCAGATAAACTACTGAGGAGGAATTGACTATGAAAACCGCAACTGTAAGGAGAGCCGATTTGAAAACCAGAACGAACATCCCCTACCCCAATGCTGCCACACGGAAAGAAGTGCTGCACAAGTTCCTCGACCTTGCCACTATGGCAATGATCGGCGCTGCCCTTGCTGCTGCCGCCCTCTTCCTGGTTGCAATTGCTTAAATCAGATCCTCCTGCCCCATTATGCGGCAGGAGATCACTTTTTTATCCCGAATCTCCACAAGACCCACGGTGCCGCCGTAACCACGGCAGGAGCCGGGATTCATTACCCACATTCCGTCCTCTGTTACATAACAGTCTGCCATATGGGTATGACCGTAAAGCGCCACCTGCGCCTGCATTCCTCTTGCGGCGCCAACAAGGATGGAATCACCGCTTTTAACACCGTGCTTGTGCCCGTGGGTCATAAAGAAGCGGACACCGCCAATGTCATAGCACATAACCTGAGGTTCTTTTGCACCGATACAGAAGCCGTCGCAATTCCCCGGCACCTGATGGACCCGGATATGGGGATAGGATCCTGCCAGCGCCTGACCGTCGTCATAATGGTCTCCCAAATGTACGATATGATCCGGCTTCAGCTGATCCACGCACCAGCGCATAAAGCTGAGACTGGAGTGAGAATCGGACACCACCAAAATTTTCAGCATTCACGAACCCGCCTTCCTGTGCATATAGTAATACCGAACTCAATAATTATTATAGCAGATATTTCGACAGGAGGCAATGCTATGGAGAAAAAATCGGGAGGTTTTTCCCCGGAAGAGGTGGCAAAGCTGGCTGCCACTCCCGCAGGTCAGCAGCTGCTGGCGCTGATAAAAAACGCAAATCCGCCTGACCTTGAGGAGGCTATAAAAAAAGCAGCCGCCGGAGACCTTACCCAGGTCAAAGCTGCCCTTGCACCGCTGCTGGCCTCCAAAGAGGTTATGGAGCTGATGCGGCAATTGGGAGGGTAACGCGTGGACAACATACAGGATCAGATGAATGCCGTTTTAAACGATCCGGAAATGATGCAGAAAATAATGGGTCTTGCCCAATCTCTGGGACAGTCTCAGCCGGAAGCCGCTGTCCCGCAGCAAAGTGCTCCCCCGGCTGCCTTCCCGGAGCTGGACATCTCCACACTGCAAAAGCTTTCCACCCTTGCAGGCAGCACCGGGATCGACAAAAACCAAAGGTCCCTTCTCTCTGCCCTGCGCCCCTATCTGTCCGGTGACCGCATTTCCAAGCTGGAAAAAGCGATGCGTGCCGCAAAGCTCGCCAATATGGCATCCGGTCTTTTGGGAAGCACCGGCTTTCAATTCAATACAGGCAGGTGACCGAATTTGTATAACCGATACATTCCGCAGCCGGACGGCACCTATCGCAGAAACCGTATGCAGGAGCCGATCCCAAAACCGCCTGTCCCCCCGGAGCCGCCCCCTCCCCCGCCCTGTGCTGAACCGGAGGAGCCGCCCTGTCCTGTGCCGCCCCGACCGCAGCACAGACCGCGCCAAAACCGCAATCAAAAGCAGGAGTCCATCCCCGATTTTTTAAGGCAGCTGCTGCCAAAAAATATGGACACCGGGGATCTTATGATCATCCTGCTTCTGCTTTTAATGGCAGGTGACTGTGAGGAAAGCAGGAACAACGCCCTGCTGACCCTCGCCATTTACTTTTTCCTGTGAGAATAATCACCTTATAGCTTTTATAACCAAAACAAAAATATTCTTTTCCCTGAACAATGTATTTTCTGGAATTTAAAAAGGGCGCATTGCTGTGCGCCCTTTTGTATTTGCAGGAAGCCGATCTTTTCTTGACAGGTAAAGGAAAATACATTGCTGTAGCTGTAAAAGGAACGAAAAGGGCGGGGAAACAGTCCCCGCCCCTCCTTGTTCGCGCGCACACAGAACCGTCCGAAACCACTGAAAAAGTCACAAAAAGTAGCAATAATGCAGTCGATATGGTATAATAGAGGCATCAAAAAGCAAAGGAGCCCATAAAGATGCTTCGAAAAGAACCAGAACGGCAGCAAAGTTTTTATTGCGT
>JAZNZZ010000177.1:0-12806 GCA_045595205.1 Faecousia sp.
GTAAGGAACCAGTCCCAGCTTCACAAGAGCCTGGAAGCCGTTACAGATACCACACATAAGTCCGTCGCGATCCTCCAACAGGCGGGTAACCTGTTCTTTAATAGCACCGTTACGGAAGAAAGCAGTAATAAACTTACCGGAACCGTCAGGCTCGTCACCGCCGGAGAAGCCACCGGGGACGAAAATCATCTGACTCTCCCCTATCCGTTTTGCAAAATCCTCAACACTGCGGGAAATCGCATCGGCAGACATATTGCGGATCACGAAGATCTCCGGCTCGCCACCGGCATCCAGAACCGCCTTAGCTGAATCATACTCACAGTTAGTTCCGGGGAACACAGGGATCAAAACCTTAGGCTTTGCAACCTTGACAGCCGGTGCAACGCGGGTCTTTTCGGGTGTGGAAACCGTCTCGATCGGTGTAACTGCATCAGGAATGTTGCAGCTGTATACACTCTCCAGCTTATCCTCGTAAGCTTTCTGCAATTCAACAAGGTTCAGCTTTTCAGCACCGTAGACGATCTCTGCTGCTTCTGTAACATTACCAATTACAACACCGCCAACAGGCTCTGTTACTTCAAGGAGGAAGCTGCCGTAATTGTACCCAAAAATGTCGTTCAGGGACAGCTTCTCATTAAAAGCAAAGCCAAAGCCGTTACCGATCGCCATCTTCAAAACAGCCTCGCCGATACCGCCAATAGTGGGCGTATAGGCAGAGAGAACCTTACCCTCTCGCATAAGCTTTGTGACACGGTCAAACAGTGCCAGCAGAGATTCCGCCTTGGGCAAACCGTTTTCATCATATTCAGGCTTCAGCAGCTCCACAGAGGCTCCTGCCTTCTTAAACTCATTGGAGATAATATTGGGGATCTTATCGGTAGTGACCGCGAAGGAGACAAGGGTGGGAGGTACATCAATGTCCTCAAAAGTACTGGACATAGAATCCTTGCCGCCGATTGCAGCGATCTTCAGATCCATCTGTGCCTTGAATGCACCAAGAAGTGCGGCGGTAGGCTGACCCCAACGCTTTGCATCCTTGCCAACACGGAGGAAATACTCCTGGAAGGTCAGATATACATCTTCAAAAGATGCGCCGGTAGCAATCAGCTTGGAAGCAGATTCCACAACAGCCAGATAAGCTCCGTGATAAGGACTCTTCTCCGTAATGAAAGGATTGTAACCCCAGCTCATAACAGAGCAATCGTCTGTGTGTCCCTTTTCAAGGCTGATCTTATGTACCATCGCCTGGATCGGAGTCTGCTGATGCTTGCCACCGAAGGGCATCAGAACAGTGCCTGCACCGATGGTTGCATCAAAGCGCTCAGAAAGACCGCGCTTGGAGCAGGTGTTCAGGTCTGTTGCAACCCGTGTCATATTATCTGTGAAGGAGCCTTCAATAACAGGAGTAAAATCAGCGGGAGCAGCAAGCTCCACATCCACATGCTTTTCAGCACCATTGGAGTTCAGGAACTCTCTGTTAATATCACAGATCGTCTGACCGTTCCAGACCATTCTCAAACGAGCTTCCTCTGTCACGGTAGCAACAACAGTGGCTTCCAGATTTTCCTCTCCTGCCAGCTCCAGGAAACGCTCCACATTCTTTTCGGCAACAACAATTGCCATGCGCTCCTGAGATTCGGAAATCGCCAGTTCTGTACCGTCAAGGCCCTCATACTTCTTGGGCACTTTATTCAGGTCAATGATCAAACCGTCAGCAAGCTCACCAATGGCAACAGAGACACCGCCGGCACCAAAGTCATTACAGCGCTTGATCATTACAGCTGCTTCACCGTTGCGGAACAACCGCTGAAGCTTTCTCTCTTCGGGGGCATTACCCTTCTGGACCTCAGCACCGCAGGTAGCCAGAGACTCTACAGTATGACTCTTGGAGGAGCCGGTTGCGCCGCCGCAGCCGTCACGACCGGTCTTACCGCCAAGGAGAATGACCTTGTCACCGGGTGCAGGGAAATCAGGCTTGGAATGGTCCTCGTGCACAGCGCCGATCACGGCACCGATCTCCATACGCTTTGCCGCATAGCCGGGATGGTAAAGCTCATCCACCATACCGGTGGCAAGGCCGATCTGGTTACCGTAGGAAGAATAACCGGCAGCTGCAGTGGTAACGATCTTTCTCTGGGGCAGCTTACCCTTGATGGTCTCACCTACGCTCTTAAAAGGATCAGCTGCGCCGGTGACACGCATTGCAGCATAAACATAAGCACGGCTGGCAAGGGGATCACGGATAGCACCACCGATACAGGTGGCAGCGCCGCCGAAGGGCTCGATCTCAGTGGGATGGTTATGAGTCTCATTCTTGAAAAGAAGAAGCCAAGGCTGCTCCTCACCGTCAACTGTGACGGTCATACGAACTGTACAGGCATTGATCTCCTCGGATTCATAAAGCTTTTCCAGCATACCGTTCTTGCGAAGGTATTTTCCCGCAAGCGTGCCAATGTCCATCAGATTGATGGGTTTGGTACGACCAAGCTCCTTACGGGTGGCAATGTAATCGTCATAGGCCTTCTGAAGAAGCTCATCCTCAAAGGTCACACTGTCAATGGTAGTATTGAAGGTGGTATGACGGCAGTGATCGGACCAGTAGGTATCGATCATACGGATCTCTGTAATGGTCGGATTACGGCCTTCTGTTTTGAAATAAGCCTGACAGAAGGTAATGTCATCAAGATCCATAGCAAGGCCCAGATCCTTGACCATTGCTGCAAGACCGTTGCTGTCAAGCTCCAGGAAGCCTTCTACAACTGCAACAGACTCAGGAACAGCAACTTCGATCTCCAGGGTCTTAGCCTCTTCCAGACTGGCCTCGCGGCTCTCCACGGGATTGATCACATGGTGCTTGATCGCATCGACCTGCTCAGCGGAAAGATCACCGGAAAGGACATACACCTTCGCAGTGCGGACCAAAGGACGCTCTCCCTGGGAAAGGATCTGAATACACTGTGCAGCAGAGTCTGCCCGCTGATCAAACTGACCGGGAAGAGGCTCAACTGCAAAAACAATATGCCCCTGAGGCACTTCATAAGAAACACTGTCTACCTGAGGTTCAGAAAACACAGTGCCCACAGCGTAGTCAAACAGGCTCTTTTCGATTTTTTCAACATCATAACGGTTCAGGATCCGAACACTCTCCAGAGAACGAATCTGAAGAAAGTCTCTGACTTCCCGCAGAAGTCCGTCAGCCTCGTGCGTCTGACCTGCTTTTTTCTCTACATATACGCGATAAACCATAGGGGGTAGACCTCCTTATTTATATGCGGCCAGACCGCGCTGACCAATGTCACTTCTTCGATAAGCGCCTTCAAAATTAACACCGTCAGCAAGCCGATAAGCTTCGCAGATCGCATCCTGCAAGGAAGCTGCAACAGCAGTAGTACCGGTTACGCGTCCACCGGAGGTCAGCAGCTTGCCCTCTTCAAGCTTGGCACCGGCAACATAGGTATGCACCTCTGCTTCGGGGGTCATCGTGATCTCAAAGCCCTTCTTATAGCTCTCGGGATAGCCACCGGATGCCGTAATAACACAGCAAGCATAAGCATCAGCAAATTCAACCTCAGTTTCTGCAAGAGTACCGTTTGTGGTAGCCTGCATCACAGTCAGAAGATCACTCTTCAAAAGCGGAAGAACGACTTGGGTTTCCGGATCGCCAAAGCGGCAGTTATACTCGATCACCTTGGGTCCGTTTGGTGTCAGCATCAAGCCGAAGTAAAGACATCCCTTGAAGGTACGGCCTTCCGCATTCATCGCATTGATGGTAGGCAGGAAAATGGTTTCCATACAAACCTTTGCGATTTCCTCTGTGTAGTAGGGATTTGGAGCAATGGTGCCCATACCGCCGGTATTAAGACCTGTATCATTGTCCCCTACTCTCTTGTGATCCATAGAAGAAACCATAGGCTTCACAACATTGCCGTCGGTGAAGGCAAGCACAGAAACCTCGGGACCGGTAAGGAACTCTTCGATCACAACAGTGGAGCCGGATTTTCCGAACTTGGCATTTGCCATCATATCTGTAACTGCCTCAACAGCTTCCTCCCGGGTCATAGCAATGATAACGCCCTTGCCAAGAGCAAGACCGTCAGCTTTGACAACCGTGGGGATCGGTGCAGTCTTTAAATATTCCAAAGCCTTGTCCAGTTCTGTAAAGATCTCATAAGAAGCTGTGGGGATTCCGTACTTCTTCATAAGGTCCTTGGAGAACGCCTTGCTGCCTTCAATAATTGCAGCCTTCGCCTCAGGTCCGAAGCAAGGGATACCGATCTCGTTCAAACGATCCACGCAACCAAGCACCAGCGGATCATCCGGTGCTACAACGGCATAATCAATTGCATTTTCCTTTGCAAATGCAACAATACCATCCAGATCGGTAGCTGCAATATTAACGCAGGTCGCATCCTTTGCCATACCGCCGTTACCGGGCAGTGCAAAGATCTCTGTTATAGCTTTGTTTTCCTTTAATTTTTTGATAATGGCATGCTCTCTGCCACCACCGCCAACAACTAAAAGCTTCATTTTCGCTCATTCCTTTACAAAAAATAGAGTGCTCAAAAACGCAGGAAAAGAGATACAAGAATTTCTTGTATCTCAATTCCAAAAAAAGAATTAGTGGTGGAACAAACGCATACCGGTAAATGCCATAGCAATACCGCGGTTGTTGCACTCTTCAATAACAAGATCATCACGGATAGAACCGCCGGGCTCAGCGATGTACTTGACACCGGAAGCTGCAGCACGCTTGATGTTATCGCTGAAGGGGAAGAATGCATCAGAGCCAAGGGCAACATTCTGACGGGAGGACAGCCATTCCTTTTTATCCTCTTCGGTCAGACGCTCAGGCTGGGAGGTGAAATAGTTCTGCCAAATGCCGTCAGCACAGACATCCTCTTCATTTCCGTTGATGTAACCGTCGATCACATTGTCGCGGTTGGGGCGGCCCAGATCCTCACGGAACGGCAGAGCAAGGGTCTTGGGATGCTGCCGCAGGAACCAGGTATCTGCCTTGGAGCCGGCAAGACGGGTACAGTGGATACGGCTCTGCTGACCGGCACCGACACCGATTGCCTGACCGTCAACAGCGTAGCAAACAGAGTTGGACTGGGTGTACTTCAAGGTGATCAATGCAACGATCAGATCGATTTTTGCAGACTCAGGAATATCCTTATTCTCCGTTACAATATTGGTAAGAAGCTCCTTGTCGATTTTAAAATTGTTACGGCCCTGCTGGAAGGTGATGCCGTAAACCTGCTTGTTCTCAGCTTCAGCAGGAACATACTCAGGATCAATAGCAACAACATTGTAGCTGCCCTTGCGCTTTGTCTTCAGAATAGCAAGTGCCTCATCGGTGTAGCCGGGAGCAATAACACCGTCAGAAACCTCACGGGCAATCAGAGAAGCAGTCATAGCATCGCAAACATCAGAAAGTGCGACCCAGTCACCAAAGGAGCACATACGGTCAGTGCCGCGGGCGCGGGCATAAGCACAAGCCAAAGGATTCTCGTCAAGACCCTCTACATCGTCCACAAAGCAAGCCTTCTTCAAATCGGCACTCAGCACCTTGCCCACAGCAGCAGAAGTAGGAGAAACGTGCTTAAAGGAGGTTGTACAAACCATACCGGTTGCTTCCTTCAGTTCCTTAACAAGCTGCCAGGAATTCAGGGCATCCATAAAATTAATGTAGCCGGGACGACCGTTAAGGATCGTAAAAGGCAGCTCAGAGCCATCGTGCATATAAAGCTTTGCAGGCTTCTGATTGGGGTTACAGCCGTATTTCAGTTCAAATTCCTTCATTTTCTTAGTCTCCTTTGTGTTTATTCAGGATACGCTGCTCATAAGCACCGGTTTCAATATCTGTGTAACGGACAAACAGAGAGATCTTGTTGTCAGCATTCAAATTCTCCCACAGCATTTTTGTCATCTCGTCAATATCGTTCAGGATCTCAACACGCTCAGGCTCACCCTGGAATGTGGGGATCACAGGATTTCCGTCACATACATAAGTGTGGAGGAAATGACCTAGACCTGCAATACCGGGATACTCATAGAAGAACCGGGCACAGGCAGAACCCTCTGCATCAGCAGATTTCAGAATAGACATCTTGTAGCTGCCGTTCTGAGCAAGAATACCGGAGATACGGGGTGTCCAGTTAGGACCGTCATCTTCAAACATACGGGTGCGTAAAGCTGCTTCCCAGCTCTCCCCTTTTGCCAGGTATTCCCAAACGGTATCGGTCTGATCACCGTTGGTAACGATCAGACCGCAGCCTGCCTCGCGGACAGGATGATAAATGATCAGATGGGGATCCTTCATCAGGCTGGGATCGTGCGCCTCAGTGCGGATGCCATCAGGCTCCTGCACAAAAACACGGTTGCGGCTGTTCACGCTTCTTCCCATAATGAAATATGCAGCAACTGCATTCTTTCCATCAGGAGAAACACCAAGCACGATTCCGCGACCGGGATATACATTGGTTGAAAGCTTTTCGCTCAAAGAACCGACCTCATAAACATTCATAATTCTAAATCCTCTCTCAGCCTACCAGCTGTTTACTTACAAGCTCAACGGAAGCGGGCAGGATCTTCCACTCCGCCTGCTCCATAACCCGCTTTTGGAGAACCTCCGGTGTATCACCCTCAAGGATTTCAACAGCCTTTTGAGCAATGATCCGTCCACCGTCAGGAATTTCGTTTACGAAGTGTACCGTTGCGCCGGTAACCTTCACGCCATAAGCAAGGGCCTCTTCGTGAACGCGCAGTCCATAATACCCAACACCGCAAAAGGAAGGGATCAAAGACGGATGAACATTGATGATCCGCTCAGGATAGTCCCGTGTGAAGCTCTCGCTCAAAATAGACATAAACCCGGCAAGAACGATCAGATCGATCTTATTCTCCGCAAGAAGATCCTTAATGCTTTGTTCAAAAGCTTCCTGCGAGCCGCACTCCTTTTTCAGTACGACTGCACTTTTGATACCGGCTTTGGCAGCCCGTTCCAACGCAAAAGCATTCCTGTTGTTGGAGATCACCAGAGTGATCTCACCGCTGGAAATGATTCCGCTTGCCTGTGCATCGATCAATGCCTGGAGATTCGTTCCACCGCCAGAGACAAGCACAGCAATTCTAGCCTTTGCCATAGCTTCTCCCTTCTTATTCGATGACAATTTTTTCGTCAGAGGCAACGATCTTACCGATCACATAGGCATCCTCGCCGTATGCCTTCAGCACTTCGATCGCAGTCTCGACCTGCTCCGCAGGAACGACAATGCTCATACCCACACCCATATTGTAGGTGTTAAACATATCACGCTCGGGAATATTTCCTGTCTTTGCAATAAGGTCAAAGATAGGAAGAACCTTAACAGCACTGCGGTCGATCACCGCGCCGAGACCATCAGGAATGCTGCGGGGAATATTTTCATAGAAGCCACCGCCCGTAATATGACTGATACCCTTCACATCCACCTTTTCAAGCAAAGCCAGAACAGGCTTGACATAGATACGGGTAGGCACAAGCAGCGCTTCAGCAGTGGTCTTACCGCCCAATTCTTCTCTGGGCTCGTAAAGCATAGGATCGTTATTATCGATGTTAAACACCTTACGGCAAAGGCTGAAGCCATTGGAATGAATACCGGTAGAGGGCAGCGCGATCACAACATCTCCGGCTGCCATCTTTGTATTGTCGATGATCTTCTTCTTGTCCACAATACCGACAGCAAAACCTGCAAGATCGTAATCCTCAACAGGCATCATACCGGGATGCTCTGCAGTCTCACCGCCGATAAGGGCAGCGCCGGACTGAACACAGCCCTCGGCAACACCGCCGACGATCTGTGCGATCTTCTCAGGAACATTCTTGCCGCAGGCAATATAATCCAGAAAGAACAAAGGCTTTGCGCCAACGCAGATAATATCGTTGACACACATTGCAACGGCATCGATACCAATGGTATCGTGCTTGTCCATCAAAATTGCAAGCTTGACCTTTGTGCCGCAGCCGTCAGTACCGGAAACCAGAACAGGCTCCTCCATACCGGCAACAGGAAGGCCGTAGCAGCCGCCAAAGCCACCGACATCATCGAGGCAGCCTTCGTTGCGGGTACGGGCAATGTGCTTCTTCATCAACTCCACGGCGCGATAGCCGGCAGTAATGTCAACACCAGCTGCAGCATAGCTGGCAGAGTAACTCTTTTCAGACATAATCATTATTCCTTTCCGTTCCAACAGTAGGTACACAGTTTGCAAGGCTCCAATCCAATTGCCTTAACAACGCCGTCGATGGTTTGGAAACCAAGGGATGCAAATTTGAATTTATCGCAAATAAGCTTACGCATCCTTTTGCCGCGTTCCGTGTTGCCGTCTGCATATTCCTGAATATACTTAAGACCTTCCTCCCCTTCCAGCTCAACAATGGACTGACGGGAGATCAGTTCCATATCACTGGTGGCACGGGAGAAATTCAGGAACTTACAGCCATACATAATGGGCGGACAAGCAGAACGCATATGCACAGACTTCGCGCCATTTTCATACAAGAATTCTACAGTCTCACGAAGCTGCGTGCCGCGAACAATAGAATCATCCACAAAAAGGAGATTCTTGTCAACAATCAACTCGTGCACAGGAATCTGCTTCATTTTTGCGATCTTGTTTCGATCAGACTGTTTCGCCGGTGTAAAGCTTCTGGCCCAGGTGGGTGTATACTTGATAAATGCACGGGCAAAAGCCTTGCCGGTACGGTTTGCATAGCCAATAGCGTGAGGAGTACCGGAATCCGGAACACCGCCAACATAGTCGATGTCCATAGACCGCCCCTGTGCCATATCACGCTCGGCAATGGCAGCACCGTTACGGTAGCGCATTGCCTCCACATTGATGCCCTCATAGGTGGAGGTAGGATAACCGTAGTAGCTCCAAAGGAAGGCGCACATCCGCATTTCTTCACCGGGAGCAGCCAGCTGTGTCATACCGTCAGGGGTCAGCTCGACGATCTCACCAGGACCAAGCTCCTTTACATGCTCAAAACCCAGCTTTGTATAGGCAAACTGCTCAAAGGAGGCGCACCATCCGTCTTCATTCTTACCGATCTGTACCGGTATTCTGCCAAGACGGTCACGGGCCGCAATCAACTTGCCGTCCTGTGTTAAAATAAGGATGTTAGCTGTTCCTACGATCACGCTTTGTGCAAATTGAATACCTTCCACAAAGCTGCTCTTCTGTCCGATCAAGGCAGCAACAAGCTCTGTGGAATTGACCTTACCACCGGTCATTGCATCAAAGTGTCCGCCATCCAGCAGGTAGGTATCAATAAGCGTATCAGCATTATTAATGATTCCTATCGTAGTGATGGCAAATGTTCCAAGCTTGGATCGAATCAGCATCGGCTGGGGATCACTGTCACTGATACAGCCAATGACAGAGGTTCCCTTCATTTCGTCAAAGATGCCCTCAAACTTTGTACGAAACGGAGAGTTTTCAATATTATGGATCTTCCTTTGCAGTCCGATCTCCCTGTCATAAGCGGCCATACCGCCCCGGCGCGTTCCCAAATGGGAGTGATAATCCACGCCAAAGAACACATCCATCATACAATCCTGTCTGGATGCAATTCCAAAAAAACCTCCCATGGTCTACTCCTTAAATCAAATTATGCAAAGAACAGCTTGTTCAGGGTCATAGGATCGATATACTGACCGTCCTTATAAACACGCATGTTACCGGAAGCGATCTCATCGATCAGCATCACCTTACCGTCAGCATCGTAACCAAACTCAAACTTAATGTCGTACATATCAAGACCCTTTTCCTTCAGGTCATCCGCAACGATCTTGGTAATAGCCTGGGTCATTGCCTTCAGGTCATCATACTGCTCAGCAGTCATAACACCAAGATCCACGAGACCGTCCTTGGTGACCAGAGGATCGCCCTTCTCGTCGTTCTTGAAGGTGGTCTCAACATAAGCAGGCAGATCCTGACCCTCAGTGCAGTAGTCAGAATAACGCCGGTAGAAGGAACCTACAGCCTTGTAACGGCAGATAACCTCAAGACCCTTACCGAATACCTTACCGGGCAGGACCTCCATGGTTGTGTTCTCAAGATCGGCACTGACATAATGGGTCTTGATACCCGCAGCATTGATCTTCTCAAAGAAATAAATGGACATACGCAGGTTGACATCACCGACGCCTTCGATGGTCAGACCCACAGAGTTTTCACCGGGATCAAAAACACCGTCCTTACCGGTACAGTCATCCTTGAACTTCAGCAGATAGTTACCGTTCTCCAGAGCATAAACATTCTTAGTCTTACCGGTGTAAACAAGCTTCATTTCCATAATTCATTTCTCCTTTTTTATTTAGCGGTTATATACCGTGGTTTACAGTCTTTCAAGGATGCCAGCATCTTTGGTAAGGACCGTTGCAGCATCACTTTTGCGCTTTTCATCCAGCTTGCGGGCAAGGTCAGCATCTTCAACAGCAATGATCTGTGCAGCAAGCAGTGCGGCATTGGCACCACCGTTGACAGCAACTGTTGCAACAGGAATGCCAGTAGGCATTTGGACGGTTGCAAGCAGTGCATCAAGGCCGTCCATCATACCGCCCTTACAGGGAATTCCGATTACAGGCAGTGTTGTGTTGGCTGCAATTGCGCCTGCAAGATGGGCAGCCATACCGGCAGCGCAGATCAGTGCACCAAAGCCGTTTGCCCGGGCATTCAAAGCAAAATCGCGAGCCTCAACCGGTGTCCTGTGAGCAGAATAGACATGGACCTCAAACGGGATCTCCAAAGTACGAAGCATATCCACAGCCTTCTGGATGATCGGCAGATCACTGTCACTGCCCATTACGATACCAACTTTTTTCATAATGAAACCTCCTGTAAATACCAAAAGAGCGCACTCAGCCCATACAGCTAAATGCGCCCAGACGGTCGGCTTTGACTTTCGTCAACGCTCTCTGTTCCTCTGTGGTGCTCCACACAATTCCGTCAGTCGCAGAAAGCGATTCTTCACTTACCTGTCAATTCTAACACGCGATGAAAGCGGTGTCAAGAAACAACATAATGTTTTATAATTTTTGTTTTTTTCCACACGAACACCCCCGGTTTAACAGGAAATTTTGTGAATTTTATGTCCTGCAAACCGGGGGGCATCATAATTTAGCTATTCTTTTTCTTTGCTTCACAGTAAATACAGCGGAAAATCCCGTTTTCACGGTTAACGCACTTAAATATGTGGTCGAGTTCCTGTTCGGTGGAGCTGATACAACGGGGGTTGTCACAGAAGAGTTCGTTTACAACAACATCCGTCGGTTCTTCCATCTGAAGGCCTTCCTTGGCTTCCTTCAAAAGCTTGAGGATCAACGCCATACGCATATACTTACCGTTCAATGCCTGACGGAAATAGGCCGCACGGGGATCGTTATCCACTTTGACACTGATCTCATTGACACGGGGCAGCGGATGAAGAACGCGCATTGTATCCTTCGCAAGCTTCATCTTTTCTTCCGTAAGGATATAGCTGTCCTTCAGACGCTCATATTCATCAAAGCTGTCAAACCGTTCTCTCTGAATGCGGGTCATATACAGTACATCCAGCTTAGAGATCGCATCATCCAGAGAAGTCACTTCCTCATACTCCATACCGAACTTATCCAGCACTTCATATTTCACATACTTGGGAAGTCTCAGTTCCTCAGGTGAGATCAGCACGACCTTAATATTCTCATAACGACCCAGAGCAGAAAGAAGCGAATGCACCGTTCTTCCGTACTTCAAATCACCGCAAAAACCCACTGTCAAATCCTTCAGTCTGCCCAACTCACGGTAAATGGTCAGAAGGTCGGCAAGGGTCTGGGTAGGATGACAGTGACCGCCGTCACCGGCATTGATCACGGGGATACTTGCTGCCTTTGCTGCAACATAGGGTGCTCCCTCTTTTGGATGACGCATCGCCATAATATCAGCATAGCAGCTGATCATCTTTGCCGTATCAGAAACGCTCTCTCCCTTGGATGCAGAGGAAGATCCTGCATCAGAGAAACCGATCACATTGCCGCCCAGCTCCATCATAGCAGCTTCAAAGCTGAGACGGGTACGGGTGGAAGGTTCAAAAAAGAGGGTCGCCAGCTTCTTGCCATGGCAGGCTTCCGCATACTTCTCAGGATGCTCGCTGATGTCGCAAGCTACCTGCAGCAGCTCGTCAAGCTCAGCAACAGAAAAATCTGTAATATCGATCAAGCTTCTCATTACTTCGCTCCGTTCACTGCAAGGTAGTTCTTAATTCTTGTAACATTCTCTTCGTTGGCAGGATCCTCTTCCAGGTACTCAATGATGTCATAAACATCCACAACGGAGTATACAGGGAAGCCAAACTGCTCCTCGATCTCCTGCATTGCGCCCTTTTCGCCCTGACCCTTTTCCTTACGGTCTACCATAACGAAAGTGGCAGCAACCTTAACATTTTCAAGCGCAGACAGAATTGCCATACTCTCACGGATCGCAGTGCCGGCAGTGATCACATCCTCAACAATGACCACTTCCTCCCCTGCCTGGGGCACATAACCAACAAATACGCCGCCCTCGCCGTGATCCTTGACTTCCTTACGGTTAAAGAAGAAAGGCACATCAAGACCGTTCTTGCTCAGTGCAACAGCAGCAGAAACAGCAATGGAAATACCCTTATAAGCAGGTCCGTACAAAACAGCTTTCTTGTTGCCGACCTTTTCAAAATAAGCCTTGGCATAGAACTCGCCCAGCTTTGCGATCTGCTCGCCAAGTCGGAGGCCAAGCGGTCTTAG
>JAZNZZ010000178.1:0-24448 GCA_045595205.1 Faecousia sp.
GACCCAGAGCGGGACCTACAGGGGGGGAAGCGGTAGCCTTAGCGGCGTTGATCTGAAGTTTGATAATACCAGTGACTTTCTGTGCCATAATAAGCACCTCCTGAATAAAATGTGGTAATATGCGCACTGCGCATTGTTTCGGGGTTTATGCCCCTCCCACCGTTTCGACCGGACAAAACCGGTACGATGCGTTTATGGGGTTGTGACTTCTACCTCATCGAGCTCAAACTCGACGGAAGTCTCGCGGCCGAACATGGTAACAACAACACTGACGGCATTTTTGTCCACATCGATCTCTTCCACCACACCGGTGAAGGAGCTGAAGGGACCGTCGAGAATGCGGACGGTATCGCCGACATTGTAATTGACGACGATCTCACGCTTCTCAACACCCATCTCATAGACCTCTTCTTCGGTCAGGGGAATGGGATCCTCCACAGAAGCACCGACAAAGCCGGCAACTCCGCGGACACTTTTGATGGCGTGCCAGGTGTTGTCACTGTAAACCATCTTGACAAAGACATAGCTGGGGAAGAGCTTGCGGTCATAAGTCTTGCTTACGCCGGATTCTGTGATCTCTGTTACCGTTTCCATAGGAATGGCAACTGTGTGGATGTGCTCCTGCAGACCACGGCTCTGCACCGTCTTTTCGATGGCGGCCTTTACAGTGTTTTCATAACCGGAATATGTCTGAACGACATACCATTTTGCAGCTTCTGCCATACTCGTAACCTTCTTAATTCTTGACGGCGTTGATGAGTGCGGAAATACCGGTGCCGGCAAGGAAGTCGAACAGCCAGATGAATACGCCGACAACGAGAACGCACGCCACGACGATCAGGGTGTTCTTCAGTACCTGCTGCGGGGTGGGCCAAACGACCTTCTTCAGCTCGCTGCGAAGCTCGCGGAAGTATCTGGCGACGGCACCAAAGGCTCTTGCGAACCAATTTTTCTTCTTAGCTTCAGCCATTTTGCAGCCTCCTTACTTCGTCTCGTTGTGAACGGTGTGCTTTCTGCAGAATCTGCAGTACTTCTTCATTTCGAGACGGTCGGGATCGTTCTTCTTGTTCTTCATGGTGTTGTAGTTTCTCTGCTTGCACTCAGAGCATCTCAAAGTGACTTTAACGCGCATAAACGGCACCTCCTTAAATTGCCTCCCTGTATCACCCCGGCTATAAAAAATTTAGTAAGCGGTCAACTACAAATAACCGCTCCGGAGCTGAAATGGGCATAAAAAGTAGCCCGTTTCACAGGTAAAAACCATTCTACCACAGGATGCTCGATTCGTCAACAATTTTTTTCTTTATTTTTTTATTCTTTTGTTTTATAATGGGGGCAATAAAAGAAAGGAATGAAGCGATATGAGAGTAATGGGCATCGATTACGGTGATGCACGGACGGGGATCGCGGTTTCTGATCTGCTGTGCAGCATCGTGGGCAATACTACTGTGATCCACAGCAGAAATCCGGAGAAGACGGCAGAGACCATCAAAAAGATCGTGGAGGAGCAGGGGGTCACAGAGCTTGTAATGGGGCTTCCCAAAAATATGGATGGCACCGAGGGCGCCCGGGCAGAGCTTTGCCGGGAGTTCGCCGCACGCGTTGAGGAAGTGACCGGTATTCCGGTGGCAATGTGGGATGAGCGCCGTACCACCGTGGAGGCGCACAATATCCTGAATGAGCATAATTACCACGGCAAAAAGAGAAAGAATACCGTGGATGCGGTGGCAGCCTCCCTGATCCTGGAAGGCTACCTGGCATTCAGAAAGCGCTAATGCTTCGGCTTGTAAAATAATTCCCTCAGTCCCGTAAAGAGCAGCAGAACACCGAAGGCTTTTTTCAGAAGGGATGTATCCAGGTGTTTGCTGAGCAAGGAAAAAAGAGCCGCTGCAATGCAGCCTGCGATCACAGCAGGCAGGACTTTTCGCAGCTTCAGATCTCCCTGATGCCAGCGGAACAGGGAAGCGATCAGCGCAGAGGGGATAAAAAACAGAAGGTTGATGCTTCTGGCAATGCTGTGGGGCATCCCCAGTACAAGGGTGAGCCACAGGATCAGAAGGCTGCCGCCGCCTACGCCGACCCCGGAGAGAAATCCGAGAACACTGCCTGCAAGGAGCATAAAAGGAAGGGTATTCAGCAAAGGTAGCGGACACCTCCCCAAAGGATCAGGATCCCCAGAAGCCTGTGGAGCCACAGGGTGGAAAGCTTTTTCGCCGTAAGTCCTGCGGCGATCCCGCCCAGGGCACTTCCTATGAGATAGGGGATGGCGGTCTTCCAGGGAAGCTGATCCCACTGAAAAGTGAGACTCAGTGAGATCAGGCATATGGGCAGGATCACGGATACCGAGGCAGGGAAGACCTCTTCGTCAGGCAGCTCTGTAAGCCCGGTCAGCAGGGGCACCAGCACCATTCCGCCACCGGCACCGAATAAACCGTTGACGGCACCGGCTGCAGCACCTGCCAGCAGCATTCCTGCTTTTTTTGGCTTTTTCATAATAAAACACCTCCTGTGGAGATTTTCTCCTCAGGAGGTGTTTTTATACAGTTTTTAATTAACCGGCAGAATTCAGGACCAGATCCAGCTTCAGCTTGGAGGTGTCCTTCTTCTCGGTGGTGACAGACTCCAGAATTGCGTTGTACCAGGCTTCCTGATCCTCAACGCGCTTCTCCTCAGTGAGCATATGGTCACGGTAGGTCAGCTCAGAATCACCCACATAGTACATAACATGGTAGCCGTACTCGGTCTCGATCACACCGGTATCGCCCTCCTTGCGCTCGGGGTCGATGGCCCAGGCGCGGAAGTTCTCCACATAGTTGGAGGAGGGGTTGATGTTTTCGTACAGACCTTCGTTTTCGGTAACACCGGTATCGTCACTGTTTTCCTTCAGCAGCTCGGTGAAGGAGGCCTCAGTCTTTTCGCCCTCCTGCCAGGTCTTCAGGAAGCCCTCAGCCTTTTCCTTGGCTGCGTTCTTCTCTTCTTCGGAGTAGACCATCTCGCCGGTTTCCTCGTCCTCTTCGCCGCCCTCGAACTCAACGAGCAGGTGACGGACATTGCCCATAGGATTCTTGTTGTCATCCCGGGAGTGGAAGATCGCCACATAGTAGCCGTTCAGCTTGGGCTCCTCTTCGTCAGACATAACGGGGATCGCTGCGATCTGACCGTCGGCACGGTCCTCTGCAGCCAGCCACTCTCCCAGGTCCTTGTCGATCTGGGTGAAGAGTGTTGCCTTGGATTCGGTAACGCTCAGGGTAACGCCTTCCTTGACCTTGACCTCTGCAAGCTTTGCCTTCAGCTCTTCCAGATTGGTGGCGGTAGCCAGCTCCTCGGCAGCAGCCTTCATAGCATCACGGGCAGCGTTGTTCTCTTCCTCGCTGTAGGTGATATTGCCGTCCTCGTCCTCGGTGCCGCCGGTCTGGAAGCTGGTGTAGCCCAGGTAGACACTGTCGTAGGTGAAGGAGGAGTAATCGTCATAGTTGTCAGCCTCGTACTCACGCAGGGCAGCATCATCGTAGGTGATGTCAGCCTCGTGTGCGTCATAGAAGGCCTGTGCCAGCAGGGTGCGCTCGTAGTATGCCTTGTAGGTCTTGGTGCTTGCACCGTTGCCGTAGGTGGCGCGCAGGTACTGGTTGGCGTTGCTGAAGCCGTACATAGTAGCGAAGGAAGACATATTGCTGACCATATTTTCAACAGAGGTCTTGTCCTCTTCGGGAAGGGTAAAGCCCTCAGCCTTAGCCTTGTCGGTCAGTGCGTAGTCGCGCTTTGCCTTGTTGATGGCTTCGTTGATGAAGTAATCAGCCCAGGTCTCGCCGGTCTCTTCCTCATAGATCTGCTCGTTCAGAGGCTTGGTGGTATCCAGACCGTAAATGGCCTGAATGAAGGTGTCAGGGTTGCTGGAGCTCTGGCTGTAGGCAGCGTTATAGAAATCGTTGATGGCGTCGTTGTAGTAATAGTTGAACTCTACACTGTTCAGCTCACGGTCGCCGATCACTGCAGCAATGGTAGCTTTTTCAGCAAGACCTGCATTCTTGACACCGCGTACGGTCACAATACCCACCACGATGCACACAATGGTGAGCATAATTGCCACAAAGCCGATGGTGTATGCCTTCAGCTTTTTGGCTTCAGCCTGCTCCTGCTTCTGCCGCTCGGTGAGCATAGCTGCTTTTTGCTCCTTGCGGAGCTTCTTCTTATCAGATGCGCTCATTATAAAACATTCCTCTCATTAAACATAGCGTTTTTGGATACAGTCCAACGCATAGACTCCGTCATTATAACCGATTCTGCCGCAGGTTTCAAGTATAAATTATTTTTAACCGGGGAAAAATGTAAAAATTTACAATTTAAACAAAAAATGCGCGGAGTAAAGACTCCGCGCAATACCCGCTTTGGCCGTATGCACCTAATAGTGACCTGCACGAAATGGCAGGTGGGTCGCCGCTCCCGGCTTTAGCTGCTCCCAACATCCACCTGTCGTCAAAGCGCAGGCGGGAGGTCTGCAATCGGGCCGGGAAATCTAACATCCCTATAATAAAATGTGGGTCCAAATAGGCACATTACGCACCAAGCAGGCAAGGCTTATTCGTCGTCCTCGGACTCTTCCTCGTAAAGCTGCTCCATAATCAGGGCGTATACTGTCTCCAGCTCTGTCTCGTCCTCAATGGCGCAGAGGATGGGCTCGCCGTCTTCCTCCACGGATTTGAGGATGCTGACCTCCAGCTCCTCTTCCTCCGAGCCGGCGGGAACAACGGCAAGATAGGTCTCTGCGTTGTATTCCAGGGTAGAGAGGACCTCCAGCTCGAACTCAGTGCCGTCCTCATCTATGATGGTCATAAAATCGCTTCCGTATTCATTGGCCATAATAAAAATGCCTCCTGTTCGTTCTTACCAGTATTTTAACGGATAACCCGCGCAAAATCAAGAGGAAATCCATCGAAGACCCGGACCGTTTTTCTTTCCGGGCGTGGAGATAAGAATTTTCTGTAAATTTTAAGAATTATTATAAAAATAGTACTTTCGTTTTTTTGTTGGGTATGCTATAATAATATGAACGGTAGTATGCGCTTATGCGCCAAAACAAAAACAAAACCTGTTTCAGCTTCTTTTTTGCCGGATGGAGGTAATGATAATGTCTAAGAAAAAGAGCTTCACATTAAAAAAACTGTTTGAGAAACCGGAGTATCTGAAGAAACTCGCTGCAAATCCTTTTTGCAAAGCGCTGTATCGGATCTGGATGCCTGTGTTTGCTGCATTCAAGATCGCGGTGGGCGCAGTGGCTACGGTGCTGCTGATCGTGCTGGTCTGCGGCTTCGTCTTTGGCGGTATTCTGGGTGATTATCTGGAATCGGACATTCTGCCCAATGCATCTATCGTGCTGGATGACTATGAGATGGATGCACCGTCCTATGTTTACAGCGTGGATAAAAACGGTGAGATCAAGCAGGAGCAGGAGCTGTATGCCAGCACCGACTGGAAGAAGGCTACCTACGATGAGATCCCTGAGGCTATGGTCCACGCCGCGGTTGCCATTGAGGATAAGCGCTTCTATGAGCACCAGGGTGTTGACTGGGTCACCACGATAAAGGCATTTGCCAATATGTTCTTTGGCAGTGAGACTGTGGGCGGCTCCAGTATCACCCAGCAGCTGATCAAGAACAAGACCGGCAAGGACAGTGTGACGGTGCAGCGTAAGGTGCAGGAATTTTTCAGTGCCACCCTTGTGGAAAAGCACAACGACAAGAAGGTCATTATTGAGGAGTACCTGAACTCTATTTATATGGGACAGGGCTGCCGCGGTGTCAAGAGTGCTGCTGCTGCTTACTTCGGCAAGGAGCTGCAGATGCTGACCGTTGCAGAATGTGCAAGCCTGATCAGCATTACCAACAACCCCTCTCTCTTCGATCCCTACAGCCAGGATGTGTTCACCTACGAGGGCAAGGAGCGCAACGGTATGGAGAGAAACCGTTACCGTCAGATGCTGGTGCTGGACGAAATGCTCTCTCAGGGCTACATTACCCAGGAGGAGTACGACGAGGCAGTGGACCAGAAGCTGGTGCTGAAGTCCGGCGTTGACGAAGAGGATACCTGGACCGTTTGCTCCAGCGAAAGCTGTGACTATGAAGGGATCCGCAGCACCTTTGGCGAAGCGGGCTCTCTGAAGTGCCCCAAATGCGGTACTGCCACCAAGATCGCGGAGGACAACTCTCAGGAGGTCTATTCCTATTTTGTGGATGCAGCGCTTAAGGATGTTGCCCGGGATCTGGCAAAGCGGGACGGTATTACCGAGTGGAACCAGACCATCTGGGAGGATTATCTGGACAAGATCAACCGCGGCGGCTATCACATCTATCTTACCCTTGACGCGGATGTGCAGGCACAGGTAGACAAGATCTATAAGGATCTGGACGAGATCCCCAAGACCAGAAGTGCCCAGCAGCTCCAGTCTGCCATCGTTGTGGTGGATAACAGGACCGGTGACATCGTGGCAATGGCAGGCGGTGTGGGTGATGACAAGGTGCACTTCGGTCTGAACCGTGCGACGCAGTCTGACCTGCAGTCCGGCTCCTCTATCAAGCCCATCACGGTTTATGCCCCCGGCTTTGAGCAGGGAACCATTTCCCCTGCGACGGTAATTAAGGATATGCCCATAAGCTACACCAACGGCGCGTGGCCCCATAACGATAACCGTGAGTTCAACTACAGAAGAACCATCTTCCGCGGCGTTGTCCGATCTGTCAATACAGTGGCAGCCCACACCCTGCAGAAGATCGGCACCAAGTATAGCTTTGAATTTGCCCGGGATAAGTTCGGGATCTCCACGCTGGTGGATCAGGACGAGCAGTTCTCCTCTCTGGCACTGGGTGCTCAGTACAACGGTGTTCACGTGCGGGATATGACCTGTGCCTTTGCTACCTTTGCCAACAACGGCGTTTACCGTGAGGGCAGGACCTACAGCAAGGTCTACAACAGCAAGGGCGAGGTGGTCCTGGACAACACCCAGGAAACCCGTGAGATCCTTAGCGAAAAGACAGTTAACTATATGAACTACTGCCTTGTGAATGCAGTGGCAGGCGGCACTGGCAGCGGCGCTGATTTCTATGATGTGGATGTGGCAGGCAAGACCGGCTCTACCACCAGCTTCCGCGACCGTTGGTTCTGCGGCTTCACCGGCTATTACACCGCAGCTGTGTGGTGCGGCTATGACACGCCGGAGCCTATCAGCACCACCGGCGGCAGCTATAACCCTGCAGCCCGTCTGTGGAAGAAGGTTATGGAACCCATTCACGAGGGTCTCAGCAATATCCGTCTTTACGATTCCAGCAAGATGACCGGCGTGACCGTCTGCCTGGATACCGGCAAGCACGCTACATCTGCCTGCAGCGCAGATGTCCGCGGCAGCCGTACAGAATCTGTGCTCGTTTATCCCGAGGATTCTCCCGGTGGCAGCTGTAACAGACATGTGCTTGTGGACTACTGCTCCGTCGGCGAGGGTGTTGCCACGGAATACTGCAAGGAGTTTGCAAAGGTTGATCCCACAGTTAAGGTGGAGCAGAAGGGACTTCTGAAGCTGACCGCAGGTGAAATGCAGGAGATCAAAAATGCCAGCGGCTCCGGTCTTGTGAGTATGTACACAGCAGAGAATTATGTGTACCTGATCACAAATGACGGCAAGGACGGCGACTATAAGGGCTTCAGCGGCAAGATCAACGCCAACACCACTGCACCCTATAAGACCTGTAAGCAGCACACCAAGGAGGCTTGGGAGGAGTATCAGGCGCAGCATCAGAACCCTGTACCTCCTGAGACAACGACCCCTTAACGGGAATGAAATAAAGAGGAAAGTGTATGATTTGGATTTCCGACGAGTGGAAAGACTACGAGGTTCTGGACACCTCTGACGGAGAGCGCCTTGAGCGTTGGGGCAAGCACATTCTTGTGCGCCCCGACCCCCAGGTGATCTGGGCAACGCCCCACGATCATCCCGGCTGGAAGAAGTACGATGCCCGTTATGTGCGCTCCAACAGCGGCGGCGGTCATTGGACAGACCACGATCTTCCGGAGCGGTGGCAGATCCGCTATAAGGATTACCTTACTTTTAATGTAAAGCCTATGAACTTCAAGCACACCGGCGTTTTTCCGGAGCAGGCTGCCAACTGGGACTTCATCCGGGATAAGGTGGCATCTGCCGGCCGTCCTGTGCGCGTGCTGAACCTGTTTGCCTATTCCGGCGGCGCTACCCTTGCGGCGGCAGCCGGCGGTGCGGAGGTGTACCATGTGGATGCCTCCAAGGGTATGGTGGCCTGGGCAAAGGAAAATGCAAAATCCTCAGGTCTTGCGGACAAGCCGATCCACTGGATCGTGGATGACTGTGGAAAATTTATCCAGCGGGAGATCCGCAGAGGCCGCCGCTATGACGGTATTATTATGGACCCTCCCAGCTATGGCAGAGGTCCTTCCGGCGAGATCTGGAAGATGGAGACGAGCTTCTATCCCTTCCTGCTGGAGACGGCAAAGCTTTTGACGGATAACCCCTTGTTTGTGATCATCAATTCCTATACCACCGGTCTTGCCCCTTCTGCAGTGGGCTATGCGTCCGATGTTGTCTTTGGCGGCTCCCACGGCGGCAGCACCGCAGTGGGTGAGCTGGGACTGCCTGTTACATCCACGGGACAGATGCTGCCCTGCGGCGCAGCCGGCAGATGGACTCCCTGATTGGAGGAATCAAATTGGGAACCGCGATTTCTGTTGAACATTTGGCATATACCTATCCGGGTGTGGACAACACACCCGGCGTGACCGTATTTGAAGACCTGAATCTTACGGTGGAGGAGGGCAGCTTTGTTGCTGTGCTTGGCAGCAACGGCTGCGGAAAATCCACCCTGGCAAAGCATTTTAATTCCATATTGCTTCCCTGCGGCGGCAAGGTATATGTGTGCGGAATGGACACCTCTGACGAGGAAAAGCTGATGGCGGTCCGCCGCAATGTGGGTATGGTGTTCCAGAATCCTGACAACCAGATCGTTGCCAATGTGGTGGAAGAGGATGTTGCCTTCGGCCCGGAAAATCTGGGTGTGGCAAGTCCTATGATCCGCAAGCGCGTTGATGATGCCCTCCGTCAGGTGGGTATGTATGGATACCGGGAGCACGCACCCCATTTGCTCTCCGGCGGACAAAAGCAGCGCATCGCCATTGCCGGCATCATTGCAATGCAGCCGAAGTGCATCGTCCTGGACGAGCCCACAGCAATGCTTGACCCCAGAGGCAGAAGGGAAGTGATGGAGACCGTCACTGCCCTGAACCGGGAAAAGAAGATCACGGTGGTACTGATCACCCACCATATGGACGAGGCGGCAATGGCGCAGCGTGTGGTGGTTATGAGCAAGGGGCAGGTGGTAGCGGACGGTACACCGAAAGAGGTGTTTGCCCGCGTGGAGCTTCTGCACAGCATCCGCCTTGCATCCCCGGACACGGTGGAGCTTTGCTGGGAGCTGAACAGAATTGGATTTGACCTTCCGCTGGATAAGCTCAGCGTGGAGGAATGTGCGCAGGCACTTTATGAATGTATAAAGGCTTGACGGAGGATAGAAAAGTGGCACCTATTTTAGAGGTAAAAAACCTGCAGCACACCTATAGTGCGGGTACTCCCTTTGAGCATATTGCCCTGAAGGATGTTTCCTTCAGCGTAGAGCGTGGGGAATTTGTCGGCATTATCGGTCATACCGGCTCGGGTAAGTCTACCCTGATGCAGCACCTGAACGGTCTGTTAAAGCCCACAGGGGGCAGTGTGCTTCTGGACGGAAAGGACATATGGTCGAGTAAGGCTTATACACGCCAAAGCCGATTCCGTGTGGGATTGGTATTCCAGTACCCGGAGTATCAGCTGTTTGAAGAAACGGTCTATAAGGACATTGCCTTCGGACCAAAGAATATGAAGCTCAAGGCAGATGAGATCGACCGCCGTGTCCGCGAGGCAGCTGCCATCGTTGGTATTACCGAGGCGCAGCTTCAGGTATCTCCCTTTGACCTGTCCGGCGGACAGAAGCGCCGTGTTGCCATTGCCGGCGTGATCGCGATGGAGCCGGAGATCCTGATCCTGGACGAGCCTGCAGCGGGTCTTGATCCCGAGGGCAGGGAGGAGATCCTTTCCAATATCGATGCGTACAGAAAAGCGAAGAATGCCACCGTTATGATGGTGAGCCATTCTATGAGCGATGTTGCCCGGATGGCACAGCGCCTTCTGGTGATGAACAATGCAGAGCTTGCTATGGACGGCACACCGGAGGAGATCTTCTCCCGTGCAGACGAGCTGGTGGCAATGGGTCTGGACATCCCTGACATTACGGCAGTGTTCCTGAAGCTGCGGGAAATGGGACTGGATGTACCCGGTGTCTATACCATCGGGCAGGCAGTGGATGCTCTCTCCCGTCTGAAAGGGGGAAACGGAAATGCTTAAAGACATTACCTTAGGTCAGTATTTTCCGGGAAATTCTCCTGTTCACCGTCTGGATCCCAGAACAAAGCTTCTGCTGCTGGTCGTCTATATCGTTTCTCTGTTTGTGGCATCCAACTGGATCTCCTACGGTGTTATTTTTGTGTTTCTGGCACTCACTGTGGCAATTTCCACCATCCCGCTGAAGTCCATCCTCAACGGTATGAAGCCCCTGGTGATGGTGCTGATCTTCACAGGCGTGCTGAATATCTTCTTCACCACCGGTGAAGGAGAGCCTCTTCTGAAATTCTGGGTGGTAAAGATCTATTGGGACGGCATTTTTAAGGCGCTGTTTATGATGTCGCGGATCCTGATGCTGATCACCGGCACCTTCCTTTTGACCTATACCACATCCCCCATTGCTTTGACTGACGGTCTGGAGTCCCTCCTTGGACCGCTTAAAAAGCTCCGTGTGCCTGTTCACGAGCTGTCGATGATGATGTGCATTGCCCTTCGCTTTATCCCCACCCTTATTGAGGAGACGGATAAGATTATGTCTGCACAGAAGGCAAGAGGTGCCGATTTTG
The DNA here is from genome assembly GCA_045595205.1 of Faecousia sp. Classification (GTDB taxonomy): domain Bacteria; phylum Bacillota; class Clostridia; order Oscillospirales; family Oscillospiraceae; genus Faecousia. The sequence continues at coordinate 11,014 of JAZNZZ010000178.1, forward strand.
AAACCGGCAAGCTTTTTGACCGGGTGAAGGCTCTGGTGCCTATCCTTGTCCCTCTGTTTATCAGCGCCTTCCGCCGGGCGGACGAGCTGGCAACGGCAATGGAGTGTCGCTGCTATCAGGGCGGTGACGGCCGCACGAAGATGAAGATCCTACGGTATAAACGGGGAGATCTGAACGCCTATGCAATAGGCGCGGTGCTTCTCGGTGGTGTGATCACCCTTCGTGTGTTTGGGTTGTGAGGTCTTTATGCGTAATATTGCACTGTTTTTAACTTATGAGGGTACGGCTTACCACGGCTGGCAGATGCAGAAGAATCTGGAAACGGTGCAGCAGACCCTGGAAAAGGCCATTGCTATGGTGGTGGGACACAGTGTCCACGCCACCGGCTGCGGCAGGACCGATGCCGGTGTCCACGCAAAATGCTATGTGGCAAATTTCCGTACCACCTCTACCATCCCAGTGGAGAGGCTTCCCTATGCCCTGAACACCCACCTGCCGGCAGATGTGGTGGTCACAAAGGCATTTGATGTCCACGGGGATTTCAATGCCATCGGCTCCTGCGCCCGGAAAGAGTATACCTATATGATCTATAACTCCCGTGTCCGGGATCCCTTCTATGTGAACAGAGCCTGGTTTTATCCCAGGCATCTGGACGAAAAGATTATGCAGGCAGCGGCAGATCAGTTTGTGGGTACTCACGATTTTGCTGCTGTGCGTTCTGTGGGAACCGATGTCAAATCCACCGTCAGGACCGTATATTATTATAATGTAGAGCGCCAGGGGAATATTATCCTTCTGAAGGTATGCGCCAACGGCTTCCTTTATAATATGGCAAGGGCAATGGCGGGTACAGTGGTCTATGCCGCAGAGGGAAAGATCGCCCCGTCAGAGATCGGTGCGATCCTGGACAGCGGAAACCGCACTGCCGCCGGTCCTACAGTACCTCCCGGCGGACTTTATATGACCCACCTGTGGTATGATGACGGTGTGGAAAAATTTGAGTGCCCCTGAATTCACAATTTGTTTTTCAATTGCGGCAAATAATATGTTATATTCTGTGGCAGAAATGGAGTGATCAAGTATGCCACCTAAAATGTGTGTAAAATGTAAAAAGAATATTGCGGTCGTTTTTATCACCAAGATCGAAAACGGCGTTTCTATGAATGAAGGCTACTGCCTGAAATGTGCAAGGAGTCTTGGCATTCCTCAGATCGAGGATGCGGTGAAGCAAATGGGCTTCTCCGAGGATGATCTGGACAGCCTCACCGATGAAATGAGCTCTATGTTCGGACAGAATGAGCACGAGGACGGGGACGATGAGGAGCAGGACAGCCGCACCGCCACCTTCCCGCTGCTGAGCCAGATGTTCGGCGGCACGAATCTGCCGGCTAAGAAGGAAGAGCCGGAGCAGGACAGTGGCGAGAAAGAGCCTAAAAAGAAAAAGTCCAAAAAGCATAAGTTCCTTGACAGCTATTGTATGAATCTCACCGGCCGTGCCCGGGAGGGAAAGCTGGATAAGGTCATCGGCAGAGATGTGGAGACGGAGCGCGTGATCCAGATCCTCAACCGCCGGCAAAAGAACAATCCCTGCCTGATCGGTGAACCCGGTGTGGGTAAGACCGCCATTGCCGAGGGCCTTGCCCAGAGGATCGTGGCAGGGGAGGTGCCCTATAAGCTCCGGGACAAAGAGGTGTTTTTGCTGGACCTGACGGCACTTGTGGCAGGTACACAGTTCCGCGGTCAGTTTGAAAGCCGTATGAAGAGCCTGATCGGTGAGATCAAGGAGTGCGGCAATATTATTCTTGTGATCGACGAGGTCCATAACCTGGTGGGTGCCGGTGATGCAGAGGGCTCTATGAATGCCGCCAACATCCTGAAGCCTGCCCTGTCCAGAGGTGAGATCCAGGTCATCGGTGCCACCACCTTTAACGAGTACCGTAAGCACATCGAGAAGGATGCGGCACTGGAGCGCCGGTTCCAGCCGGTGACAGTGGCGGAGCCTACCATTGAGGAGGCCTGCCTGATTATGCAGGGTATCTCCAAGGCCTATGCAGAATTCCACGGGGTCTCCATTTCTCCGGAGATCGCCCGTCAGTGTGTGATCTTGTCGGAACGCTATATTACGGACCGTTTTCTGCCGGATAAGGCCATCGACCTTCTGGACGAAGCCTGTTCTGATGTGAACCTCCAGAGCAAGGAGATCTCCCGTCTGGCAGAGCTGAAGAAGACCCGGGACGATTACGAGCTGGAGTTGAGGATGCTCACCGAGGATACGGAGAATCAGCATTATGAGCGCCTTGCGGAGATCCGCAGCAAGCTTTGTCAGATCGCCGCAGAGATCGAGGAGCTGGATGCCAAGCCTGCTCCTGCAGTTACGATGGAGAATCTTGCCCGGATCATCGAGCTCTGGACCAAGATCCCTGCCAGTAAGATCAAGGCTCAGGAGTATCTGCAGATCAAGGAGCTGGGCGACCGTCTGAAGACCCATATCGTGGGTCAGGACGAGGCGGTGGACGCTGTCTCCAAGGCCATCCGCAGAAACCGTGTTGGCATTTCTCCCAAGAAGCGGCCTGTGTCCTTTATCTTTGTGGGACCCACCGGTGTGGGTAAAACAGAGCTTGTAAAGCAGCTTGCAAACGATATGTTTGACAGCGTGGATTCCCTGATCCGGCTGGATATGTCCGAGTATATGGAAAAGCATACGGTCTCCAAGCTCATCGGCTCGCCTCCCGGCTATGTGGGTTATGACGAAGCCGGACAGCTGACGGAGAAGATCCGCCGCAGACCCTACAGCGTGGTGCTTTTTGACGAGATCGAAAAGGCGCACCCGGATGTGCTCAATGTGCTGCTGCAGGTGCTGGATGACGGACGGATCACCGATGCCCAGGGCAGAACGGTGAATTTTGAAAACACCATTATCGTAATGACCTCCAACGCAGGCTCTGAGGGCGGCGTCAGCGGTCTGGGCTTCGGTCGCAGCCAGCAGGATATGGTGAAGGATAAGACGATGAAGGCGCTGCGGGAGTTCCTGCGCCCTGAGTTTATCAACCGTGTGGATGAGATCATTACCTTCAACCACTTGACAGAGGAGAATTTCGTGGGCATCGCGGACATTATGCTCCGGGAGCTTTCCGAAAGCCTGTCTGCCCGGGGTCTGCGTATTGAGATCGGAGAGGGTGTCCGGGAGCTGCTGGTAAAGAAGGCGTTCTCTGTGACCTACGGTGCACGGAATCTCCGGCGTACCATCCAGAAGGAGCTGGAGGATCCCATCTCCGAGCTGATCATCGATTCCTTTGAGAATCCCATTTCTGTGCTCTCTGTGACAGCAGACGGGGAAGAGATCAAGGTCAGCGCAAAATAATAGGAAAGTGCGGCAGATCTCGCCGGTAGGAGACCTCTCTGTCATTGCGAACCAGTGCGCACACTGGTGTGGCGATCCGTTCTTTCATTTCTTAAGTGCTGACGCAAACGCGTCAGCACTTTTCCTTGTTAAAAATGGTTGTAAGATTTTCTTCTTTTCTGCGTCTAATGGGTGAAGGGGGTGAGAAGACAGTGGATTTTGAAACGGTGTTTGAAGCTTACTTTAAAGATGTGGGGCATTATTTGCTGGCGCTTTGTAAAGAACCGGTGCTGGCGGAGGAGCTGACGGCGGAGACCTTCTTTAAGGTCCTGCAAAATCTTGACTCGTTCCGGTCACAATGCGACATACGAACCTGGCTGTTTGCTGTTGCGAAGAATTGCTATCTTTCTCACCTGAGAAGAACACGGCGGGATGTACAAATTGAGGTCACGCAAATACCGGATCCGGCGGTGCCTCCGGAGGAGCAGATCGCAGACCGCCAGCAGGCAATGCAGATCCATAAGCTTCTGCACGCGCTGCCTGAGCCCTATAAGGAAGTGTTTTCTCTGCGGGTCTTTGGTCAGCTTTCCTATAAGGACATAGGGGGACTGTTTGGAAAAACAGAAAATTGGGCCTGTGTGACCTATCACAGAGCAAGACAAAGAATCATTTCGGAAATGGAGGGGACATAATGAATAAGGAATGTGAGATCGTCCGCGATCTGTTGCCGCTTTACGCAGAGAATATGGCAAGTGAAGCTTCCCGGTCACTGGTGGAAAAACATTTGGCATCCTGCGCGGAATGCCGAATGGCTCTGGACAAAGAAAAAGAGCCTCTGGAAATATCGCCCCAGACAGATGTGCAGGCTTTCCGCCGCGTGAAGAAGGCACTGTGGAAGCGAACCGTCTGCCCGGTTTTGCTGGTAGTCTTTTTGGCATTGAATTTGTTTTGCAGTGTGCTGGTGTGTTCTCTTGTTCCGGTTATGGCGGATTACGAAGAGGCTGTGGCGCGTGTTGAGCAGACATCCGAAGGAGTCCGGGTGTATTTGAAGGATGAAGCATCCGGGATCGTTAATATCAATAACGGCTTTTATCTTCAGAAACGGCGATTGGATTGGTTCTACCCGGAAGAGCTTAAACGCTTACGCAGTGAAAAGGAGCACTTTTGGGATCTCCACATTCCGGAAGGCGGATCTGCCTGGTATATTGGTGAACCAACAGGAAGTCCGGATACACTGGTGTGGGGTGACGGAAAGGAAGCGCCGGATGCAGGATTCACGGACAGAATGGACAGGACTCTGTGCTATGTCTTTTGGGGCTGCCTTGCAGGGGCGGTGCTGATGCTTGCGCTGTGGGCGTTGGTTCGAAAAAAACGGGTGGCAAAAGTGTTGCTACACGCGGGCATAATGCTGGCCTGCTGCAGTATCTGCTGCCTGTTTGTAACAGAGGGACATTTGCTGGAAAGAGCGGTAAGAACCGAAATGCTTTCCTATGAACCTATGCTGCAAAAGCAGCTCGCAATCGGTGTAATGACAGTGCTGAGCTACCTTTGCTGTCTGTTTGGAATTCAGACGGTAAGGGTATTCAAAAAGACGAAATAGTATATGGGCGCGTTGCAAATAAACTGCAACGCGCCCGGTTTTTACAGGTATGCCTCGCCTGTAAGCTTGTCTGACACCTTCTGTGCCATACCCTCCACTCTCTGTGCAGCCTCTGCTGCCAGACGGCGGGTGGGATTGGAACGGGACATCATAAGAATGCCGACTGCACCAACAGCGGCACCGAGACCCATAGCAAGGGCCCAGCCTTTTGTGTTCATAAGCTATCCTCCTTAGCGGTTTCCGCGTCTTGCGTTGCCTGTGGGATCGCTGCCGTCGGTGGAGCCGGGAAGACTGGGATCGATAATGTCGGGCATACTGGTGTCCACCTCGGGGTCAGGGATGTTGGTGTGGATGGTGGGGTCCATAATGGTGGGATCAAGTCCGGGGATCATGGAGGTTTCCGTTGTGGGAGCGGTGGTGGTTGCGGGCTTTTTGTCTCGTCTGCCGCAGGCAGCAAGGGAAATGCTGAGGGCAAGAGACAGAATGATGATGCTGATTTTTTTCATAATTTGCCTCCTGAAACATTGGTTTCAGTGCTATTATTTCCGCAGCTTATGGTTTTACCCGTTCCAAAAACAGCCACAATTGACGATATCTCCGAAATAATAACAAAATTTTGAAAATCCCATTGATATTTTCGGTGGAATCCGCTATAATATTTCAGAACAAAATACAAGGGGGAAATCGTCAAAATGAAAAGACTTTCCGTTAAGAAAAATGCTGAGTGTATGGCTTGCCTGGAATGTGTCCGCGCTTGCTCCACCGCTTTCTACAAGGAGTTCAACGAGGATCTGTCCTGCATCCGTATCGTGGCAAAGGGAACTGGTGCCAAGCCTATGACCTGCATCCAGTGCGGCAAGTGTATGAAGGCTTGCGAAGCCGGTGCTATCACCCAGAATCCCAAGACCGGTGTGTACATGATCAACAAGAAGCTCTGCACCTCCTGCGGCAAGTGCGCTGAGGTCTGCCCCATGAAGGTTATGGTCACACCTGCAGACGGCACCACAACAAAGTGTATCGCCTGCGGCATCTGTGTCAAGGCCTGTCCTATGGAGATCCTGGAGATCGTGGAAAAGTAAAGAGCAAAACGGTGCTGCTTCGGCAGCATCGTTTTTGTTTACGGAAAATTTCAAAAAAATATGGTTCTTCGTAATTAAATTTACTGATTGTAATAATTGCATATCTTTGGCGGATATGATATACTGTATTATATCATACACCCGGAGGCGTTTATGATGAAAATAACAGAATTACAACAAAAAATAACGGAAGCTTTGAGCTTTGTGGAGCTGCGTTTGTGGGAGCCTATGTCCCGCCATACCTCTTTCCGTATCGGCGGTGCTGCAGAGCTTATGGCATTTCCGAAAAATGCACAGGAGCTGGCAGAAATTTTGAAAACGGTCCGCGCACTGGATTGTAAGTGTGCCATCCTTGGTGCAGGCACCAATATCCTTGCACCGGATGCCGGTATTCCCGGCGTAGTGGTATGCCTGAAGGACTGTCTGGACGGTATGGAGCAGCTGGAGGGGAACAGGATCCGTGTCTATGCCGGTGTGACGATGACCAGAGCGGCGGTGTTTGCTGCAGGTCTGGGTCTTGGGGGAATGGAATTTGCCCACGGCATCCCCGGTACCGTCGGCGGCGGTGTCTATATGAATGCCGGTGCCTACGGCGGCGAGATCGTCAACATCTGCGAAAGCGTGGATGTGATGCGACCTGACGGCTCTGTGGTCACCTATACCTGTGAGGAGATGGACTTTTCCTACCGACACAGCCGGCTGGAGGAGGAAGCGGGCATTGTGATCAGTGCCGTGTTTGCCTTGACACCCAGACCGGAGGAGGAGATCCGCGCCAAAATGCGGGAGCTTATGGACAAGAGAAAAGCCTCTCAGCCTCTGGAGCTGCCTTCTGCAGGCTCTGCTTTTAAGCGCCCTGTGGGTGGCTTTGCAGCTGCACTGATCGATCAGGCAGGGCTGAAGGGCTTTCAGGTAGGCGGTGCTGCGGTGTCCACCAAACACGCAGGCTTTGTGGTAAATCTGGGCGGCGCTACTGCTGAGGATGTTCTGTCCCTGCTTAAGCAGGTGTCTGACAAGGTTTACGATTTCTCCGGCATCCGTCTTGAGCCGGAGGTCAGGATCTGGTAAAGGAGTGTGAAAACTGTGGCGATCTCTTTTTCCGGAAATGCAAAGGCAGAGATGTGCCGCAGCTTTCCGCAAAAGCGCTGTTGTGCGCTGGCACAATGCTTTGGTATTCTGCTTTTTTGCAACAGCTTTGCTTTTGACGGCATTCGGATCATAACCGAGAGCCGGGAGTTTGCACAGCTGCTGCCCAGGCTTTTTAAAAAGGCTTTTTCTGTGAGCTTTGATGTGCTGCCCGATCCGGATGCAGGTGGAAAGCTCACCTTCCAGATCAACAACAGGGAGAAGATCTCTGCGATCATGGCAAGCTTCGGCTTTGATCCGGCGGATACCCTTGCACTGCACATCAACCTTGCGGCGGTGGAGGATGACTGCTGCAGAACAGCCTTCCTTCGCGGTGCTTTTCTGGCAGGCGGTTCTGTCACCGATCCTGCAAAGGGGTATCATCTGGAACTGGCAACCACCCACCAGAGCGTTGCAAGAGAGGGGTATGCCCTGATCCGGGAGATGCTGGGCTTTTATCCCAAATGTGCCACCCGGGGCGGCGGTCAGGTCTTGTACCTGAAAAACAGTGAGCAGATCTCAGACCTTCTTACCTTTACGGGCGCTTGTGTTGCGGCGATGACCATAATGGAGACCCGGCTGGAAAAGGAGCTGAACAACAAGGTCAACCGCCGCTGCAACTGTGACGATGCCAACACCTCCAAGGTGGTGGAGGCGGCCCAGGAGCAGCTGTCAGCGATCCGCATTCTGCGGGAAACGGGCAAGCTGGAGTCCCTGCCGCCCAAGCTTTTGCAGGCGGCACTTGCCCGGGAGGAGCATCCGGAGCTTTCCCTGACGGAGCTGGCGGTGCTTATGGAACCGCCCATTTCAAAACCGGCAATGAACCACAGGCTGAAAAAGCTTGTGGAGCTGTCGAAGGAGTAGAGATAAATGAGCTTTGTACATCTTCATGTCCACTCGGAATACAGCCTTTTGGACGGCGCTTGCCGCATCAGCGGAATGATGGACCGGGTAAAGGAGCTGGGGCAGACCGCCATTGCTCTGACTGATCACGGTGTAATGTACGGCTGCATCGATTTTTATAAGGCAGCCAAGGCTGCGGACATAAAGCCCATCATTGGCTGCGAGGTATATGTTGCCCGCCGTACAATGGAGGACCGTGTTCACGGCGTGGATGACAGTGGCTACCACCTTGTGCTGCTTTGTGAGAATATGACCGGCTATAAAAACCTTTGCCTGCTTGTCTCTGAGGCATTCGGACGCGGCTTTTACGGAAAACCCCGCGTGGATCTTGCACTTTTGCAGAAGCACCACGAGGGTCTTATTGCCCTTTCTGCCTGCCTCGGCGGTGCGATCCCCCAGCACCTTTTGCAGGAGGATTATGATGCGGCCAGGGATTATGCCTTGAAATTGCGGGACATTTTTGGTGACGGCAATTTCTATCTGGAGCTGCAGGATCACGGCATTCCGGAGCAGCGCCCTGTGAATCAGGGACTCCATCGCATCGCCCGGGAGACCGGCATTCCTATGGTGGTCACCAACGATGCCCACTATCTTCGCAAGGAAGATGCGAAGATGCAGGATGTTCTTCTTTGCGTGCAGTCTGTGGACACGGTGGACAACCCAAACCGCAAGCTGAAATTTGAAACCGAAGAGTTTTACCTGAAAAGTGAGGATGAGCTTCGGCAGCTGTTTCCCGGCTGTGATGAGGCCTTTGAAAATACCGCAAGGATCGCAGAGCGCTGCAATGTGGAATTTGTTTTCAATCAGTACCATCTGCCGTCCTTTCCTGTGCCTGAGGGGTACACCAACGAGGAATACTTCCGCAAGCTTTGTATGGACGGCTTCCGGGAGCGTTATGAGGATCCCCCTGAGAGTTATAAAGAGCGGCTGGAATATGAGATCGGTGTCATCAGCCGGATGGGCTATGTGAACTATTACCTGATCGTCTGGGACTTTATCCGTTATGCCAAGGAAACAGGCATACCTGTAGGTCCGGGCCGTGGCTCCGGCGCTGCTTCCATTGTGGCGTACTGTATGCATATTACGGAAGTTGACCCGATGAAATATGCACTGATCTTTGAGCGCTTTCTGAACCCTGAGCGTGTAAGTATGCCGGACTTCGATACGGACTTCTGCCAGGAGCGCAGAGGCGAGGTCATCAGCTATGTCACGGAAAAATACGGTGCTGACCATGTGGCGCAGATCGTCACCTTCGGTACGATGGCAGCCAGAGGCGCTATCCGTGATGTGGGAAGAGCGCTGAATTTTACCTACGCGGAAACAGATGTGGTGGCAAAGCTCGTGCCTACGATGCCGCTGCACATTACCCTGAAGGAGGCACTGAAGATCTCCCCCAAGCTGAAGGAGATGTACGATGCCGATGAGCGGGTCCGTACATTGATCGATACGGCAATGGGACTGGAGGGTATGCCCAGAAATACCTCCACCCACGCAGCCGGTGTGGTGATCACGGCAGAGCCTGTGCGTAATTATGTGCCCCTGTCCCGGAACGATGAGACCATCGTCACCCAGTATCCTATGACCACCATTGAGGAGCTGGGTCTTCTGAAAATGGACTTTTTGGGACTTCGTAACCTGACGGTGATCCGGGATGCAGAGCGGCTTGTGCAGGAATACGAACCTGATTTTCTGGTGGATAAAATTCCTGACGATGACCCTGAGACCTTTAAAATGCTTACAGAGGGCAAGACCCAGGGTGTGTTCCAGCTGGAATCTGCGGGAATGACCGGAGTCTGCGTTGGTATGAAGGCAGGCAGCATTGAGGACATCACGGCGATCGTGGCGCTGTACCGTCCCGGCCCGATGGATTCTATCCCCACCTTTATTGAAAATAAGCTCAATCACGGCAAGGTGACCTATAAGACCCCGCTGCTTGAGCCGATTTTGAAGGTCACCTACGGCTGTATCGTCTATCAGGAGCAGGTTATTGAGATATTCCGCCAGCTGGGCGGCTATACAATGGGGCAGGCAGATAACATCCGCCGTGCCATCTCCAAGAAAAAGCAGAAGGTCATCGAGTCGGAGCGTAAGGTCTTTGTCTACGGTGACAAGGAGCAGGGGATCCCCGGCTGTATTGCCAAGGGTGTGCCGGAGACTGTGGCACAGTCCATTTATGATGAGATCGTCGCCTTTGCCAACTATGCATTTAATAAGGCGCACGCTGTTTGCTATGCGGTGGTGTCTTATCAGACTGCGTATCTGAAATGCCATTACCCAAGGGAGTATATGGCAGCACTGATGACCTCGGTGCTGGATTCTGCCGTGAAGATCTCCGGCTATATTGCGGAGTGTAAGAATCTGGGGATCCCGGTGCTTCCGCCGGATGTGAACCATTCCCACGATCATTTTACTGTGGAGGGAGATTCCATTCGCTTTGGTCTTGGCGCAGTGAAAAATGTGGGAAGAGGTCTGATCCGCAGTATGGCTGCCAAGCGGGCATCAGACGGTCCTTTTACCTCTATGGAGAATTTTATCCAGCGTATGGGGGACGAGCTCAATAAGCGTGCGGTGGAAAACTTTATCAAGTGCGGCGCAATGGATTGCTTCGGTTATCACCGCAGCGAGCTGCTGGCGGTTTATGACAGTATGATGGACAGCATTGCCGAAACCAGAAAGAAGAATCTGGCAGGGCAGATGGGTCTGTTCTCAATGCTGGAGGAAGAGGATGCCGGCGTGTCCATTCCCATTCCCAGCCTGCCTGAAATGAAGAAGGCAGATCTGATGCTTCTGGAAAAGGAGACAACGGGTATTTATATCTCCGGTCACCCGATGGATGACTACCGGCATCTCCTCTGGGGCACCCATATCGTCCCCATCGGAAATCTGATGGAGGAGGATGCAGCGCTGCAGGATGATCAGATCGTCAGTGTGGCGGGTGTGGTGCAAAGCGTTAAAATGAAGACCACCCGGAATAACTCTGTGATGTCCTATGTCACCCTGGAGGATGATACGGCGGCCATTGAAATGCTGGCATTTTCCAGTACCCTCAGTCAGTACGGCGGCTATTTGAAGGAAAATCAGCCGGTGGTGATCACCGGACGGCTGTCCCTTCGGGATGACAAGGAGCCGCAGATCGTGATCAACCGCGCCCGGAGCATCACAGATTATGCTTCTGCCGAACAGGAACCTGCTTCTTCTGCAAGGGTGCTCAGCGGTACACTGTATCTGAAGCTTCCTACAGAGGAGGGTGCGTTGTTCCCCAAGATCCGGGCGATCCTGAATATGTTCCCGGGAGAGAGTCCTGTGGTTGTGTACTTTGCCGACACCGGCGTTCGCAGAGGAAGCCGCTGCGCGCTGGACGAGCGTATGCTGGAGGAGCTTAAAAATGTGCTGGGTCCTGAGAATGTTGTGGTAAAATAGCTTTCTTTTTTAAAGTAATTATGCTATAATACTCGGAAGGGGGTGTTGCGGTGAAGAAGGCATTTGGAATCCTTATAATGTTGCTTACAGTGCTGACACTGACCGGCTGTATGCGGACTGTGAACGAGATGTACCGCCTGCCCAAGCGGCCGGAGGCATATAACGATCTGCAGTCCTCCATTGAAGGGGCGATGTCCGGTCTTTCCTACTGTGCACCGCTGACGGGAGAGAACCAGCAGACTGTGCAAATGGCAGACCTGGACGGTGATGGCGTGCAGGAATATATCCTGTTTGCCAAGAGCACCCACGAAAAACCCCTGCGTATTCTGGTGTTCCGGAATGTGGACGGGACCTTTGTGAACACGGACACGGTGGAGAGCAACGGTTCTTCCTTTGATCAGGTGGAGTATGTGGATATGGACGGCAAGGGCGGCGTGGAGATCGTCGTGGGTCGTCAGCTTAATGATCAGGTGATCCGCTCTGTGTCTGTATATACCTTTGCTGAGGGAGAGCTCATCCAGCTGCTTTCTGCAAACTATACAAAGTTTTTGGCAACAGACCTGGATAACAATAACCAGTCAGAGCTGTTCATCCTGCGGCCGGGTCAGACAGAAACGGACAACGGTGTGGCAGAGCTCTACGCCATGAAAAGCGGTGTTATGGAGCGCTATAATGAGGCGGGTATGTCCCAGCCTGCGGACAAGCTCAAGCGCGTGATCATCGGCAAGCTGGACGGCGGTGCCTATGCGGTGTATACAGCCAGCGCCGTGGAGGAAACGGCCCTGGTCACCGATGTTTTTGCCCTGCAGGACGGTATGCTGAAGAACATTGCCTTTTCCAATGAGACCGGCACTGCGGTGATGACGCTGCGTAATTTCTATGTGTATGCCGATGACATTGACAAGGACGGTGTCGTGGAGCTGCCCAGTCTGATCCCTATGAAGCCTATTGATGAAACGGCATCTGCAGATACCCACCGGTTGATCCGTTGGTACGCAATGAAGCCGGCGGGGGAAGAGGTCGTAAAAATGTACACCTACCACAACTTTGTGGGTGGCTGGTACTTACAGCTGCAGGATCAGTGGGCACCCCGTGTTGCGGTAAAAAACACCGGCAATCAGTATTCCTTCTTCCTCTGGGATGAGGGGTACAAGGTTGCAAAGCGGATCTTGACGGTCTATGTTTTCACTGCTCAGAACAGAGAGGATCAGGGCGTGGAGGAAGGTCGTTTCGTTCTGCATAAAACGGAATCTACGGTCTATGCCGCCAAGCTTGAGGAGGGTGCGGAGGAATTCGGACTGACGCAGGAAAGCACCGTTTTCAGCTTCCGTATGATCCAGAAGGACTGGAAGACCGGCGAGACCGGATAAAGGATAAGAGGATAGAGCTATGAGAAAAGTTTTAATTCTGGAAGACGAAGTCAATATCAGAAGTTTTGTAGTCATTAATCTGAAACGTGCCGGTTATGATGCCATTGAGGCGGGCACCGGTATGGAGGCGCTGGACAAACTGCGGGAGCATCCGGATATTGGTGTTGCGATCCTGGATATTATGCTTCCGGATATTGACGGCTTTGAAGTTTGCCGTCGCATCCGTGCTACCAGCAAGCAGATCGGTATTATTATGCTGACTGCCCGCACCCAGGAGATGGATAAGATTACCGGTCTTATGACCGGTGCGGATGACTATGTTACCAAGCCGTTTTCTCCCGCTGAGCTGACAGCCCGGATCGACGCACTGTATCGCCGAATCGGCGGTGACAAGAACGCGGAAAGCGAGTTGCTGTCTCAGGGTCCCTTTGTGATGAATACCCGTAACCATACGTTGGAAAAGTCCGGAAACCGGGTACGCCTGACGCAGGTGGAATATTCCATTTTGAAGCTGTTTATGCAAAATCCCGGTCGCGCACTTTCCCGTGAGGAAATTCTTTCTGCGGTATGGGGTAGAGATTACGAGGGCGAGCTGAAAATC
>JAZNZZ010000179.1:0-10617 GCA_045595205.1 Faecousia sp.
GCCTTCGGCAATGACGGGCGGATAATATCCGCCCCTACTGGTGTGGCAATCCGTAAAGTAAGTATTTGGAACGGATTCCCACGCCAGTGTGTGCACTGGCTCGGAATGACACGGAGGATTGTACTGAACGATAAAAACGCTTCAACGCTTATCCAGTCTTATTCTCCGTTTCTTTTCTTCATCAGGTTCCGCATACGCAGGGCGTGATCCAGCTCGCGCTTGCGGATACGCAGACTCTTGGGGGTGCATTCCAGCAGCTCGTCGTCTGCCAGGAACTCCAGACACTGCTCCAGAGAGAAATTCTTGGGAGAAACCAGCCGCAGCGCCTCATCAGAGCCGGAGGCGCGCATATTGGTCAGCTGCTTTTTCTTGCAGACATTCACAGTCATATCCTCGTTGCGGCTGCAGATACCCACCACCATACCGGCATACACGGGCGTGCCTGCGCCGATGAACAGCGCACCGCGCTCCTGGGCGTTAAACAGACCGTAGGAGCAGGCCTCGCCGGTCTCAAAGGCAATGAGAGCGCCGGTAAGACGGCGCTCGATCTCACCCTTCAGGGGTGCATAGGTCTCCAGAACGCTGGACATAATGCCCTCGCCCCGGGTGTCGGTCAAAAATTCACTGCGGTAGCCGAACAGACCTCTGGAGGGCACAAGGAACTCCAGTCTGTAGCGGTTGCCCATAGGGGTCATACCCAGAAGGTCGCCCTTGCGGCGGCCCATTTTTTCGATGACCGCGCCCATACACTCCTCCGGCACATCGGCAACCATCCGCTCGATGGGCTCGCACAGCTTGCCATCGATCTCCTTGGTCAGCACGCGGGGGGTGGACACGGAGAACTCATAGCCCTCCCGGCGCATAGTTTCCATCAGAATGGAAAGGTGCATCTCGCCCCGGCCTGCCACATTGAAGGAGTCGGTGGATGCCTCGGTCACATGGAGGGAAACATCCTTCAAAAGCTCCTTTTCCAGACGGTCACGGAGATTCCGGGAGGTGACGAACTTGCCCTCACGGCCGGCAAAGGGGGAATCGTTCACCGCAAAGGTCATTTCAATGGTGGGGTCCGAGATCTTCACGAAGGGCAGGGGCTCGATGGCCTCAGGTGCACACAGGGTCCGGCCGATGGTGATGTCTGCCATACCGGACAGTGCCACGATCTCACCGGCAGATGCCTGCTGAATGGGGGTCTTGCCCAGACCGTCGTAGGCGTAGAGGGCAACCACCTTGCCCTTCTGCTTCATTTCCCCGTTGTGGTAGTCGCAGATGACCACCTCCTGATTCACCTTGATGGTGCCGCGCTCCACGCGACCCACGGCGATCCGTCCCACATAATCGTTGTAATCGATGGAGGATACCAGCAGCTGCAGGGGTGCTTCCGCATCACCCTGGGGAGGATCGATATAGTTCACGATGGTCTCAAACAGCGGCACAAGATCCGTACCCACCTCGTCAGGACCGTAAGAAGCAGTGCCCTGTCTGCCGGAGCAGAACACCGTGGGGGAATCGAACTGCTCGTCGGTGGCATTCAGCTCCAGAAGCAGCTCCAGGACCTCGTCCATCACCTCGTGGATCCGGGCATCGGGCTTGTCGATCTTGTTCACCGCAACAATGACCTTGTGACCCAGCTCCAAAGCCTTGCCCAGCACGAACCGGGTCTGAGGCATAGGACCCTCTGCGGCATCCACCAGCAGAATAACGCCGTTGACCATCTTCAGGATACGCTCCACCTCACCGCCGAAATCCGCGTGACCGGGGGTATCCACAATGTTGATCTTGTAATCCTTATAATTGACAGAGGTGTTCTTCGCCAGAATGGTGATGCCACGCTCCCGTTCCAGATCACCGGAGTCCATCACCCGGTCCTGGGTTGCCTGATTCTCCCGGTAAATGCCGCCCTGCTTCAAAAGCTCATCCACAAGGGTGGTCTTGCCGTGGTCAACGTGGGCAATAATGGCGATGTTTCTGATTTTTTCCTGTGCTGCCATATGACTCTCTCCTTCGCATACTTTTCTAACTTTAAAATATAGCACAAAGGCAAAAAGAATGCAAGACATAAGTTGATAGTTTGTAGGGACCGGCGTTATTGAACTTCGGTATGCTTGCCACCGGCAATCATTGTTATTTGAAGATTCGCTGCGCTCTGCAACACCTCGACGGTCCTAATTGACAGTTGAAAGTTGAACTCTCAACTCTCAACTCACCACTCTCAACTCTCAACTCTTTACTCTCAATTCCTGCTTCTTAATTCTTAATTTCTCCTTGACCCGGGGAAAGCCTTGTGGTATAGTGTATCTAATAAAGATTACGATTACACAGGAGGACCTTTTATGGCATTTTATTACAACGAGCCCAGCCACACCTTTAGTGAGTACCTGCTGATCCCCGGCTATACCTCCGAGGAATGCATCCCCGACAATGTTTCTCTGCGTACCCCTCTGGTGAAGTTCCGCAAGGGACAGGAGGAGTGCCCCATCAGCCTGAACATTCCTATGGTGTCTGCCATTATGCAGTCTGTTTCCAATGACTCTTTGGCAATTGCCCTTGCCAAGGAGGGCGGCATCAGCTTTATTTTCGGTTCTCAGTCCATCGAATCCCAGGCAGCAATGGTTGCCAAGGTCAAGAGCCATAAGGCAGGCTTTGTTGTGTCTGCCTCCAACCTGACCCCGGATGCAACGCTGCAGGATGTGCTGGCACTGAAGGAGGAGAACGGCTTCTCCACCGTTGCCATCACCGATGACGGCACTGCCAACGGTAAGCTCCTGGGCATCGTCACCGGCAGAGACTACCGCGTGTCCCGTATGGAGGGCAACGAAAAGGTCTCCACCTTTATGACCCCCAGAGAGAAGCTGGTCACCGCCCCTGCAGATACCACCCTGAAGGAAGCCAACGATATTATCTGGGAGAACAAGCTGAACAGCCTTCCCATCGTGGATGAAAATGACCGCCTGATGTACTTCGTGTTCCGGAAGGACTACGCCTCCCATAAGGCAAATCCCCAGGAGCTGCTGGACAGCAAGAAGCGGTATCTTGTGGGCGCAGGCATCAACAGCCGCGACTATGCACAGCGGATCCCCGCGCTTTTAGAGGCAGGTGCAGATGTTCTGTGCATCGACTCCTCCGAGGGCTATACCTGCTGGCAGCAGAAGACCATCGCCTGGGTCCGGGAGCACTACGGTGACTCCGTGAAGATCGGCGCAGGCAATGTGGTGGACCGGGATGGCTTCCGTTTCCTGGCAGAGGCCGGCGCAGACTTTATCAAGGTGGGCATCGGCGGCGGCTCTATCTGTATCACCCGTGAGACCAAGGGCATCGGCAGAGGTCAGGCAACTGCCCTGATCGAGGTTGCCGCAGCCCGTGACGAGTATTTTAAGGAGACCGGCATCTATGTGCCCATCTGCTCCGACGGCGGCATCGTCCACGATTACCATATGACCCTTGCCCTGGCAATGGGTGCTGACTTTATGATGCTGGGCCGCTACTTTGCCCGGTTCGACGAGTCCCCCACACCCAAGGTGATGGTAAACGGCGCTTATATGAAGGAGTATTGGGGCGAAGGCTCCAACCGCGCCCGGAACTGGCAGCGCTATGACCTGGGCGGCAAGACCAAGCTGTCCTTCGAGGAGGGCGTTGATTCCTATGTCACCTACGCAGGTCCTCTTCACGATAATGTGGAGGCAAGCCTTTATAAGGTCAAGTCCACAATGTGTAACTGCGGTGTGATCAACATCCCCGACCTGCAGAGGGATGCCAAGCTGCAGCTGGTATCCAGCGTGTCCATCGTCGAGGGCGGCGCCCACGATGTGACCCTGCGCTCCACCAGCCAGGTAAAGTAAAATTTTATTAAATGTCATTCTGAGGACCCTGAGCGTAGTCGAAGGGGACGAAGAATGACATTTTTATTTTTCGGCACGCTAAATTTCAATTTGTCGCGCTGTAGGGAATGCATATATGCATTCCGCATTGCCGCAGGCAATGGTGATTTGCGCTGCAAATCACGCGGGCGATTGATAATCGCCCCTACAATGTCATTCGATAGACTGAATGATAAATTGAAATTTATAAAACATTATGCATTCTGCATTTTACTGGACTTTACATAGATTTTACAAAGCGAAGCATATTTATAGTAGCTTTTAGGAAAAATGCAGATTATAATGGTATGGTGAGAAATCTCGCAAAGGAGAGATAGAAAGAATGGTAGCAACAGATTATATCCTGAAAGTCATATCCCTTCTGGGCGGACTTGCGCTGTTCCTGTTCGGTATGGACATTATGGGCAAGGCGCTGCAGAAGCAGGCGGGCGGTAAGCTCCAGAGCCTGCTGGCTAAAATGAGCTCCACCTGGATCAAGGGTCTTTTGCTGGGTACTGCGGTGACTGCGGTGATCCAGTCCTCCTCCGCCACCACGGTGATGCTGGTGGGCTTCGTCAATTCCGGTCTTATGACTCTGGAGCAGACCCTCAGCGTGATCCTGGGCTCCAACATCGGCACCACCATTACTGCCTGGATCCTGTCTTTGTCCGGCCTTGAGGGTGACAGCTTTATCGTTCAGGTGTTCAAGCCCAGCACTCTGGCACCCGTTATCGGTATCGTGGGTATCGTGCTGTTTATGTTCATCGGCAAGGAAAAGTATAAGGGTGTCGGCACCATTATGCTTGGCTTTATGGCACTGATGACCGGTATGGAGCTGATGAGCGACTCTATGGGCTTTTTGAAGGAAGAGGAATGGTTCGCCCAGCTGATGATCTCCTTCTCCAACCCCATTGTGGGCATCCTGTTTGGCACGGTGCTGACGGCGGTGATCCAGTCCTCCTCTGCCTCCGTGGGTATTTTGCAGGGACTTTGTGCCACCGGCGTGGTGACCTACGGCTCTGCCATCCCCATTATCCTGGGTCAGAACATCGGCACCTGCGTTACCGCAATGCTGGGCGCAGTGGGCGCAAACCGCAATGCCCGCCGTACCGCCCTGATGCACCTGACCTTCAAGCTCGTGGGTGTCACCGTGTTCACCGTGGTGTTCTACGGTGCGGGTCTGTTTGTGGACTGGAAATTCCTGTCCGAGACCACCTCTGCCTTTGATGTGGCAGTGGTCCACACCCTTTACAATGTGGGCGCAACGGTGCTGCTGCTGCCCATTCGCAATGTGCTGCTGAAGGTGGCTTACCTGATCATCCCCGAGAAGAAAGAGCCGGAAAAGACCGTGCTTCTGGACGAGCTGCTGCTCCAGACCCCCGGTGTTGCCGTTGCCCGGGCACAGGAGGTTGCCGGTCAGATGGCAGTGCTGGCACAGAAGTCTATGGCTCTGGCATCCGGCCTGACAGTAGCGTATGACCCCGCTGTGATGCAGCAGGTCGTCGAGCTGGAAAACGAGACCGACCGCTACGAGGATGTCCTCGGCTCTTACCTTGTGAAGCTGTCCTCCAGGAATTTGACGGAAAAGGATAACCGCGTTTTGAATACCATCCTCTATACCATCAGCGATATGGAGCGCATCGGTGACCACGCATTGAATGTGGCAGAGGCTGCCCAGGAGATGAACGATAAGGGCATCGTGTTCTCCAAGCAGGCACAGGACGAGCTGGCAGTGCTCCAGCGCGCCGTGGGGGATGTGATCGACCGTACCGTGCAGGCATTTGCGGGTCTGAATATGGAGCAGGCAATGAAGGTCGAGCCTCAGGAGCAGGTCATTGATGCTCTGGTCCGTGAGATCAAGTCCCGCCATGTGCGCCGCCTCCGGGACGGTCAGTGCAGTGTGGAGTACGGCTTCGTGCTGGAGGATCTGCTGACTGCTTACGAGAGAAGCGCCGACCACTGCTCCAATATAGCGGTGGAGCTGCTGCAGCTGGCAGAGGGCAAGATGGATGCCCACGAGTACCTGAACGCACTGAAGGCAGGCGAGCTCCGGGAAAGCGCAAAGTTCGCAGAGAACTTCGCCAAGTACCAGTCCCGCTACACCTTCCCCGAAGAAAACTAAAAAGACCAGGGTGCCGCCGGCACCCTGGTTTTTAGTTGAGAAGTGAGAGTTCAGAGTTGAGAGTTCAGAGTTGAGAGTTCAGAGTTGAGAGTTCAGCAGTAAATCTCACATTAACGCGTCATTTCGAGCGACCGGAGCTTGCGGAGGGAGTCGAGAAATCCACGCATTATCAACAACTTTATAAGTTTGTTAGTGCGTAGATCCCTCGACTTCGCTCGGGATGACGCATTTTCGGTAGATGTCCAAACAGCCTGCTAAATTGAAATTCGAAGAACACTCTATAACTCTCAACTCTCAACTCTTAACTCTCAACTCTTAACTCTCAACTACTTTATGCTGTGGTGGAAAAGGCTTCCCTTTTCTGCCTTTTTGTATTTCCGCACCAGGACCATCACCAGCCGCACCGTGGTGGTGACGGCGATAATGCCCACTGCCAGAGAAAGTGCCAGCTGCAGGGTGTAAAAGGCCTGTGCCGCAAATTGGGACCACTGCTCGTTCAGGGCATAATTCATCGTGTAATACAGGGCACTTCCGGGGATCAGGGGGATGATGGAGGGCACAAGGAAGGTGGTGGTGGGAGTCTTTATGATCCGCGCCAGCACCTCGCCGTATACGGTCACCGTGGCGGCAGCCAGAAAATAGCGGATCGCCTCCCCGGGGAGCACCGGGGCAAGGGCAAGGAACACCCCCCAGGAGATCACGCCCCCCAGGGTGGCAAGAAGGAGCTTTCTGCCCCGGATGTGAAACAGGATGTTAAAGCCCAGCGTGCCCAGCCCGCCCATCAGGATCTGGATCAAAGCAGTCATAGCACACCTCCCAGCAGCTGTGCAGCAAGGATATAGCCTGCGGCAATGGCGGCAGCCACCAGCACCGCGTCCAGAAACCGGAGCAAACCGGTCATAATGTCACCGCTGATCATATCCCGTATGGAGTTGGTCAGGGCAATGCCGGGGATCAAAAGCATAATGTTTCCGATAATGATCTTGTTGGCATCCAGTCCAATGCCGTTTCGCACCAGAAGAATAGAGGAAAGGGACAGCAGAAAGCTCACCACCACATTGATAAAGATCTGATTCAGCTCCGCCTTCTGCAGAATAAAGGTGAGATACCGGATGCCCAAACCCAGCACACAGGCAACCAAACCGTCCAGCCAGCCGCCTCCGAAGAAAATGGCGAAGGAGAAGGCAATCAGAGCACTGCCCAGTGCCTCCAGCCACAGAGGATAGGGTGACCGGGCGCAAATTTTCCCCAGCTTTTCCTGCACATATTCATAAGAAGGCGTGGTGGCGCAGATCTCCCGGGACAGGGCATTCAGCCGGTGGAGCCGGGTGAGGTCTGTCCGTGTGCCGGTGATCCGCCGGGTCTGGGTGCAGTGCTGCCCGTCGGGATAGTAGGCGGTGACCACGATGCTGGAGGTGATGGTAAAAACATCAGCGCGGCAGCAGCCGTAGGCGGTGCAGATAAACCGGATGGCCGCCTCCACGCGACCCACCTCCGCACCGCTGATGAGCATTTGCTCGCCCACATCCAACGCGCAGGACAAAAGCTGCTCCTGTTCCATAAAACCACCTCCACTTGTTTTTTCCATTTTACTTCCATAAGAGGGAATTGTCAAACTTAAGTTGAGCGTTATGGTGCTTTAAATTCCTATTTGTTGTTTAGTACAATCCTCCGTGTCATTCCGAGCCAGTGCACACACTGGCGTGGGAATCCGTTCCAAATACTTACTTTACGGATTGCCACACCCGTCATTGCCGAAGGCAATGGTGATTTGCGTTGCAAATCACGCGGGCGATTGATAATCGCCCCTACAATGTCATTCGATAGACTGAACAATAAACCGGAATTTGAACTCTGAACGCGCGCAACTAAAATACGACCTGATTGACAACCGGTATGCTTTCCTGTAAAATATAAAATATGGAAGTATATTCTTTGGGAGGCTTGTTTATGAAAATGACCAAAAAGAAGCTGATTTTGCTCATCGGCGGTGCTGTTCTGGCGGTGGCGCTGGTGGTGGCGGGTGTTTTCGGCCTGCGGAATGTGGGTGCGGGAAAGTCTGCAGACAGACCTGTGAAGCTGAGCAGCAGTATGGATGTGTCCGGCTGGCTGGGCGAAAACAAGAAGGTAAACAAAAACCAGAACGGGACATATTATATGCAGCTGACCGGCGATGTTTCCCTTAAAAAGGAAGCAGTGATCACCGGCGGCAACACCGTGTACCTTGATCTGAACGGACACACCCTGTCCGGTGATACCAACCGGGCGTTTTCTGTGTCCGGCGGCGGCAAGCTGATCTTGTTTGGCGGCACGGTGGAGACAAAGGGTGCAGATGCAGACGGCGGCGTGATCTGGGTCAACGGTGAGGACTGCGCCCTGACATTGGAAAATGTCACCCTTACCAACACCGATGACAGCCATATCGTCAACCGGGTCAGCGGCGGTGTGATCTACATTGCCAGCCCCGGCGATTCTGAAAAAAATGCAGTGCTGACCCTGAAGACCGGCACAAGGATCAACGGCTCTCCCTCCGGCCTGCGCCGCGGTGGCGGCAGCATTGCCGTCAACGGCAGCGCAAAGCTCGTTATGGAGGACGGCGAGGTCACCGGCGGCAAGGCAGGCATCTCCGGCAACATCCAGCTGGAGGGCAAGGCACAGATGGATATGCTGGGCGGCACGGTATCCGGCGGCACAGCAGTACGCACCGCAGAGGTCACCGGCTTTGGCGGCAATATCAATGCCCAGTCTATGAGCCGTCTGCGTATTTACGGCGGCACAGTCACCGGCGGCAAGGCAGATGACTGCGGCGGCAATATCTATGTGGCAAATACCGCAGGTGAGGATTCCGGTCTGTATATCTTCGGCGGCACGGTGGAGGGTGGCGTTGCCTCCTTTGAGGGCGGCAACATCTACGGCGTGGAGAAGGTGACCCGGGTGAACCTGTACGGCGGAGAGATCTCCGGCGGCGAAGCCACTCTGGGCGGCAATGTGAGCATCCACTCCGGCGCGCTGGAGCTGTGGGGCACTACCCTGACCGGTCTGGGCGCGGAATCCAAAGTCAGCAGCGGCGGCAATATTTACACAGCAAGCGCCCGGGTGGACATCTACGGCGGCCTTGTGGATCAGGGCGTTGCGGGATCCACCGGCGGCAACATTTATGTCTATGACACTGAGGTGAATATCTACGGCGGCAAGATATCCCGTGGCGGCACGGTGGAGGCAACGGTGGCAGCAGGCGGCGCGAACCTGTATGCAGCCAGGAATTCCACAGTGAATCTGTACGGCGGTGAGATCTGCGAGGGCGTTGCCAACTTCCTGAACAACCAGGAGGATTCTGCTGCAGGCGCCAATGTGACCGTTGCCGGCACCACCTTTATGCAGATGTTCGGCGGCATCGTCCGGGACGGCACAGTCCACGGCGCGATCTCCCGTGGCGGCGGTATCTATGTCTACGGTCAGGGTGCCAAGTTTGATGCAGTGCTGCATATGTACGGCGGTACCGTGTCCAACGGTCTGACGGATAACAAGATGCGGGGTATGTGCATCGGCGCGTATTCCTCCACCAATGACAATACCGGCAAGGGTACTGCCCGGATCTTCGGCGGCGAAATTCTTTACACCGGACCTGCGGACAGTCCCGACAAGGTCTATACCATCCACGGCAACAAGACCAATAAAACCGATGCCTATGTCTTTGATCCCACGGGTCTGGAGGGTATGACCAACCGTACTACCCTGGGACCCTGTAAGGATGCCTCTCACCATACCCTTACCGCAGAGGTGGCAGCCACCTGCCTGATCCAGGGCTATAAGCAGTATACCTGTAATACCTGCGGTGTCTGGTGTGAGATCACCGCCCAGCCTACCGGCCATACGGAGACCACCGAGGCTGCGGATCACGGAACCACAAAGCATTCCTGCTCCGCCTGTGAAAAGGTGTGGTACACCACGGAGGAGTAACCCTGTAGGGACACGGTCCTAACCCCTCCGCACTGTAGGGACCGGCGTCCCCGACGGTCCTAATTGAGAATTGAGAGTTGAGAGTTCAAATTCCGGTTTATCGCTTTTGTCTATCGAATGACATTGTAGGGGCGATTATTAATCGCCCGCGTGATTTGCAACGCAAATCACCATTGCCTTCGGCAATGACGGGCTGGTGTGGCAATCCGTAAGTGCCCTGTCAGGAAATTTTTACCGTTTTTAAAAATAATTGTTGACCTGCGCGTTTTTTTCGGCTATAATACACTGGCGTGACTATGGTGATAGTCTCGGTAATTATGTTTTGCTGCGGCCGAAAGGCTGTCGAGCATATGTGAATTGACAGGAGGTGTACCCGAATGAAGCGTACCTATCAGCCCAGCCGTCGCCACAGATCCAAGGTCCACGGTTTCCGCAAGAGAATGGCTACTTCCAATGGCCGTAAGGTTCTTGCCCGCCGCCGTGCAAAGGGCCGCAAGGTTCTGTCTGCGTAATGTAAGCGCAAAGCAGTGGGCAACCACAAAAATGTCGTCGCTCATAGCGAAACGGGAGTCCATGCGGGGGCGAAGATTCGCCCCCGCCCCCTTTTTATATGGGGCAAGTCTTCAAAGGCGTTTCGGCGGATGCCAGCGGTCCTTTCACCACAGCCTGTCCTTTTCGTGG
>JAZNZZ010000180.1:0-10481 GCA_045595205.1 Faecousia sp.
TTGGAAATGTTGGTTGTACCGGAGGAAAGGCTCAGGTTGCCGCCGCCGGTGCCGGTGACTTCCACACGACCGTCACGGATGGCTGCACCGGACATATTGAAGTTTGCGGCGGTATAGCTGGCAGAGCCGTACATACGGATGTTGCCGCCACCACCGGAATTGGAGCTGCCGCCCACAAACTGACCGCCGGTAATATTCACCTGATTGTTGCCGCCAAAGTAGGCACAGCCGCCGGACTGGGCAAGACCGCCGATCATACGGCCTGCGGTCATGGTAAAGTCATACTTGGTGCCGTTGTACTGGTACAGGGCACCGCCGTAGTAGGTGTAGGTTTTCTCGTCGGTGGAGGCATCGGTGTAGGTAAAGGCACTGGCGTCCAGCGTGCCCCCGTGCATAGTAAAACTGTCACTGTTGAGGATGACACCGCCGCCGGTGACATTTCTGCCCTCCACGGGGTTATAGATGTAAGTACCGCCGTAGATGGTCAGATTGGAGCTTTCGTTATAGATGACACCGCCGCCCTGGTTGTTGGCACCGCTGCCGGTGATCTTACCGCCACCGTAGCTGTCGAGAATGGTCAGGTAGTCGGAGTTTCCGTCCGCATCCTGGGGACGGAGATAGAAGGCACGGCCGGTAGCGGTAATGCTGTAGCCTGCCAGATCGATGACCACATCCTCTGTGGCAACTGTACCGGAGCCGCTGATGTAAGCGCCGATATACTGCTGCGCCATGGAACTGATGCCACCGCCCAGGTAGTAGTGACCGCTTTCAATATGTCTGCCGGTGCAGGCAGCATCCGTATCGTCTGCCGTGTCGTTGTAGCACTCCTGCACCAGAGAATCGGTGGTGGAAAATACCGTCCAGGCCACCTGCTCACCACAGTGGGGGCAGTAGCCGCCCAGTTCTCCGGATTCTGCATAGGCACCGGAAATACCCGCTTCCGTCTGGGTCAGTACGGTGCGGTTGCTGCCCTTAAAGTATGCCATATCGGCATCGGGACCTGCAAAGGTGGTCTTTGCCACCACATAGATCTCCGAGCCCTCGGTCAGAGCGGAGGCATCCATGATCTCTGCATTATAATCGCCGTAATTGAGGCGCAGACCGTGGTTCAGAAGGCCGATTTTGACCTTGCCCTCCAGCTTCAGGTTTGTACCCAAATAACCCACATCACCGGGGATCTCACAATCCCGGAGGATCAGACCGGCAGCGGAGGTAGCACCGTAGATATTGCCGCCCCGGTTGGTGGCAACACCGGCTTCGATGACAGTATTTTCGATCTCGGCAGTACCGTTGATGTAGAGATTACCGCCGTGGTAGTTGGCCCAGCCGTTGCGGATAACAGAATCCTTGACAGTCATAGTGCCTTTCGCAAGAGCAATGTTGCCGCCGCTGTATTTTTCAGTGCTGGCCACACCGTCACGGACGATGACATTTTCCATAGTCAGACTGCCGCCATTCTGGTAGATATTACCACCGGAATAGGCAGACACACCGCCGATGATCTCGCAGTTTTTCAGAATCGTCGTACCCACATTGTAGATATTACCGCCATAGGTGTAGGCTTCACCGCCGATGATCTGACCGCCCAAAATCTCGATGGTACATTTGCTGCTGATACCGGCCACACAGCCGCCGGGTTCCTTGTAAGTACCGGCCACATTGACGGTAGAGCCGTTCAGCAGCATGCCGCCGGTCATCCGGAAGGTAGCGGTCTGGGCAACATAGATCAGGCCGCCCTGACGGCTGCCCTTGTTGTCGGCATCAGCGGTAATCGTGCCGGAGCACAGCTGGAACACAGAGTCATTGACCTCGTTGGTGGATACCATCACCACGCCGCCAAAGGCACCGCCGGAGGTCTTACTCATAAACCGTCCGCCGCCTACGGTGTCCATCACGAACATCTGACCGTAGACCAGCAAAAGCCGGGAATAGCTCTCGGAGGTGATGGTGTATCCCCGCAGGTCCAGCACCACATGGTTACCGGCCATGATCTGCTTTTGTCCGTCCTGAATGTAGTCACCGTCCAGATAGTAGTGACCGGCGGCAGGACCTTCGATGCCGTTTACATCCCAGGGCTTCCAATCGACAGAATCCAAAGCATTCCCACAGCCGCAGGGGCAGGTATCCGACAGGGGTGTGGTATTTTGGGTGACAGCTTCTGCCGGGGTGTCTGTTTCCACAGCACCCACCGGCATCACCCACAGGGATGCCAGCATAGCAAAAGCCAAAATCAAAGAAAGAAGCCGTTTGTTCATAAAAAATTCTCCTTTTCCACCAAGATAAGGATATTATATCACATTTTCGACCGCAAAGAAAGTGTAAATTTAGAAAATCGATTCGTATTTTTCGAAATGGAAAAAGCGGAATTTACAAAAAAGTTCGCCATTGGATTCCCCCAATGGCGAAGAATTTACCGGATAATTTCGGTCAGGGGGACGATGGAAATGCCTTCAGCGGCGAAGGTGGCTCTCAGCTTTTCCACAAAGGCCAGGGCCTTTGGACCGTCACCGTGGACACACACAGAATCGGCAGTAATGGGAATGTCTTTGCCGGTGATGGCAGTGACCTTACCCTCCTTGATCATACGGATCACCCGGGAGACTGCCTGGTCTTCATCCTCGATCATAGCACCGGGCTTGGTACGGGCAACCAAAGTGCCGTCCTCCTCGTAGGCACGGTCTGCAAAGACCTCGGCGGCAGCCTTCAGCCCCATAGCCTTTGCCGCTTTTATCATTTCACTGCCTGCAAGACCCATAAGGATCAGATCCTTGTCGTACTCATAAATGGCCTCGCAGATGGCTTTTGCCAAAGCAGCATCCTTTGCTGCCATATTGTACATAGCGCCGTGGGGCTTCACATGCTGCATACGGATGCCGGAGGCCTTACAGAAAGCATCCAGAGCACCGATCTGGTAGGTGGTCATTGTCTTTACATCGGCGGGAGACACTGCCATATTCCGCCTGCCAAAGCCCACAAGATCCGGGTAGCCGGGGTGTGCGCCCAGAGCACAGCCGCTTTCTTTGCACAGTGCCACAGTCTTTGCCATCACCGCAGGGTCACCGGCGTGGAAGCCGCAGGCCACATTGGCAGAGGAGATCAGAGGGATCACATTTGCATCCGATCCGATCTTATACGCGCCAAAGCTTTCGCCCAGGTCGCTGTTCAGGTCGATTTTATACATCATATCAGTCCTTCAAAAGAGAGTTTTTCACATCGGTGATAAACATATGACCCGGTGCGTGGGAGATGGCAATGGGAGGCTTTGCGCTCATTACCACAGACTGGGGAGTCACGCCGCAGCACCAGAAAACAGGGATCTCCCCCTCCTTGATGGTAACTGCATCACCGAAGTCCGGCTTATTAATGTCAGAAATGCCAATGGCGGCAGGATCACCGATGTGGATGGGTGCGCCGTGGACCCGGGGCATAGAGGCGGTGATGCTTACTGCGCGGATCGCCTGATCTGCAGGCATAGGCCGCATACTGACCACAGTCCTGCCGTGGAAAATACCGGCAGGGTCGGTTGCAATGTTGGTCAGATACATCGGCACATTTTTGCCCTCTTCGATATGCCGTACCGGCACATTGGCTGCCAGCAGCTCTCCCTCAAAGGAAAACGAGCAGCCAATGAGGAAGTACACAAAGTCATCCCGCCACAGGTGGGACACATCCGTGTATTCTCCTGTCATCACACCGTTTTCCCAGACCCGGTACTTGGGGATGTCTGTGGCAATATCGCCGTCCTTTGCCATTCTCTTCACCAGACGGCTGCCCACATCACCTACCTCCAAAACCGGGCAGGACTTGGGGTTGCGCTGGGTGAACAGGAGAAAATCGTAGGCCTGCTCCATCGGCAGCACCAAAAGGTTACCCTGGGCATAGCCGTCACACATACCGGAGGTCTGGGTGGTGATTCTCCCCTGTCGGATCAGCTGCCGCACCTCCCCGGGGCTCATTTTAGAATAGTCCATAGTCACTCCTTACCGGACACTGAGGAAGGAATATGCCATCCTGTGCAGCCGGCTTTCTTCTTCTTTTTTCAGCTTTACAGCCTCTTTTTCCGAAACTGCCACAAACCGGACACCGGTGCCGGGGGCAGCCTGTGCCATTTTTTTCAGATCCGCAGAGATCACTGTGGCGATCTTGGCATAGCCGCCGGTGGTCTGCCGGTCCGCCATCATAATGATGGGCGTGCCGGAGGCAGGGATCTGCACCGCGCCGGTGGCGATACCGTCGGAAATAATATCCACGCCGTTTTTGTTTTCGATCTTATTTCCTTCCAGACGGACACCCATTCGGTCAGACTGACCGGACACGGTGTACCGGCTGCCCAGGAAGGTTTCGATGCCCTTTTGGGTAAAGTAATCCTCTTGAGGACCTAAGACCACACGGACGGTGATATTCTTTTTATAGTCGTTTTCCGGGGCGGTCCTCCGGGCACCGATCAGGGACAGCTCCAGTGTCTCCCGCAGGGGCAGCACATCTCCCGCTCTCAGCTTTCTTCCCTGAAAGCCTCCCAGACCGCACTTAAGATTGGTGGAAAGACTCCCCATCACAAAGGGCAGGTCGAAGCCGCCGGACACTGCCAGATAAGTACGCATACCGGAGCTGGCAGCACCCAGCTTCAGGGTGTCACCCTTGTGGACCGCAAATGCCTCATACATAGGGATGGGATCCTCGCTGTCATTCAGGCGCGGCTGCATATCTGCGCCGGTGAGGGCAACCACCGCATCCCCGTCAAAGGAAACGGTCATACCCATCAGGGTCATTTCGATCACGCCCTCCTCCGGGCGGTTTCCCACCAGAATGTTGGCAATGCGCATAGAATAGCCGTCCATTGCACCGTTTGGGGAAAAGCCGGTGCTCATATAGCCGAAACGGCCGGCATCCTGCACCGTGGACAGAGGACCGGGAGCGATCACCTTCATATTTGTCATAAGGTCTCCTCCCGCATTTCGACGGTGCTGCCGCCCTGGGCAGCGATCCGCTCAAATTCTGCCTCCGTAATGGGACAAAAACGGATGTAATCACCGGCGCGGTATAAAATCGGCTCTGCCCGCTCCGGGTCGTAGACCTTCACGGGAGTCCTGCCGATGAGCCGCCAACCGCCGGGGGATGCCAGGGGGTAGATGCCGGTCTGCTTGCCGCCGATGCCCACAGCACCCACAGGAATGGTGGTGCGGGGACTGTCCAGACGGGGTGCTTCGATCCGCTTGTCCATACCGCCTAAGTAGGGGAAGCCGGGGAGAAATCCCAGCATATAGATCAGGTAATCCGTGCCGGAATGGATGGCAATGACCTCTTCCTTTGTAAGTCCCGTAAGCTTGCAAACATCCATAAGATCCGGGGCGTGCTCCCCCTCATAGCAGGTGGGGATCAGGAACACCCGGCGGGTCTTGCTGCCGCTTTCGGTGTAGCCTGCCATAATTTTTTCAATTTTCTTTTGGATCTTTTTCCCGGAGATCACAAAGGGATCGTAATAAACCGTCAGGCTGCAAAAGGTGGGTACACATTCCGCTATGCCCTTTATACGCCCCTCTGTCAGTGCTGCCGCTACATAGCGGATCTGGCGGTTGACGCTTTCGCTCATTTCCTGAGAGAATTCCACCGTCACCGCACTGTCACCGCAGGGCAGAAACCGCAGTCTTGTGTGATTACTGCTCAAAGAACTTCAACTCCTCGACCTTTTCAAACCAGGTCTTACAGGTGGTACGCAGGCTCAGAGCGCTCTTGACCATTTCCCGCATCAGCTGGACGATGGGCATCTGGAATTCCAGACCGAAGCCGTCAATGGCAGGGATCAGCCAGCCGTACATATCGACCATACCGCTGCGGCAGCCGCAGATCAGTGCTTCTTTTTCCTGCTCGGGGGTGTGCATAATGTCCACATCCTCCTTCAGGTAGGCAAGGGCGGCGATCATTGCATAACAGCCCCAGTCAGAGACGGTAGCGGTGATCAGGGTGTCCGCCTTCGTTTTAACGGCAATGCCACCGCTGCAGCCGCAGCTGCAGCGGCCCTTGGCTGCGTAGGGGATAGAACGCTCCAAGGTCTCGGCAATTGCGCCCATACCGATCTCGTTGCCGAGATCGCCAATGGCAATGTTCAGGATGCCCATAGCCTGTGCCTTCTCAAACAGCACATCCATCTTGGCTTCCAGCTCGGTCACTTCCAGACCAATGGCATTGTGGTAAACGCCAAGCTCGTTACAGCCGGGAGCCTCGATGCTGATAACCGCGGCAGGGGGCAGCTTGGAAAGGAGCTCATCTGCCATAGCCGGTGCTTTTTCTGCATCCTTGGTAAAGGTGATCATACCCATAGAAACGGGAATGTCCCGCAGCTCCTGCAGATCCTCACGCAGGTGCAGACCCACACAGGCGGACATATTTTCCACTGCCTTCCGGTTCTCCTCCGGGCAGATGATCACAGGCTTCACGCCGAAGGCCTTTACAAGAGCCCGGCACAGGAGCATAGAGCTGATGATGCCGTCGGTCTCTGCCTTCTTATAGGGGCGCAGCACAAAGCCGGTGAGGATGTAAACAATATCGTTTTCCTTCAGAGTCGCCACCAGCTTTTCCGCAGCGTTGACACAAAGAGGCTTGCCTGCAAGGGGACGGGCGGCAGAGTACAGGATCTTGCAGACACCGTAGCCTCTGGGATCCAGATTGGCCAGATCGTCAAGGCTCTGACCAAGATTTAAAAGGGTAATTTCCTGTTGGGTCATATTAGTTGGTTTCCTCCATAAATTCCCGCAGGACCTCGTCCTGCAGTGCTTTCAAAAGTGCAGGCGCTTTGCCGCCCACAGGCTTACCGTCAATGATCTCAGCAGCCAGACACAGGGAGCCGGAGGAGGACACGATGACCTCGTCGGCATTCATCATCTGCTCCACGGTGAAGGGGGTCTCGTCCACACCGATGCCCAGCTTCTTGCAGGCCTTGATCAGGTGGGCGCGGGCAATGCCGGGCAGGATCAGATGGTCCGTGGGAGCAGTGACGAACACGCCGTTTTTAATAATATGGACATTGGAGTGGGCACACTCGGTGACCCGCTCGCCACGGTGCAGGACCGTCTCATCGCAGCCGTTCTCCAAAGCCTCCTGGGAGGCGATCACAGCAGGGATCAGGTTCAGAGTCTTGATATTGCAGTGGAAGAAGCGGGTGTCCTCCTTGGTCATCAGCTTGATCTTCTTGTACACATCCACCAGACCCTTGGGGGAGATGGTGATCCACAGGTTTGCCTTGGAGCCGTCTGTGGGGAACACATGGTTCCGGCGGCCGGTACCGCCACGGGTCACCTGCCAGTAAACGAAGTTGTCACCGGTGTCCATTTTGGCGACCATCTCGTTGAGGATGTCCTTCATCTCCTGCTTGGTCTGGGCGATCTCGATGCGCAGCAGGGCGGCGCTGTTGTAAATACGGTCAATGTGCTCGTCCAGAGCGAAGATCTTATAATTGCGGCTGTAGGTGGCATCGTAAACACCGTCACCGAAGTAGCACACACGGTCCGTCATAGGAACAGACATCTCTTCCAGTTCACCGAATTTGCCGTTGTAATAAGCAAGATTTTTCATTTTCCTTCTCCTTTGTTTTCTGCAATGCAGTTTTTTCTTTTCAACGCTATTGATTTTATTACAGTTTTGTCTTATAATCAAATACAAGCTTTTGCATAGTTACTATAAATTTTTCTTATAGGCAAAAAGGAGGTGTCCCTGTGTTCAAGCATATGGACTATGTGTATGCCATTTACGAAGAAAAGTCCTTTACCAAGGCGGCTGAGAGGCTGTTTATCTCCCAGCCGGCTCTCTCTGCCACCATCAAAAAAATCGAGAAGGATCTGGGACATCCCCTGTTTGAGCGCAACGGAAAAGAGATGCGCCTGACCCATGTGGGAGAAAAATATGTTGCAGCCACAGAAGAGATCCGTATGATCCGGAAAAATTTTGAGCGGGAGATCGACGATCTTGTGCAGCTGCACAAGGGCAAGATCACCCTGGGCAGCACCACCTTTATCGTATCCAATCTGCTGCCCCAGCTTCTGAAGGATTTCCGGGAAAAATACCCGGAGATCGAGCTGGACATCCTGGTGGAGCAGTCCACCATTCTGCGGGAAAAGCTGGAAAAGGGACTTGTGGACATAGCCATTGACAATGTTCTCACCCCGGATCCCGACTACTGCTACACCCCGCTTCTCCGGGAGCGCATCCTGCTGGGTGTTCCGGAAAGCCTTCCTCTGAACGACCGTTTCCGGGACTATCAGCTGGACCTTGCGACCATTCAGGATCCCAATTGTGACTACGAAAAGCTGCCAAAGATCGATATTTCCATTTTCGCCCAAACACCCTTTATCCTCCTGAAGCACGGCAACAAAATGCGCCAGCTCGCTGGGAGCATCTTTGGTGAACGGGGCATCAACCCCAATGTCTGCTTTGAGTTTGACCAGCTGATGACCTCCATCAGCTTTGCAGAAAACGGCTTTGGCTGCTGCTTCCTCACAGACACCATTCTGCGCTATGTGGGACCCTGCAAAAATGTGGTCTACTATCAGCCGGATACCCGGTTTAAGGACAGAGCCCTTTATATCCTGCACAAAAAGAACAAGTACCTTCCCTTTGCCTGCAGGGCACTGATCGACTTTTTGACCCAACAGGATTGATCCCTTAATTGCATAAAAAATGTAATCCTGAGGGCAGCGAAGGATCTCCTTCGAAATACGATGGAGGTCCTTCGCTGCGCTCAGGATGACACGCTTTTTCTTATTCTAAAATAACTGCTTATAATCGGAGGGGACTATTCGTCCCCTTCGACTATGCTCAGGGTCCTCAGAATGACATTTTACTTTCTTCTGTTTTTATTCCTGCTTTTCGCCGCAATTCTCCGCCACAGCCAGTGCTATGGAGTAGAACATCGTCGGTCCGATATTGAAGAAATGGCAGTCAAACAGGCTGCACACCAGCAGTGCCAGAACAGAACAACCGATGAAAACTGCCTCCTTATGGCGGACACGCACCAGCAGCACCACCGTCTGTACCCGGTGGAACAGGTATGCCGCCAAGCCCACAACACCGCAGCTGGCCAGCAGCTGTACAACGGTGTTATGCCACCGGGGCGGGATGAAGCCGGAGAAGGATTCCAATGTTGCCCAGTCCCAGGCGGTGAGATCCGGGGAGAAGAAGGAGCAGCCGAACACCGGGTAGCGGGAGAACATCTCCATTCCCTTTCCGTAAATGCTGTCCCGGGAATTGGGATCAAAGCCTAAGGAGAGAATATCCGAGAACAGCCGCAGGATCTGCTGATTGAAAACGATCACCAGCGCCGCCGCAGCCCCAAGGCACACCAGCACCGCAACGGTATTGGCCTTGCGGTTTTTTGCATAGTAGAGCATCAGGACGATGCCCACAAAATAAATGCCGCAGCCGGTGAGGATGGCATTCCGGGAACAGCTGAGAAACACACCCAGCAGGAACACGAAGCCGGCAATGGGACCAAGCCAGCCTTTGCGGTGCTTTGTGCCGAGATAAAAAGCAAAGGGGATCATCATCGCCAGCATTCCGCCCAGATTGTTGTGGATGCCCCAGCCGGTATAAATCCTGCCCCGGTCAATAACTCCGTCAGATACCACATCCCCGGTGAGGTAGATCCACAGGAGCTGTCCCAGAAGCACACAGCCAAGGAAGAAGCCGCTCCAGCCGAAGTATTCTCTGGGGGCGTGTTTCCAGTCCACACCGCCGGAGAACAGAAGATACAGCACCATCAGGGAAGCGCACTGCAGAAATGCAAACAGGATATTTCTTCCGAAACGGTCCCAGTAGCCGGGGGTTCCGATGCCTCCTGCAAGATAAGCAAGGGAAAGCAGCAGCATACCGGGCAGCAGCTTATATTTTTTTGCAAAATAGCATTTCCTGTCCCGAATCACCCGGTACAGGCAGGACACGCCGATGATCGTGCCCATCACCGCCACATACACGCCGCCGGCACCGGAGAACACCGATTCGGCATTTTGTCCGGGGTTATTCACCGCAGAGGGTGTGACATAGCCGCAGACCATCACCGGCATCAGGGGCAGGATGCTGCTGCCAAAGAAGCAGATATATGCCACCAGAGCAGCATAGACCGTGTAAACAGGAAGCTCCAGAGAAAAAATATTGGAAGCCAACGCCAAAGCGCACACAAGGGCAACATACCAGGGCGTGGCAAGAAAACCGTCGATCCGTTGGCGCCAGAAGGCTTTTCCGGGCACCGGAGACACATTCGCAGCATCAGACAAGGGCATAGCACCTCCCGATCCTTTTCCGTAGTTATGCTCATTGTACCACCGCTGAAGGAAAAACACAAGAAGATTATCAAATTCCAATTTATCGCGCTCTTTGGAATGATGTCGTAGGGGCGGATATTATCCGCCCGTCATTGCCGAAGGCAATGGTGATTTGCGTTGCAAATCACGCGGGCGATTGATAATCGCCCCTACAATGTCATTCGATAGACT
>JAZNZZ010000181.1:0-2209 GCA_045595205.1 Faecousia sp.
GCACTTGATGGGGGCCAGGGCGGGGTGGAAGCGCAGCACTGTGCGCACATCCTGCTTGGCCTCGTCCACCAGCTCCTCGTCGTAGGCCTCGATGAGGAAGGCCAGCACCACCCGGTCGGCGCCCAGGGAGGGCTCGATGACGTAGGGGATATAGTGCTCGTTCCGCTCCTGGTCGAAGTAGGTCAGCTTCTTGCCGGAAGCCTCCTGGTGACGGCCCAGGTCGTAATCGGTACGGTCAGCAATGCCCCACAGCTCGCCCCAGCCGGAGCCGAAGGGGAACTGATACTCGATATCGGTGGTAGCGCGGGAGTAGAAGGCCAGCTCTGCAGGATCGTGGTCACGCAGACGCAGGCTGTCTTCCTTGATGCCCAGGCTGATCAGCCAGTTCTTGCAGAAGTCCTTCCAGTAAGCAAACCACTCCAGGTCGGTACCGGGCTGGCAGAAGAATTCGCACTCCATCTGCTCGAACTCACGGGTACGGAAAGTAAAGTTACCGGGGGTGATCTCATTACGGAACGCCTTACCCACCTGGCAAACGCCGAAGGGCAGCTTTTTCCGGGTGGTACGCTGAATGTTATCAAAGTTAACGAAGATACCCTGGGCAGTTTCCGGACGCAGGTAGGCGATGGAGGAGGAATCCTCGGTCACACCGATCTTTGTCTGGAACATCAGGTTGAAGTTGCGGATGGAGGTGAAATGATGCTTACCGCAGTTGGGGCAGACCACGTCCTCGTGCTCGGCGATGAAGTCGTTCATCTCCGCAGGCTTCATGGCATCCACATTGACACCCTTGCCGGATTCGGATTCCTCAATCAGCTTATCGGCACGGTGACGGGCGCCGCAGCCCTTGCAGTCCACCAGCGGGTCAGAGAAAGAACCTACGTGACCGGTAGTGACCCAAGTGGTGGGATTCATGATGATAGCAGCATCCAGACCCACATTGTAGTCGGATTCCTGGACAAACTTCTTCAGCCATGCCTTCTTGACATTATTCTTGAACTCCACACCAAGAGGACCGTAGTCCCAGGAGTTTGCCAGACCGCCGTAGATCTCAGAGCCGGCGTACACATAGCCTCTGTTCTTACAGAGGGTTACGATCATATCCAATGTTTTTTCGCTGTTCTTCATGGTATTTCCTCCCAAAATCGACTTATGATACATTATACAGATAAACTGCGGTAAATCAAGTATTTTCTTGTTCGTCTGCGGGACAGTAATCATCCCCCAGGTCCTGCGCCATCATATCGTGGATATACCCGGCGATCTCCACGGTGGTCTTCCCTTTCAGAAAGTCTGCCGGGATCACATCCAGCAGGTGCAGCTGCACATAGCTGGGCTTACACTTCAGAAAATTCTTTACCACATACTGGGTATCCCGGATCGTGCAGACCACGATGGGCACATTGACTTTCTGTGCGATCTTAAACACGCCGGGACGGAAATGGTGGAATTTCCGGTCCGGCCGTATGTAACCCTCTGGAAAAATGCCGATGGATACCTTGTCCTCTTTTAAAAGCTGGATGCACCGCAGGATGGTCTTCAGAGCTTCCCGGTCATTCTCCCGGTTGATCAGCGGACACAAAAGCTTCGGCATGAGCTTGCCTACGATGAACATATCCCGGTTTTCCTGTTTGGACACAAATGCCAGCTGGCTTTTCCGGAAATAGTGCAGCAGGATCGCCGGATCTGCCTCATGCAGGTGGTTGCATACCAGCATAAACCGTCCCTGCTTGGGTATCTTCTCCAGTCCCCTGGTTTCCACATGGATCCGGGCAAAGGACAAGATCGCCTCAATGCAAAGATTGGCCATTACACGGTAAAACTTACTGTCCTTCTCATACTGCTTATCAGGATCGACCACCGCACAGGCTATCAGCAGGATCGCAAACGCCAAGCCCGCCAATAAGATAAAGCTTCCCAGCAGACCTGTAGGCAGCATCCAGAGCCAGTGCAAATTGCAAAACGCGCCGGTACCCACACACAGGAGCACCGCCGCAAGGACAGATAAACATGAGATAGTGCCGATCAGCATAAAGAAGTTCCTCCAGGAAAACAGATATTCAGCAATACAAATTCCAATTTATCGAGCAGTCTCCAAACACACCAACTTAACCTGTCATTGCGAGCCAGTGCGAACACTGGCGTGGCAATCCCCTACGGATACCGACACTTTGGAGATTGCCACACCAGTGACATCGGTCACTGGTTC
>JAZNZZ010000182.1:0-6200 GCA_045595205.1 Faecousia sp.
CAGAGCTGGGCCGGTTGGTTCCACGCCGCAGAAGGCAATAAGTCCGTACAGGTTGACGGTGACAACTGCTTGATCATTGCGTAAGCCTTTATACTGCACAAAAGCAGCAAAACTGATTTGAAAGGGATATTTCTTGCTTCTATCCCTTTTCAAATATTCCATACCAATGGTGTGGCTCTGGGGAACTCCTTGTAGATAGCAAGTCCTCTTTCACTGCGGATTTCGAAATAAGCATCCCGAAATTTGCGGTTTTGTAATTGCAAATCTACAAGGAGCCCTGGAGAATTTACAACAAAACGCGAAAGGAGCGTTGAATCGTGAAGAAATTCTTATGTATTTTTCTGAGTGTCATCCTGCTGCTATGCTTGTGCGCCTGCGGCGCAAGCGAGGAAAAGCCCGGTGAGAATGCCGATGCTGAGGGCCTGCAGGTGGGCTTCGGCCGGGAATCCATGATGCCCAGAGGCAGCTGCTGGCTTGGCGGCAACGGTGAGGGCAGAGTGTCCGAGGGCTTCTCGGATATGTCCTATGTTACCTGCGTTGCCATTACTGAGGGGGAGGAAACGATCCTTCTGTACACGGCAGATATCATCAGCCCCGGCGATGATTGGCTTGGAGATACTGAGAAGGCCATTACGGAAGCCACCGGTGTTTCCGCTGAGCGCATCCTGTTCGCCGCCACCCATACCCACTCCGGTGTGGGCATCAACTACACCTGGGACGGTGTAGAAAGCTACCGTACCGAATTTGCCAAGGCAGCCGCCAAGGCAGGCGAGACGGCTATGGCTGACAGATCCTCTGCCGAGGTATGGTCCGGCAGCACCGAAACGGAGAATATGACCTTTGTGCGCCATTATGTGAATGAGGATGGCACCTACTGTGGTCCAAACTTTGGCACCAAAGGCAACATAACAGGGCATGCCTATGATGCCGATACGGAGCTGCAGGTGGTAAAGTTTGCCCGTGAGGCAGAGGATAAGAAGGACGTGGTCCTTATGAGCTTCCCCACCCACGCCACCATAAACTCCGGCGGCAGGGTCCTGTCGGCAGACTTCCCTGCACCTGCCAGAGAATATATCGAGGCAAACTCTGACACATTGGTTGCCTATTTTATGGGTACAGCCGGAGATCAGACACCCTCCAGCTACATTGCTGGTGAGGCCTTTAGCGGTGACTATAAGGTCTATGGTGAAAAGCTGGGCCAGTATGTGCTGGATACCCTGACCAATTTGACGCAGGCGGAAGGCAGCGGCATTAAGTTCCAAAGTGAAACCTATACCTTCCCCAGCAACAAAGAGGGAATGGATAAGCTGCCCCAGGCCCAGGCGGTCGTGAAGGCCGGTGATGCCAACGGAAAGGATCATCCCTCCACCAAGGCGCTGATCCAGGAGCACGGCTTTGCCTCTTACTGGGAAGCAAAATACACCATCAGCCGTTCCAAGCTGAAGGATACCTTGGATAAGACTCTCTACACCATGGAGATCGGCGGTATTTCCCTGATCGTGGCACCCTATGAGATGTTCTCCGCCCACGGTCGCTATGTGAAGGATAATTCTCCCTATGATATGACCTTTATCATCACCTGCTGTGAGAATTCCGGTTATATTCCCACAGAGGAAGCCTTTGGCTATCATTCCTACGAGGCCCAGGTTACTTCCTATGCCAAGGGTACCGGCGAGGCTCTGGCAGAAAATTTTGTGCAGCTTTTGACCCAGATGAAGACCCCTGAATAACGAAAGGAGAAAACATCTATGAAACGGTTATTTAGTTTACTGCTTGCTTTGGCAATGGTCCTGTCGCTGATCCCTGTAGGGATTCAGCAGGCAAAGGCAGTAGAAATCACGGAGGGCGACGGCACCTCCGCAGAAGCCCCTGTGTTCATTGACACAGAGGAGGAGTGGGTATACTACCTGAACAACACCACAGGCTTTGCTTATAAGCACGAGACCCAGAATACCTGGTATTTCCGTCTGACAGCAGACATCGTGCTGGATGCGGCAGACGAAGAAAACGGTGACACCGTTAACGGTGCTGTTGGCTACACCTCTACCGGTAAGACCACGGTCATCGACCTGAACGGCTTCACCGTCACCGCCAATGGCGGCGCTACCCGGTTTATGGCAGCCAACAGTGAGGGCAGCCACCTGACCCTGAAAAACGGCACTGTCGTTGTGGACAGAACCTATACCAGCAGTACCGGTGCGGTATTCTATATCAACAATGGCAGCCACCTGACATTGGAGAATATGAACATCTCCGAGATCGGTGATGCTGCATTCGGTAAAAACGGCGAGCTTTTGTATCTTGGCACCGGCAGCAGCAGCGCTACCATTATTAACACTGTAATGGAGGCAAACACTGTTAACAACACCAATGCCTCTACTATTTACATTACCACCGGCGGCGCAAGTGCAGACTTCCAAAACAGCACCATTCTGGAAACTGTCCATGTGACTACCACCGGTGTTGTTACCGCCTCCGGCGCAACGAAGATCGCTAAGCTGAATCTGGCTTACACTACCTCTGCTCAGGCAAAGGCAGAGCTTTCCGGCTTGACTGACGGCGCGAGAGTTCGGGTTGCCGCCGGTGAGACCGCTTTTACCACTGCCTTTGAGAACGCGGAAAATGTGCTTCCCTATGTTAAGTCCGCAGATGTGACAAAGAAGGTCACGGTTTCCGATAATGCTCTGATCCTTGTGGCAGAGGAGGAGGGTGACGGCTCTGCGGAAAAGCCCTGGCTCATTACCGGCGAGGCTGACTATGTGGAGCATATCTTCACCAATACAAGCGAAAGTGGCTACTATAAGCTCAAGGACGACATCGTTCTGGATGTTGCCACCGACGACGATGTCAACGGCAACCAAAACGGTTCATCCACCGGCAGAACCATTAACATTGACTTTAACGGCTATACCGTCAGCGCTATTGGCACCAGCTACCGCTTCTTCTCCTGCGGCGCAGAGGGTGATCTGACCCTGAAAAACGGCTCCGTGATCGTCAACAGAAAATATGTTAATTCCGGTGCGGTGTTCAATATCATCAACGGCGGCAAGCTGACACTGGAGAATATGAACATCTCCGAGATCGGAACCACAGCCCATACCAACAACGGTGAACTGCTGTATGTGTACAATGGCAGTACCGCCACTATCACAAATACCGTAATGTCCGCAGTAACCGATGGCAATACAAATCCGGACAAAACCGTATATATTACCGGTTCCAGTGTGACCTTCCAAAACAGCACCATTAATGAAAATGTCTATGTGACCTCTACCGGAAGTATTACAGTATCCGGTGCAACAAAGATCGCCAATGTGGATCTGACCAGCGGTGCGCTGCTGTCTGTCGGCACTCTGGAAAGCGGTACTGAGATCGGAATCACCGCTGAGGAAAATGCACCCTTCACCGGCGTGCTGGAAAATGCTTCTATGTATGCTGGTTACTTCACCACCCAGCAGGAAGGTATGGCTGTAGGCGCACTGGAGGACAATACCCTTGCAATCGTTCCTGTGGGGGATGGCAGCGGCGCTACTGAGAAGGATCCCATTTATATCGACTCCAATGAGGAGTGGATCGAGTATCTGGTCTATGGAGATGGCGTTGTAAGCACATCTGAACAAGTGGATTGGTATTTTGTCCTGAGAACCGACCTGCGGATCCGTACCGGCGCCTATGCTTACGGTGCAACCGGTAAGAACATCACCATTGACTTTGACGGACATACTATGAACAGTGCCAACGGTGCCAGCAATCGGTTTATGACCATTGCAGACGGCTCTCTGACACTGAAGAACGGCACACTGGAGGAAAACGGTGTCAGCACCAGCCACGGCGCTGTGTTCCATCTGACCCGCAGTGATCTGGTACTTGACAATATGCAGGTGGATGAGTATTCTGCCACGGCTTATACCAAGCGCGGCGAGATCATCTACGCAACTGCCTCCAACATTACGCTGAAGAATACCGATGTTACCGGTGTGTTCACCGGCTCGGACACCGATTACGGCGCGATCTATCTGCGTGAGGATTCTGCCAGCGGCACACCCTCTGTGCTGACGATGGTGAGTAGCTCCCTGAGCTGTACCGAGACCGGCACGGTTGGCAAGGGCGGCTGGATCACCGCCGGTAAGAATACCTTTGTGACCCTGGAAAACAGCCGGATCTCCGGTGGTGCGGCTGAGTTGGGCGGCAATGTCTATATTGGTAAGGCAACGCTGACAATGAAGGACAGCACCATTACCGGCGGCACGGCCACACAGGGCGCTGATCTGTATCTGCTGGGCAGTGCAGTCGTGGATACTGCCTCCGTAACAGGTGCTATGTATGCTGCTGCTGACGCAGATCTGCAGGCTCCTTCCGGCGCACTGGTAACCAATATGACTACCGGTCAAGCTGCCCTGTATGCTTCTGCCGGCGAGGCTGCCGCTGCTTATACAGAAAATGACAGCATCAAGCTGTTTGAATCCACAGAGCTGGCACTTTCCTGTGATGCTGTGGTGGACCTGAACGGAAAGAACATCACCGTTACCGGCACCGGTGCAACAAATGTCACCGCCTTCGACAGCGCCAACAGGGACTATGCTACCTACGGAATGCTTACTCTCAATGGCGCAGTGCTTGCCAATGGATTTGAAACGGAAGCAATTGACGGAAACAAGTACTACACCCTCAGTCAAGAGGGCGTGTATTCCTTCCACCGTCTGGATATGGAGATCACCGGTGTTTCCCTGAGAACCACCACCGGCGGTATCTATTTCAAGGGCATATGGAACTGTGACGATGCACTGAAGGCTGAGATCGAGTCCTTTGGTGTAGCAGTCAGCCTGAAGGGTATGCCGGGTAGCGACTTTGCACAGTCTGCGGACTGTCTGTGGACAGAGTTTGCAGGCGAGGATCTGGAAAACGGCGCAGAGATGACCGGCGTTATGATCGATGGCATCATCAAGAAGGACAGAGACCCTGCCCTCAATGACGGATATGGAAGAAACTATGTGATCTGTGCTACTGCCTATGTGGCCTTTGAAAACGGTCAGACGCTTGTTTCTGACGATGCTGCTACCGCCGATGATGATGTAGCAGTGACCCTCTACAGTGTTGTGGACGGCATTGAAGCTATGATCACCAAGCTGGAAGCCAGCGAAGCAGAGGAAGACCGTCAGCTGGCTGCAAAATATCTGCAGCTGATGAATGCTTTCTACGCCGATTGGAAGGACTACGGTCTGGAAAGCTGGGGCCGTGAGGATTTTACGGAGCCCGGGAACTGACTGCCGGTTTTGGCAGAGTCTCCATTGCACCCGATGATGGAACGTACAGTATCCTGGGCGGAAATACAATCGGTCGTGTAACTACAGCTACTGACGGTACGGATGTGTCCGTAACCTGCGTTGCCCTTGGAAAAGGGGACGAGACCTTCCTGATGTTTACTGTGGATGTGATCAGTGTGGGAAGTGCCTGGGCATCGGCAATGAAGACCGCCGTGTCCAAGGCCACCGGAATTGCAAAGGATCACATTCTCATCTCCACCACCCACACCCACTCCGGTGTTGGTGTCAACTATGACTGGGCAGACCACGATGCAGACAAAACTGCCTATATGGAAAAATTCTATGCAGCAGCCGTCACCGCAGCCACAGATGCCGTTGCGGATATGGCAGAGGCGCAGGTTCTGGGCGGCAGTGTCGCCACTGAGGGACTCGCCTATGTGCGCCATACCTCCGCCGATGCACAGGCAAACGGACAGCTTGATCTGGTGCAGCTGCAGCGGGCAGACAAAAAGGACATCGTCCTTATGAGCTTCCCGGTCCATGCCACCTTTATGGAGAGCGGCACAGTCCTTTCCGCCGACTTCCCCGGCTATGCAAGAGCTTATGTGGAGTCAAATTACGATGCCCGGGTGGCATACTTCATCGGCTCCGGCGGCAACCAGACTCCCACCTCCGGCAACAGCACCTATGAAGAAACCGCTGACGATTGCCTGCGCTACGGTCAGGCACTGGGCCCTTACGCGGTCACCGCACTGAATAGCGGCCTTGCGGCCTCTCAAAGCGATACCCTTACTTACAACAGCTCTACCATCGCATTCAATACCAATGTGCTCACGGAAGCGGAGCGGGCAAAGCTGGATCAGGCAAAAGAGGTCAAGGAAGCCGCAGAGACCTACGGAAACACCGCTACCCAGACGACGCTTCTTGTGAAGCTTT
>JAZNZZ010000183.1:0-6368 GCA_045595205.1 Faecousia sp.
ATCTTTTGTAGGGACCGGCCTCCCGGACGGTCCTCTTTGTCATCCTGAGCGAAGCCGAAGGATCCCCTTCGATACTTTATACCTTTTTAAGCTGGAGATTCTTCGCTTTGCTCAGAATGACACGCATTTGTAGGGACCGGCGGTATTGAATTTCGGTATGCTTGCCACCGGCAAGCATTGTTATTAAAAAATTCGCTGCGCTCTGCAACACAGGTAAAGGTATAATTGCCACCGGCAATTATTGTGATTAGAAGATTCGCTGCGCTCTGCAACACCCCGACGGTCCTGACCGACGGCTTCGTAGGGACCGGCCTCCCAGACCAATGTCATTAAGATAAGAAAATGTCATCCTGAGCGACCCTGAGCGTAGTCGAAGGGGCGTCGAAGGATCTCCTCCTGTTATTGCAGGAGAATCTTCGTCGCAACACCTCTCAGAATGACATAGGTTATTTAATTGAATTTATATTTCGTCCGGGAGCGGAAGGGGACACCTGCCTTGATCACCGGCTGCTTCCATTGGGGATTGTGGAATGCATCGGGGTAGAACTGAGTCTCCAGACAGATGCCGCTGCGGAAAGGATAGGTGACACCGCCCTTGCCCGGCTCGTTGTCCAGATAATTTCCTGCATACAGCTGGATACAGGGACAGTCCGTTTCCACCGCCATCGTCCGCCCGGACACAGGATCCCGCAAAATGGCACAGGGGGAGGTAAAGACCTCAAATGCGTGGTCATAGCCATTTTGCAGCTGCAGGCTTTCATGATCCTTTCCAATGTCCTGACCAATGGGCTTGGGAATGCGGAAATCCATCGGCGTGTCTGCGACAGACCGCATTTCGCCGGTGGGAATGTTGTACCCATCCGCAAAGGCAAAGGTCCGGGCAGGCAGTGTCAGCTCCTGCACCATTGCCCGTTCCGGGTTTTGATGCCCGCCCAGATTGAAGAAGCTGTGGTGGGTCAGATTCATCACCGTGTCCCGGTCGGATATGGCTTCGTAGGTGATGGAAAGGACCGCAGGCGCTTCCAGCGCATAGGTCACCCGGACTGTGGCATTGCCGGGAAAGCCCTGATCCAGATGGGGACTCTCCAGAAGAAAGGTGATGCTGCTTTCCGTGTGCATTTCCGTCTGCCAGAGCCGCTGGTTGTAGCCGTCAGGCAGACTGTGATTGTTGTTGACCCCGTGCTCGTTGGGGGTGAGATGATATGTCTTTCCGTTTAAAACAAAGGCTGCCCCGGAGGTGCGGTTTGCATTTCTGCCCACGGTAGCACCCATACAGGTGGGGTCATCCACATACTCTGTAACGCTGTCGTGACCCAGCACCACATCCGCTTTGTTTCCCTCCCTGTCCGGCACCCACAGGCTTACAAGGGTCGCACCGAAGTCCGTGAGGGTGGCAGTGAGGGCGTTGTTTTTTATGGTATAAAGGGTAGCCTGCCTTCCGTCCGGCAGCACCCCAAAGGGCTTTTTCATACAGGACCTCCTGTGAAAAATTTCCATCAGTATACCATAAGCATTCCCGCTTTGCAACAAAAAAATCACCGTACCGCAACACATTTTCCCGCCCCCGTTGTCATTGCGAACCAGTGACCTATGTCACTGGTGTGGCAATCCGTCCCCTTGTAGGGACCGTCCTCCTCGACGGTCCTGACCGACAGCTTTGTAGGGACCGGCCTCCGGACGGTCCTTTTCAAATTTCAATTTATCGTTCCGTCGCGTAGGGAACGGATTTATCCGTTCCGCGTGATTTGCGTAGCAAATCACCATTGCCTGCGGCAATGCGGAATGCATATATGCATTCCCTACAGCGCTTCAAATTTGAATTTAAA
This sequence comes from Faecousia sp., assembly GCA_045595205.1. Lineage (GTDB taxonomy): Bacteria > Bacillota > Clostridia > Oscillospirales > Oscillospiraceae > Faecousia. The sequence continues at coordinate 1,827 of JAZNZZ010000183.1, forward strand.
AAAAGTTTGCTTTTTCTTTCATCCTGTTATACAATAAAAAACGGAATCATTCGGGATATAATTTTCCGAAATTAAGGAGGAATACCTTATGAAAAAGCGACTTTTGGCGCTCCTTTTGACGGTGACTATGGTGATGGGTATGTTTGTGATGCCCGTTGCTGCGGAAAGCACCGGGATGGAGCCCACCGAACCTAAGACCTGTCCCCACTGCGGTGTGGCGTGGGACAAGTGTAACTGGCAGGTGCTGATCATCGAGGAGCCGGATAAGACCATCCCCGACGGTCACTACTACCTGACCGAGGACCTGAACATCACCACCCGTTACAAGGTGGGCACCTCTGACGGACAGACCGCAGACCTTGCTGTGGATGTGTGTCTGGATCTGCGGGGTTTTGATATGACTCAGACCACTGCGGACTGCAGAGCCTTCTATGTTTATGATTACAGCACCCTGTCCATTATGGACTCCGCTGGCGGCGGCGCCATAACCGGCACCGGTGCTACCGGCAGCAATGCCGCCGGCGGCACCATCTATGCCTGTAAGGATGCCACTGTGAACCTGTACAGCGGCACCTTGACCAATGCCCAGACGGACAGAACCGGCAGCGGCGGTATCCTGTTCCTCAACACTGATGCGGTCTTTAATATGTACGGCGGCATCATCGATGCCTCTCAGGTGACCCACTCTGCCGATTATACCTCTGCCCGTGGACCTGCTATCTTTACCAACGGTACTGTGAACATTTCCGGCGGTATGGTCATTGGCGGTCAGTCATACCAGGGTGCCTCCATCGGTGTCAGCACCACCGGTGTGGTGAATGTCTCCGGCGGTACACTGCTGGGCGGCACCTCCACCTCCCACGGCGGCAATCTCTACTCCCAGGGCACCGTGAATATTTCCGGCGGTCTCATCACCGGCGGCTATGCCACCGGCGGCCGGGGCGGCTGTGTCTATTCCTCCGGCACTTCTGCTGATCTGCAGATCTCCGGCGGTGTGATCGAAAACGGTCAGTGCTCCTCCGGCGGCGGCAATGTGTCTGCTTATGGCGGCAAGCTGACGGTCACCGGCGGCACGATCCGTGGCAATATGTATACCTCCACAAGCGCCACCTTCTCCGGTGCTCCCATTATCAACAATAACGACTATGAAGGTCTGCAGATCACCGGCGGCACCATGGACTTCTCCGGTCTGACCGAGGGTGCTGAAATCCTTATCAGCGGTGAACGCACCATCACCGATGCCACCGTTACCACCAACGCCCAGCAGCTGCTGGACAGCGGCATCCTGAAGCCCTCCACCCGTTACGACCTGCAGGTGGTGGACGGAGCGTTGGTTACCAGCCTGGATGACAACGGCTACTGCCCCCACTGCCAGCAGGAGATCACCTGGGTGCCTTATGCGGCAGACATCGCCACCTCCGGTCACTACTACATTCCCTCCGGTGGTGTGAGCCTGCCTGACGGCTCTGCAGGTCTGACCATTGCTGAGGGCGTAGACATCGTTTTGAACCTGGCCCACGGCAGTGCCAAGCCTGCAACCCAGTACCAGGTAGCAGGTACCCTCAGTGTCCTGTCCACCGCCGGTTCTGTGGGCAGAGTGACCACCTCTGCCACCGAAAGCACCTTAAACGGTGCTACCTTGAATGTTACCGGTACTTTGAATCTCTATGACGGCATCCTGGGCTCCAAGTCCGGTGTTACCACCACCGGCAACGGCGGCGTTGTCTACCTCAACGGCGGCAAGCTCAATATGTACGGCGGCTGGATCACCGGCAATACCGCTGCCAACGGCGGCGCCCTGTATATGAACGGCTCTGCCGCAACCGTCAATATGCACGGCGGTGTGATCAGCGGCGGTACTGCCACCGCAGGCGGCGGCAATGTGTATATGTACCGCGGTACCTTCAATATGAACGGCGGTCTGATCCTGAACGGCAGTGCCAATGCCGCCGGCAACATCTACAACAACACCAGCGGTAAGCTGAACATCAACGGCGGCATTGTCGCCCTGGGCACTGCTACCGGCACCGGCGGCAACCTGCGCCACGCGGCTACTTCCTGTGTTACCACCATGACTGACGGCCTGTTCTACGGCGGTACTGCCCCCGATGGCGGCAACTGCTATATCAATAACGGCAAATTCACCATGACCGGCGGCAGCATCGCAGATGGCACTGCTACCACCGGACACAGCGGCAATATCTATGCCCACGCAGGCTACTACTATATCAATAAGGGCGAAGAACCCACCTCCAACTGGCTGAAGATCGGTGACAAAGATCCCACCGACAGCATCCCCGCACCCCAGATCATCGGCGGCAGAGCCGCGACCAGCGGCGGTAACATCAACGCCACCGGCAACCTGACTCTGGGTGACTGCTTCATCGCCGGCGGCCGTGCAGCCAAGGGCGACAATATGGTTCTGGGAGACAAGGCATATTTCACTGTAGAAGCCGGTCTTACCGGTGAACTGGTGATCTATCTGACCACCGCCCGGGTCAATCAGCTGAAGGATGACCGTGCCCTTGCCAACACCACCTGCACGGAACTGAACGCAGACCTGTATGCCGAAAACTACGATATGGCATACCTGCTTCCCACTGCAGAGGGCAAGCTGGGTCTGGGCGGCGCTGCTCTGGTGGAGGTCGCCACCGGCAAGCAGACCTGGTTTGTGGATGCTCAGGCGGCTGCCGATGCTTGCAAGGCTACCCAGTATGTGCGGCTCTACGCCCCTGAAAGCACACTGGAAATGGACGGTATGCTGGTGCTGGATATGAACGGCTGTGACCTGACGGTCACCGGCTCCGGCAAGCTTTACGGCTTTGATACCGCCAACGATGAATACGAGGTCTACGGCACTGCCACCGTTACCGGCGTGACGGTAGAACCTATGTATATGGCACCCAACAACCGCCGTTATGTGACTGTTTCCGATGAGACCGGCACCTCCTTCCACCGGCTGCGTATGGGCATCAGCCATGTGGCGCTTCGTCCGGCTGTTTCCGGCCTGTATTATAAGGGCCTGTGGCAGTGCGACAGCGTGCTGGCAGAAAAAATCGATACCTACGGCGTTGCCGTCAGCCTGGAGAATATGCCCGGTGCGGATTTTGCAACGGACGAGGATACCCTGTACACCGTTTTGGCGGGTGACACCTTTGAAAGCGGAACAGCACAGCCCAGTGCTATGATCGCCAACATCCTCTCCGAGGGCAGCGACAATGACAGCAACGGAAGAACCCCCATTTACGCCACCACCTACGCGGTAATGACCGACGGTACAGTGCTGGCAGGGGATGACAATCAGCTGCAGGACAACGGTGTGGACTACAGCCTGTATGACCTGTTCCGCAGCGTGAACCGGATCTGGCCCAAGCTCAGCGATGACCAGAAGGCCAGCGTTAAGACACTTTACGGTGTGGATGTTCCCACGATGGAGAGCTGGGAGCTGTATAATATTACAGCCGCCATCAACGGCACACCGGCATACCGTCCTCTGAAGATCCTGACTCTGGGTCACTCTCTGGCACTGGATGCAGGTCATATGCTGAATCTGGTGGCAGGCACAGAGGGCTTCTCCGGTCTGACCGTGGCTACCCTGTACTATTCCGGCTGTCCTCTGTATAAGCACGTCAAGCACCTGCAGGAGGATCTGCCTGAGTACAACTTCTATCTCAGCAGCTCCGACACCCCTGACCAGATCCCCACTATTACCAAGGGTGTTACCATGAAGTACGGCATCGAATACGATGACTGGGACATCATCATTATGCAGGGCGGTGTGTTTGAGATCGCCTACAGTGATAAGTACACCGATGGCAATATCCAGATCATTCAGGATTATGTCAACCAGCACAAGACAAACCCGGATGCCATCTTTGCCTGGAACTCCCCCTGGGCACCTCCCACCACCAACAGCCTCCGGGACAAGTACCCCTACGAGCCCAACAGCTACTACACCAGCTACGAGGCATTTAACCACGACCGTACCACGATGTACAATGCCATTACCCAGTGCCTTGCAGATCACATCGTCACCGATGACAGCTTTATCTATCTGATCCCCTCCTGCACTGCCATCGAAAATGCCCTGTCTTCCTATCTGGAGGAGACGGACCTGCACCGTGACTATGTGCATATGTCTGACCTTGGCAGAGTGATCACCTCCTACACCTGGTACTGCACCCTGGCAGGCATTGACCATCTGGACGAAGTGAAGCTGGATGCCATTCCCGTCGCTTTCCTGAAGTCCACCTCCGACAAGACTCAGGACAGAGTCCTCACCGATGCGGAAAAGGCAGTGATTCTGGAATCTGTCAATAACGCACTGGCAGACCCCCTGCATATGACCCAGTCCGTTTATACCACAGCACCTTGATCCAATAAAAAAGCCGCCCATCGAGCACTCCGTAAGGAAGTGCGCCTCGATGGGCGGCATTTTTATTGCGTAATTAAATTTCAATTTATCGTTCCGTCGCGTAGGGAACGGATATATCCGTTCCGCGTGATTTGCCACGCAAATCACCATTGCCTGCGGCAATGCGG
>JAZNZZ010000184.1:0-5011 GCA_045595205.1 Faecousia sp.
ATGAGGCCCGTGGCAACTACATCCAACTGACCAAGGATGTGTCCAAGCCTACAGTCAACAAGACGGCTGTTGTGGACCTGTGTGGTTTCTATCTCAGCTATCCCACCGTGGAAGACGGTGTGACACTCTATGCTATGGACAGCCAGACCGATGACTTTACCGTGGATGATGAAATGGCAAACGGTATGGTTTACCACCCCACGATCAAGGGCACCGGCACTGTGCTGGGACTTCCTGCGGAGTCCAATGCGGCAGGAGACGGCTACCTGATGATCAATGAGGGCAGCGGTTACTCCTTCCACCGCGTAACGCTGAACATCAAGTCTATGAGCCTTCGCGCAAGCTCCGCCGGTGTGTACTACACCTGTGCGTTTATGGGCGATGAGGTGGTTACGGACAATGTGAAGAGCTTCGGCATCGCGCTGAGCGCCTGGATGGAGCCCACAGATGATAATCTCAAGGATAACTGCCTGTTCACTGCCAATACGGAGTTCGTTTCCGGTGAAGCACACGGCGTGCTTCTCAGCGGCATTATGAAGGATACCAATTCTGTGGAAAAGAACAAGGAAAATGCGGAGATCGCGGTTTACGGAAGAGCCTACATCGAAACCGAGGAGGGCTATGCCTTCGGTATCTGTGTAAGCCGCACCCTCCGTCAGCAGCTGGAGGACATCGACCTCATTTGGAACAGCCTGACCGATACCCAGAAGGCCGGCGTGCTGGATATGTATGATCAGTTCTTCTCTGTTATGCAGGATTGGAGCATCCCCAATATCAAAGCCGCTGCACAGTGATCTGAAATATAAACTGTCATTCTGAGGACCCTGCGCGTAGTCCAAGGGGACGAAGAATCCCCTTAAGCAATGTTATTAAGATAAGAAAAAGCGTGTCATTCTGAGAGCCCTGAGCGTAGTCGAAGGGGACGAAGAATCTCCTTCAAAATACGATGGAGATCCTTCGCTGTGCTCAGGATGACACGCTTAACTTAATAGCATTGTTCAATACGAGGGGGATCTTTCGGTTCGCTGCGCTCCCTCAGGATGACCTTTTTCTTTTGTGGCAGCATTTTTTTGATAATGGTGTTCTCTCTTTTGCACAAAGAAGCCTGGCCATTTTTATACAATCCTACAAAGAATTTGCGGCTTGTTGATTTAAAACAGAAGAAATGTTATAATAAAATATAATATTTTGCGCGAAATGAGTTGATTTTATGAAAAAACGAATCGTAAGTGTGATCTGTGTTCTGGCACTGCTTCTGGCGTGCTCCGGACAGATTTCCCTTCCGGCAAAGGCTGCAGCAGGTTCTTTCTATGCAGGCTTTTCCCGTGTGGACATCAACCCTTATATCGATCCCACATTAACAGGAGAAGCGCTGGTTGCCACCGACAACATTATGCAGCTGCCGCTGCGGGGCGTGGGCGATGTATGGAACCGTCTTTCCAATAAGGGCCTTGTGGATGACAACGGTGACGGCAAGGTGGACGAGGAGGATGGTCTGGCTGTCACCTGTATTGCGGTGTCTGATGCGGATGGAAATACTGTCCTGTTTTTAACCATCGACCTGATCGGCGGTGATTTGATCGACGAGATTCGCCAGGAGATCTGTTCCCGGGTAGATGCCGCCCTTGCTTCCGGCGAGCTCACCAATGTGAAGCTGGAGCTGGAAAGCATCCATTATGCCGGCACCCACACCCACGAGGCACCGGATACAACCGTTTACAATGCCAACGGCAAAACCGGCACCAATAATGACGGTGTATCTCTGGATGAGATCAACACAAATCTGGGGATCTGGATCGACCGCACCGTGGAGGATGCAGGAGATGCAGCCATTGCGGCGTTGAAGGATCGGGCAGCTGCCACGATCACCAAGGATGCTCTTTCTGCCAAGGACGCCACGGCAAAAGCCGTTCAGGGGAAGATTATGAACTCTGTCCGTCACTATTGGGCAGAGGACAAGGGCTGCGTGGCAGGCGATAACTTCAATTCCCGTGGCTCTGACCCCAAGCAGGTCACAGAAGTCAATGATACAATGTATCTGCTGAAGTTCGATTTCCCGGAGGGAGACAAGCTTCCCATTATCCTTGCCAACTGGCGGGCACATCCTTCCCTGAATAACGGCGACGATTTCCCCAACAGCGGCAGAAATGCCATTTCCTCCGATTATCCCAATTCTTTCCGCCATACGCTGGAATACAATGGCACGGTCAGCGAGGATGGCACTGTCAAATTCAAAGAAAACCAGGTCTACCGTGTTGCCTTCTTTAACGGCGAGGGCGGAAATGTAAACCCCCGGGGCAGAGAGGTGGAGGACGGGGAGATTGTCGGTATATGGATCGACAATCTTGCCTCTGCCAATAACGACAGCCGCGGCAATGCCTACGGCAGAGTTCTGGCGGCTATGGCACGGGACTGTCTGTCTACCTCTGCAAATCGCGAGGAAGCTCGCTACGGTCAGGTTCGCAGCATCCAATATATCTATAATTCTACCCGCCGCAGCACCGGCATTACTGCTATTGCTTACGAGGCGGCGGTCCAGTATAAGGCAGAAGCAGCCACAAAGACTATGTCCCATCCCTGGAGCTATACCAATGCAGCAGGGGAGACCTTTGTTATCGGCTCCAAGTTCCACGCCAACAATATTACCTCTTATTGGGAGAGCCGCTTCCAGGCACCGAAAAATGATCTGGTGGATATGGAGCTGGATGCCATTATGCTGGGACCGGATGTGGCGATCGTCACCGCCCCCGGCGAGCCTTTCGACTATTATTACAACGAAGACGGCTCCAACGCCTGGCACAATCTGATGGATGAAACCTACGGCACACCCCTTGTTCTGGGCTACTGCAACGGCGCCAAGGGCTACATACCCAACTCCAAGGCATACGATTATAACGAAGGCTCTACCAAGTGGCAGATCGGCTCTTACGAAAGTCGTATCACGCCCTACGAAAAGGGCAGCGGCGAGCATATGATCCAGCTGTTCGGCGTTATGCTGGAGGGGCTGAAAAACGGCACCAGCACAGAACGCAGCAGCTACTGTCAGCACTGTAAGACAGATGTGGTATGGAAGGCATATAACGGGGCAAAAACCCTCTACGAAGGCCACTATTACCTTTTGGAGGACACAATGGCACCTCAGATCAAGATCGCTCCCGGTGAGATGGTATGCTTCGATCTTAATGGAAAGACTGTCAAGGGTGCTACCCGCGCATTCTATACCGAGAGCAAAGGAAACGCCACCCTGAATCTGATGGATACCACACCGGGGCAAGCCGGCGCAGCGTTGGGCCGTGCCGGTGCGATCGGTGCGGCAGCAGGCTATGGCGGTGGCGGTATTCTTGTGGATAGGGGCAACACATTCAATTTCTACAGTGGAAATCTGGGCACTTACGATGCTCCGTATTACTCTGTTCGCCAGGGCGGTGTCCTGCGTAATAGCGGTACGGTGAATATGTACGGCGGCACTGTTTTGGGCGGTACAGCAGCCTCTTTCCAGGGCGATTATGTTACCAGCAGCGCAGCAATGAAGTCTGTCACGGCGGAGGGCAAGGGCGCTACGGTCAGCAATGCAGGTACTTTCAATATGTACGGAGGGCGCATTGAGGCGGGTGATATGGTGCAGATCACCGGTCTTGCCACCACGCTTCCCAATGGCAGCTATGTCTATTCCGAGACCCGTACCCCTGTGGAGGCAAAGACTTACTGCGTCCATACCACCGGAAAATTCACCCTTGGCGGTACTGCCGTGGTGGATGACCTGTGTGTGGAGGATACCGCCGGTAATCTGTTTGTGGTGGATAATAAAACTGCACCCTTTACCGGCTATGTCCAGCTGAGCTTTTATGAGGAGCTTAGCGGTGTGAACAGTATGGTGGGCACTACCGCCGACAGTGCGCCTCTCATCGACGGCACGGTCACCCTGAGTAACGGTATGGGCATTGCCCAGAACGGCACCAGTCTGACCACAGCTTTGGGCGAGATCTATCTGAAGGACAGCCTGGGTGAGAGCTACCACAGCACTTTGAGCGGCGCTTATGCTGCTTACCTGAAGAGAAATGCCGCAGACGGCGTGATCCAGCTGCAGAAAGATACCGATGATGATATTACAATCACCAAGGATATTGCCATTGATCTGAACGGCTTCTATGTCACCGGTGCTATTACCGTGGCAGACGGTGCAACCCTTTACGGCAAGGATACCCAAACGGATGATTATACTGTGGATGATGAGTTTGCCTACGGTCAGATGACAAAAGTGACAACGGAAGGCAGCGGCACGGTGATCGGGAAAGACGGTTACTTGAAGATCACGGAGAAAAGCGGTATTTCCTTCCATAAGGTGGATCTGAAGATCGACAGAATGGCACTGCGCCCCAGTTCCGTAGGCGTTTACTACCATTCCCCCTTCAAGGGTGACGAGGTGGTGGCAGAGCATACAAAGAGCTTTGGCATCAGTCTGAGCGTGGAAAGTGCCGGTGCAGCTCAGGCGATGACTCCCGGCACCTACACGGTATATACCGATTTTGTCCCCGGTGCAGCGGGCAATGAGGTGGCAAGTACAATGGTCAGCAGCATTATGAAGACCTCCAACACAGCAGCTGTTAACGCTGCCAATGCAGAGACTGTGATCTACGGCTGTGCCTATCTGCAAACGGAGGATGGCTTTGTGTTTGGTGCACCGGTTGCAATGTCCTTAAGACAGCAGATGGAAGCAGTGGACGACATCTGGAGAACACTGACCGAAAAACAGCGGGATTATGTATTGTCTATCCGCTACCGCTACAGCAGCGTGGTGGAAAGCTGGGATGTCCCCAATATTCTTAGTTGATTTTCCTGTCATCCTGAGGAGCAACGCGACGAAGCGTCTCCTCTTCTGTTATTGGTTAAATTTTTGTGTCATCCTGAGCGAGCGAAGCGAGTCGAAGGATCTCCATCATAATTGAAGGAGATCCTTTGTCGCGTTGCTCCTCAGGATGACATGAAAATCAACTAAGAATATTGGGGACAT
>JAZNZZ010000185.1:0-2031 GCA_045595205.1 Faecousia sp.
GCAGAAAGGTGGCTGTCTCCGGCCGCAGTATGGAAAATATGCTGAAGGTAGCCCAGGAGCTGGGTTATATCAAGGTCCCTGCAGGCACCATCGTTGATCTGGGTGCCATCAAGAGTCTTCCCAAAAACAAGGTTGTCATCGTTTCCACCGGATCTCAGGGCGAAAATATGTCTGCCCTGCACCGTATGGCCTTCTCCACCCACAAGCAGGTAGACATTGTTGCCGGCGACCGGATCATTATTTCCGCATCTGCCATCCCCGGCAACGAAAAGGCTGTTTCCCGGATCATCAACGAGCTTTACCGTAAGGGCGCTGAGGTGGTTTACGAAAAGAGTGAGGGTCTGCACGTTTCCGGACACGCCTGTCAGGAGGAGCTGAAGATCATTCACGCCCTGTGCAAGCCTCAGTTCTTTATCCCTGTTCACGGTGAGCAGCGGCATCTTCAGATCCACGGCAAGCTTGCTGTCCAGATGGGTACGCCTGCCAAAAACATTCGCATTGGCGAGATCGGATCGGTTCTGGAATTCACCCGCAAGACCTGTAAGCTCAACGGCACCGTTACCGCAGGTAAGGTCTTCGTAGACGGCACCGGTGTGGGCGATGTGGGCAGCGTGGTGCTCCGGGACAGAAAGCACCTTGCCCAGGACGGTATGCTCGTTGTTTGCGTCAGCATTTCTTCCCAGGATGGCAGCGTGGTCACAGGACCTGACATCATCACCCGCGGCTTCATTTATGTGAAGGAATCGGAAGAGCTGATGGAGGAGCTGCGAAGCGTGGCACTGGAGGCCATTGAGCGCTGCGGCCGCAAGCGTGTCCGGGATTGGACTGCTATCAAGTCCGCCATCAAGAATGATCTGAGCAGCTATCTGTTCAAGACCACAAAGAGAAATCCTATGATCCTGCCCGTTATTATGGAGATCTGAATGCTTCAGGGTGCGCTTTGGTCAATGTCATTGTTTAAGAAAAAACGGTCATTCTGAGGAGTGCTGCAGAGCGCAGGATGACACGCTTAACTATGTGACATTGGTGCATTGGCGCACCCTGTCTGCTTGATAGAGGTATATATGCAGTATTATTTCGCACCTATGGAGGGTCTGACGGATCACATTTACCGCAGGCTTCATCATACATATTTTCCCGGGATCAGCAAATACTACACCCCTTTTCTCTCCCCCACGGTGCACCGGCAGCTCACAGTCAAGGAGAAAAAAGAACTGCTTCCTGTACCCGGACTTCCCCTTGTGCCCCAGCTGCTGACAAAAAACGCTGAGGATTTCCTCTGGATGGCACAGCAGTGCAAGGACCTTGGCTATGACGAGATAAATCTGAATCTTGGCTGTCCCTCCGGTACTGTCACCGCCAAGGGGAAGGGTTCCGGTCTTTTGCAGGATCCCGATGCTCTGGACAGCTTTCTTTATGATATCTTCAGCAGATCTCCCCTTCCCATCTCCATCAAAACAAGGATCGGCTTCCGCACCCCGGAGGAATTCCCCCGGCTTATGGAGGTTTACAACCGCTACCCCGTCAGAGAGCTTACGGTGCATCCCAGAGTGCGGGAGGACTTTTACAAGGGGCGCGTGGATACGGATGCCTTCCGATATGCTGTGGAAGCTTCCAAAATGCCCCTTTGCTACAACGGAAATATAAATACACACGCTGACATCGAAGCCATTCATTCCGCCTTCCCTTCTGTGGATGCCGTGATGCTCGGACGGGGGCTTATAGGAGACCCCGCAATGGTGACCCCGGGTGGTGCAAGTGCAGATGTTCTGGAAGCTTTTTACAATGAACTGCTGGAGTGCTACACGGAAGCCTTTGGCAGTGCCCGGAACGCCATGTTCCGTCTGAAGGAAAACTGGCGGTATTTAAGCTGCCGGTTCGATGACAGCGAAAGATTGTACAAAAAGCTTAGAAAGACAACGGATATTGCCGAATACCGCCGTCTTACCGCAGAGATCTTCCGCACCCTTCCCCTGCTGCCCGCTTTAAATGCTGACTGGTAAAAAAATGCCGCAAACCGATTTCATCGGT
>JAZNZZ010000186.1:0-15420 GCA_045595205.1 Faecousia sp.
CCTCCGACTTGTATTTGCATTTTCCGGACAAGACAGGGAGGAAGAGGGACTGACAGAGGACCGGTTCATCCTGCACCGAACGGATTCCGTTGTATATGCTGCGCTGCTGGAAGATGCTGCGCAGAATTACGGTCTGACCCAGGAAAATGTGGTATACAGTTTCCGGATGATCCAGAAAGACTGGAAAACCGGAGAAACATAAGAGGATGTTGTTATGAAGAAAGTATTGATTCTGGAAGACGAAGTCAATATCAGAAGCTTTGTGGTGATCAACCTGCAGCGGGCAGGCTTTGACACCATCGAGGCAGGCACCGGTGAAGAGGCGCTGGAGCGGCTGAAGGAGAATCCTGACATCGGTGTGGCCATTCTGGACATTATGCTGCCCACCATTGATGGGTTTGAGGTGTGCCGCAGGATCCGTGCCACCAACAAGCAGATCGGCATTATTATGCTGACTGCACGCACCCAGGAAATGGATAAGATCACCGGACTTATGACCGGCGCGGATGACTATGTAACGAAGCCTTTTTCTCCTGCTGAGCTGACGGCGCGTATAGATGCGCTGTTCCGCCGTCTGGGCGCAGATGGAGTGGTCGACAGCGAGATCCTTTCCCAGGGTCCCTTCGTGATGAATACCCGCAACCACACCCTGGAGAAAAACGGCAAGCGCATTCGCCTGACCCAGGTGGAGTTCTCCATCCTGAAGCTGTTTATGCAGAGTCAGGGCAGACCTCTTTCCCGTGAGGATATTTTGTCCTCCGTATGGGGCAGGGAGTATGAGGGTGAATTGAAGATCGTGGATGTGAATATCCGGCGGCTGCGGATCAAGATCGAGGACGATACTGCAAATCCCACCTATATTACCACCGTCTGGGGCTTCGGTTATAAATGGGGCGTGTAAGGGAAAAGCGGGGAAGACCCGTGCTGAAGATCAAGGGTCTGCGCAGAAGGTGGCTTGTGAACACAGTGGGCATCCTCTGCGCGCTGGGACTGGTATGCGTTCTGCTGGTGACGGCAATGTTTGCTGCGTATTACTACTCCACAATGGAGTCAGATATGCGCTACAGGGCAAGGACCACCACGGAGTTTTTTGCAGAGTATCTGAATCAGAGCTATAACGAGTATTATCAGTCCTGCATCACCTACGCCCATACCTTTGAAGACAAAAACAATATCGAGCTGCAGTTTATCAACGCACAGGGGAAGATCGTGGCATCCTCCTCCGGCAACTGGGCAGGACCTTCGCCTACCACGCCGGACATCAGCGAAGCCATCAGTATGCGGATGATGCGCCCCTACCGGGGAGCAGATCCCTATACCGGTGAGCGCATTATGGCGGTCTCCAGCCCTATGATCTACAGCAACGGTGAGGTCATCGGCGTTTTGCGCTATGTCACCTCCACGGCGGTGATGGATATGCAGATCGTTTATATTGCGCTGACCTCTCTTTTGGCATTGGCGGTGGTGCTTGTGGTGGTGCTGCTGAGCAGTAACTACTATATGCATTCTATTCTGGTGCCTCTGCGGGCGATCATTGAAAAGGCGCAGAAGATCACCAACGGCAGCTACGGCATCCAGATCGAAACTGCCTACGATGATGAGATCGGTGAGCTTGCGGACACCATCAATGAGATGTCCATCAAGATCAATCAAAACGAAAAAATGCAGGCGGAGTTTATCTCTTCGCTGTCCCACGAGCTGCGGACACCGCTGACGGCCATCACCGGCTGGAGCGAGACACTGCTTTCTGCAGATGACCTGGATGACCAGACCCGACGGGGTATGAAGATCATCCATAAGGAGGCCGGCAGACTGACGGAAATGGTGCTGGAGCTTCTGGATTTCACCCGTATTCAGGATGGCAGAATGACCCTGAATATGGAGCTGACTGACATCCGTGCAGAGTTTGAGGATGTTGTGTATATGTACGGCAGCCGTTCCCGGCAGGACGGGATCCTTCTGGAGTATCTTGACAATGATGATGATATTCCGGAGGTCTCCTGCGACCCCAAGCGCCTGCGCCAGGTGTTTCTGAATATTTTGGATAACGCTGCAAAGCACGGCTCCGAGGGCAAGCGGATCGAAGCTGCCATCTCCTATGAAAACGAAACTGTGGTGGTGCGGATCCGGGACTATGGACCCGGTATTCCGGAGGATGAGCTGCCGCTGGTAAAAAAGAAATTTTATAAGGGAAGCTCCAAAGCAAGAGGCTCCGGTATCGGACTTGCGGTGTGTGACGAGATCATGCTGATGCACGGCGGCACACTGAACCTGGAAAATGCGGAGGGCGGCGGAACGCTGGTCACTGTGACCCTTCCCGCTTCACAATAAAAGGATGGAATACTATGCCAAAGGAAACCCAGGAAAAGTTTAAAACAATGATCGGCGGTCAGGCGCTGATCGAAGGCATTATGATGCGCGGACCCAAGCTGGATGCCATTGTGACCCGTGGCGCTGAGGGACTGAATGTGGAGACAAAGCCCAGAAAGACCCGGTCCAAAAGGTCGGTGCTCAGCTGGCCCTTTATCCGCGGTGTCGTGAACTTCTTTGATTCTCAGGTTATGGGCGTCAAGGCGCTGATGCACTCGGCAGATCTCTCCCCGGATGAGGTCCAGGAGGAACCCTCCAAGCTGGACCTGTGGCTGGAGAAGAAGCTGGGAGACAAGAAATTTCAGAGCCTTGTGGTTGGCTTTGCTGTCTTTTTGGGACTGGCGATGTCCATACTCCTGTTCTTCCTGCTGCCGATGCTGGCGGGTAGCCTGTTCTCCATTTGGGTGAAAAATCAGCTTGTCCTGAATTTGCTGGAGGGTCTGGTCCGAATCCTGATCTTCGTTCTTTATATGCTCCTTGTGAGCCGGATGAAGGATATGCAGCGGGTCTTTGCTTACCACGGCGCGGAGCATAAGACCATCCGCTGCTACGAGGCAGGGCTGCCTCTGACCGTGGAGAATGTAAAAAAGCAGACACGGATGCACCCCCGCTGCGGAACAAGCTTCCTGCTGGTGGTGATGATCCTGTCGATCCTTCTGTTCTCTGTTGCATCTTCCTTGCTTTTGTCCCTTGTGCCGGAGCTGGAGACGATGCTCGGCCCTGTGTGGTATCGCGCAGCAATGATCGCCTACAAGCTGCTGCTGCTTCCTCTGGTGGTGTCCATCAGCTATGAGATCAACCGCATCGTGGGAAGACACGATAACTTCTTTACCCGGATCCTTACAGCACCGGGTATGTGGTTCCAGAACTTCACCACTTTTGAGCCGGATGATTCTATGATCGAGGTGGGTATCGCAGCTTTGCAGGCTGTTCTCCCGGAGAATGAGGGGGAAGACCTGTGGTAATGAAGGCTTACCAGCTTTATTCTGAGGTGAGAAGAGCACTTCTTTCCGGCTACGATCCTCAGATGGCAGGCATTCACGCAAGTGATATTGTGTGCCGCGCCACGGGTATGACCCGGGAAAAGCTGATGACGATGCCGGAGCATTATGTGTCCGACGATGCCATCCGGCAGGTGTGTGAGCAGGTGGACAGACTGACCGCCGGTGAGCCCCTTGCCTATGTGCTTGGCGAGTGGGATTTTTACGGGATGACACTGCAGGTGGACAGAAATGTTCTGATCCCCAGAGACGATACCGTGGCTGTTACAGAGCTTGCGATTAAAAAGTCCCTTTTTTTGGACACATCACCCCGTATACTTGACTTGTGCACCGGATCAGGCTGTATCGGTCTTGCCATTGCGAACCGGGTGAAGGATGCGCGGGTGACATTGGCAGATATTTCCAGAGATGCGCTGGCAGTTGCAAAAAAGAACATTGCCTCTCAGAAGCTGACAGGACGGGTATCCTGTATGGTGGCGGATGCAAGGGAAGAGCCCTCCTCCTTTTTGGGGAAGTTTGACCTGATCGTATCCAACCCGCCCTATGTCACCACGGAGGAAATGGAAGCGCTGATGCCCAGCGTAAAGGATTACGAGCCACATCTTGCCCTTCACGGCGGTGACGACGGCCTTGTGTTTTACCGCGCTATTGCGGACAAGTACCGTCAGGCACTGAAGCCGGGAGGCTACCTCTGCTTTGAGTTTGGTATGGGGCAGGGGGATGCTGTGTGCCGCATTCTGGAGGAAAACGGCTATACGGTCCTGGAACGGAAAAAAGATTATAATGACAGAGAACGGGCAGTGCTTGCCCAATACGGCAGGAAGGAAGATTAACTATGGCTACAAAGAAAACAGTTTATGATGCTCCCGCACCCGCAAGTGACAAGAAAAAGGCGCTGGAAACCGCACTGGCCCAGATCGAAAAGAACTTTGGAAAGGGCACAGTTATGCGCTTGGGCGACAAGCCTGAAATGACCGTGGATGCCATCCCCACCGGCTCAATTGCTTTGGATGCTGCACTGGGTATCGGCGGTGTGCCCAAGGGGCGTATTATTGAGATCTACGGACCGGAATCCTCCGGTAAGACCACCCTGGCACTGCACATTCTGGCAGAGGCACAGAAGATGGGCGGCGAGGTAGCCTTTGTGGATGCCGAGCACGCGCTGGACCCTGTATATGCTGCTGCTCTGGGTGTGGATACAGACAATATGCTGGTCTCTCAGCCGGATACCGGTGAGCAGGCGTTGGAGATCACCGATGCATTGGTGCGCTCCGGCGCTGTGGATGCTGTTGTTGTGGACTCTGTTGCAGCCCTTGTGCCCAAGCAGGAGATCGAGGGCGAGATGGGCGACACCTTTGTGGGTGTGCAGGCAAGACTGATGTCTCAGGCGTTGCGTAAGCTGGCAGGCAGCATTTCCAAGACCAACTGCGTGGTCATCTTTATCAACCAGCTCCGTATGAAGATCGGTGTGATGTACGGCAACCCCGAGACCACCACCGGCGGCAACGCCCTGAAGTTCTATTCCTCTGTCCGTCTGGATGTGCGCCGTGTGGAAGCCATCAAGGAGGGCGGCAATGTCATCGGCAATAAGACCCGTGTCAAGGTGGTCAAGAATAAGGTGGCACCTCCTTTCCGGGAAGCCTTCTTTGATATTATGTACGGTCAGGGTATCAGCAAGTGGGGCGAGCTTGTGGATATGGCAGTGGAAATGGACATCGTCCAGAAGAGCGGTAGCTGGTTCAGTATGGGCGAGGAGCGGATCGGTCAGGGTAAGGACAGCGTGAAACTGTTCCTGCAGTCCAATCCCGATATTGCCCAGGAAGTGGAAGAGAAGGTTCGCGCCAACCTGCTGCAGAATACCGTGGGCCGCGCACCTGCCAGGGCTGCAGAGCGACCTGTTGCTGTGACGGCGGATGACTTTAATGATGAAGATTGATTCTGTTGCCTCCCGGCCTGACAGGGCAGGGAGGCATACAGTGCGTTTTGAGGATGGCACTGTAATGCGTCTTTATCCCCAGACGGTGCAGGATTTCTGCCTGTTCCCGGAGAAGGAAATGACGGAAACGGAATTTCTTTCCCTTAAAAAAGCCGCCGGGGAGATGTCTGCAAAGATGCGTGCCGTGCGGATCATTGCCGCATCCTCTGTCTCCAAAAAGGATCTGGAGCAGCGGCTGATCCACAAAGGGGAGGACCCGGACCAGGCAAAGGCGGCGGTGGAATGGATGTCAGAGCTGGAGCTTGTGGACGATGCCAAAACTGCGGAGCAGGTGGTAAACCGCTGTATCAGCAAGGGCTACGGTGTTGCCCGGGCAAAGCAGGCACTGTATGAGAAGAGAATTCCAAAGCAGTATTGGGATGCGGCTTTGGAGAATTATCCGGAGCAAGCCGATGCTATTTTAGAGTATCTGCGTGCACACTTAAATGCAGATGCAGAGCCGAAGGCTGTGAAAAAGGCCATTGATGCGCTGCTGCGCCGCGGTCACAGCTACAGTCAGATCCGCAGAGGACTGACACAACTTTCCGTAGATACGGATGATCTCCCGGAGGGATGATATGGCAAATATAGGTTTTATTTCATTGGGCTGTGCAAAAAATCAGGTGGACTGTGAGCGGATGATGTACCGTGTTGCAGAAGCCGGTCACAATGTCCAGGCAGATGTGGTGGGTGCAGATGTTGTTGTGATCAATACCTGCGGCTTTATCGATTCGGCAAAATCCGAAGCAATAGACCACATTTTGCAAATGGCGCAGCTGAAGGCGGAGGGTCTGATCGGTAAAATACTGGTCACCGGCTGCCTGTCCCAGCGTTACCAAAAGCAAATATTGGAGGAGCTTCCCGAGGTAGACGGTGTTCTCGGCACCGGCAGCTACACGGAGGTAGTGCCTGCCATTGAGCGACTTTTGGAAAATGAGCAGGTGGAGGAATTCGGATCTATCGATGCGCCGGAGCAGGAAACAGGACGGATCCTCACCACCCCGGAGCACTATGCTTACATAAAGATCGCAGAGGGCTGCGACAACCGCTGCAGCTATTGCATCATTCCCTATCTTCGGGGTAAGTTCCGCAGCCGCAGTATGGACGATGTGCTTTACGAAGCAAGACTTCTGGCAGACAGTGGTATTAAAGAGCTGATCGTGGTGGCCCAGGACACCAGCCGTTACGGCACGGATCTGGGAGATCATAAGCGCCTGCTGCCGGAGCTTTTGCGAAAGCTTTGCGAGATCGAAGGCTTTCAGTGGATCCGCATCCATTATGTGTACCCGGACGAGATCGACGACGAGCTGATCGATGTGATCGCCACAGAGCCGAAGATCGTCAAGTATTTGGATATTCCCATCCAGCACTGCAACGATAAGATCCTGAAGCTGATGAACCGCCGGGGGGACGGGGCGTTCCTGCGGGAGCTGTTTACAAAGCTGCGAGACCGTATCCCGGAGCTTGTGCTGCGTACCAGCGTGATCACCGGACTTCCCGGTGAGGGGAAAGCAGAGTTTGCAGAGCTTTGTGAATTTCTGAAGAAAATGCGGCTGGAACGGGTGGGTGCATTCCCGTTCTCTCCTGAGGAGGGGACACCCGCAGCAGAAATGGAATACCCGGATGCGGAAATTGCCCAGCAGCGGGCACAGATGGTGGAAACCATCCAGTCCCGCATTATGGACGATTATAACGAAGCAATGATCGGCAAGACCCTTCCCATCCTTGTGGACGGGTATGATGAAGAATTCTGCCAGTATTACGGCAGGACCTACGCAGACTCTCCTGAGATCGACGGACGGGTCTGGATCGCATCGGAGGAGGCACTCTCCGAGGGCGAATTTGTAAAAATATGCATTGACGGTCTGATCGATGGTGACCTGTCAGGCTATCTTGTGGAGGAATGATCTATGACAACAGCAAGTAAGATCACGCTGATTCGCGTGGCGTTTATCCCTGTATATATGATCCTTATGTATTTGAGCAAGGGTCAGGCAGGTGTTATGATGTGGATCTCTCTGGCTATTTTTATGATCGCCAGTCTGACGGACTATGTGGACGGTCACATTGCAAGAAAGTACAATCAGGTCAGCGATTTCGGCAAGTTCCTGGATCCTCTGGCAGATAAGCTTCTGACCATTGCGGCAATGGTGATCTTCTGCGAGTGGGGCATTTTCCCTGCT
The DNA here is from genome assembly GCA_045595205.1 of Faecousia sp. Lineage (GTDB taxonomy): Bacteria > Bacillota > Clostridia > Oscillospirales > Oscillospiraceae > Faecousia. The sequence goes on from JAZNZZ010000186.1 coordinate 7,530, forward strand.
TGGGCGCTGATGATCGTTCTCACCCGTGAGTTTGCAGTCACCGGCCTGCGTCTTGTGGCAGTGGGCAAGGGTACTGTTATTGCTGCCGGCAAGAGTGGCAAGTTCAAGACCGCCAGCACGATGATCGGTCTTTGCGTTATGATGGGCGTTGCCGCGATGATGGGCATTGGTGCCATTGCCTGGCTGGACTGGGTCATTGTAGCTGTGATCGTGGTGACTACCGTGTATTCCGGTGTGGAGTACTTTATTCAGAACTGGAACTGCCTTTGGGATAAGTAAGAGGTTATTATGAACGAAAAAGAAATCGGCGAGATCCGCCGGCGGGTACGCAGAGACCGCAGCAATATGACTTCCGTTTACGGCTGCTATGTCAATGCCCAGAAGGAGATCATCTCCTCCTTTAAAATGAGTACAGGTATGATGCCGGAAAATGAGGCGGAAAAGAATTTTGGACTTATGAAGCGCGCCCTGTCCGGTACAGTGGGAAAGAATCTTATTGACCTTACCTTCCGTACAGCCCAGGTGGCAGACAGCCCGGAGCATAGATTTTTGATGCAGCTGCGGGAAACCAGACTGCAGGACGATGCCCTTCGGATGGAATTCTATAAAAAGATTATGGAAAATGTGTCCTTCGAGGAGAATTATCTGATCCTGGTCGGCTGCGACAGTTATGATGTCCCCTTTAAAAGCAAGGACGGAGACACCCAGCAGGATGCCTCCGAGGAGGTATATACCTATCTTCTCTGTGCCGTATGCCCTGTGAAGCAGACAAAGCCTTCCCTTCGTTATATCGCAGAGGAGAAGGAGTTCCACGACGGCGGCATTGCCCAGGTGGTCTCTGCCCCGGAGCTGGGTTTTCTGTTCCCGGCATTTGATAACCGCGCCACCAATATCTATAATGCCCTGTTCTATGCCCGTGACAGCAAGCAGAGCTACCAGAATGTGATCGATGTGCTGTTTAATGTGCAGGCCCCCAAGCCTGCGGCAGAGCAGAAGAAGTCCTTTGAAGCGCTCCTGACCACGGCATTGGATGATGAGTGCAGTCTTGAGGTGGTGCAGACCGTCCACGACCAGCTGCGCCAGTGCATCGATATGCACAAGGAGAGTAAGGTGGCAGACCCGCTTCTCATTTCCAAGGAGCAGGTAAAGACCGCCTTGAAGACCTGCGGTGTGTCCGATGATCATATGTCCAAATTCTCTGTGGATTACGATGAAGCCTTCGGCTTTGAAGCAGAGCTGCACCCCAAGAACATCATCGACAAAAACCGCTTTGAGATCAAGACCCCGGATGTTTCCATCAAGGTGAACCCGGAACGGAGCGACCTCATCGAGACCCGCATCATCGGCGGTGTGAAATATATCCTGATCTGCGCCGATGAAAATGTGGAGGTCAACGGTGTGAACATCCACATCGACGAGCAAAAGATCGAGGTTTAAGGCAGTAGGGAATGCATTTATGCATTCCGAACAGACAGAGAATAATCCCCCGGAAGCACTGGCATCCGGGGGATTGCGGTTTTCTTATATTATTCTTTGTCCTTCATCAGGGAAACCAGAATGTCTGCACATCTCTCAACACCCAGAACACTGCTGTCCAGAGAAATGTCATAGTTCTGGGACATACCCCAGGTCCTGCCGGTGTAGTGGTGGTAATTCACCTTGCGGCGCTTGTCCTTCTCGTTAAGACGGGCCTCGGGGCTCTTTTCAGATTCACCGTACAGACGGACGATACGGTCTGCCCGGAATTCCTTGCTTGCGTGGATAAAGGCGTGGAGGGTGTCCTCCCGGTCCTTCAGAATGTAGTCTGCATTTCTGCCCACGATAACACAGGGACCCTTTTCTGCCAGCTGCAGGATCACGCTGCACTGCACATTCCACAAAAAGTCTGCTGTGGAGAGTCCGTTCATAACGCCGGGTACGCTCTGATGGGCAAAGGCATAGGAGAAGATGCTGCCACCGGGGGAATGCTCACCGTGCTCTTCAATGTAGTGGGGGGCAAAACCGGATTCCAAAGCGATATGTTCTACAAGCTCCTTATCATAAAAGGGGATGCCTAACTTTTCTGCTACAAGATGTCCGATGGTGCGTCCGCCGCTGCCAAATTCACGGCTGATGGTGATGATTTTCTTATCCATTTGTAGAACCTCCTTTGGAGAATTTGTTCAAATATATTATATGATTTTAAGGCTATTTTGTCAATAGTGACATAGTGGCTGCGCTAAAATAATGTGCGCGATATTTCGTTGCCAAGAAAAGAAAAATATGGTATAATTTAACTATCAACTTATAAGGAGAATGCTATGAGACCCATTGCTGAAATACTGGCGGAGGAGTTGGGAAAAAAGCAGGAGCATATTGAAAATGTCATTGCCATGCTGGACGAGGGAAATACCATCCCCTTCATTGCCCGTTACCGGAAGGAAATGCACGGAACGATGGATGATACCGCCCTTCGCGCCCTGGAAACAAGACTGAATTACCTGCGAAATCTGGAGGAGCGAAAGGCTGAGGTCTGCAACTCCATTGAGAACCAGGGAAAGATGACGGAGGAGCTGGCGAAGGCCATTGATGAGGCCACTACCCTTGCAGAGGTGGAGGATCTTTACCGCCCCTATAAGCAGAAGCGCCGTACCCGCGCTACTGTGGCAAAGGAAAAGGGACTGGAGCCTCTGGCACTGGCGATCTTTGCCCAGACCGGAGAAGACCCCAACGATCTTGCAAAGGACTATATTGACCCGGAAAAGGGTGTGGAGACCCTGGAGGATGCCCTGGCAGGTGCATCGGATATTATTGCGGAAATGATCTCCGACGATGCAGACATCCGTAAAGCACTGCGGCTTAAAATGGAGCGCAGCGCCATCATCACAGTCCAGGCGGAGGATGAGGAGAAGGAAAGCGTTTATCAGCTGTACTATAGCTTCCAGAGTCCTGTTTCCAGATTGCAGAATCACCAGATCCTTGCCATCAACCGTGGTGAAAAGGAAGGCTTTTTGAAGGTATCTGTGACCCTTCCCGGCACAGAGGGACAGGCACTTGTGTGCCGCTGTGCCCTGAAGCCTACCGCCAATGTTTCTATGTTTGTCCGTACCGCAGCAGAGGATGCGTATAACCGTCTGATCGCCCCCAGCGCTGAGCGTGAGCTGCGTAGCGTGCTGACAGACCGGGCGGCAGAGGCTGCTATTGCCAACTTTGCCCTGAACCTGAAACCCCTTCTGATGCAGCGTCCTGTGAAGGGATTTGTGACGATGGGTCTTGACCCCGGATACCGTAACGGCTGTAAGGTAGCCGTTGTGGACGGCACAGGCAGAGTGCTGGATACCTCCGTGGTGTACCCCACCTTCAACGACCGGAAAAAGGCAGAGGCAATCGACATCCTCTCCCGTATGATCCGTAAGTGGGGTGTAAGGCACATTGCCATCGGCAACGGCACAGCCTCCCGGGAAACAGAGGCAATGACCGTGGAAATGCTTAAGAACCTTTCCGGCGTTTCTTATATGATCGTCAACGAGGCCGGCGCATCCGTGTATTCTGCCTCCAAGCTGGCAGCGGAGGAATTCCCGGAATTTGATGTGAACCTTCGCAGCGCGGTGTCCATTGCCCGCCGTATGCAGGATCCCCTTGCAGAGCTTGTAAAGATCGATCCCAAGGCCATCGGTGTGGGTCAGTATCAGCACGATATGCCCCAGAAGCGGCTGGACGAGGCACTGGGCGGTGTTGTGGAGGATTGCGTCAATGCGGTTGGTGTAGATGTCAACACCGCTTCTGCGAGCCTTCTGCAGCAGGTATCGGGTCTGAACGGTACAACTGCAAAGAATGTGGTGCTTTACCGGGAGGAGAACGGTGCATTTACTTCCAGAAGCCAGCTGAAGAAGGTCCCCAAGCTGGGACCCAAGGCATACCAGCAGTGTGCAGGCTTCCTCCGCGTTCCGGAGAGTAAGGAGATTCTGGACAACACCGGTGTCCACCCGGAGTCCTACGAAGCTGCCGCAAAGCTTCTGGAGCTCTGTGGCTACAGCAAGGCTGATGTTGCAGCAGGCAGACTGGAGGAGCTGGCTGCCCGTTTTGAAGCGTTGGGTTCTGAGCAGGCAGTAGAAGCCTGCGGTGCCGGTTTGCCTACGCTGGAGGATGTTGTAAAAGAACTGCTGAAGCCCGGTCGTGACCCCCGTGATGACCTGCCTGCACCCATTCTCCGTACCGATGTGCTGGAAATGAAGGATCTGAAACCTGGTATGGTGCTGACCGGTACTGTGCGTAATGTGATCGACTTCGGTGTTTTCGTAGATATCGGTGTTCATCAGGATGGTCTTGTGCATATTTCTCAGGTCTGCAGCCGCAAGGTCCGTCACCCCTCTGAGATCGTGCAGGTGGGTGATGTGGTGAAGGTGGCAGTGCTGGATGTGGACGAGAAGCGTAAGCGCATCAGCTTGACAATGAAGAATATTCCTAAGGATGCATAATGTACAGGCGCTCGCTAATGTGAGCGCCTGTTTCCATATTAAGTCATCAACCATTGGTTGAGTTATCACTTGAATACAACAATATTGTGATTGCAATTGGTATAAAAACCTGTATATTAGAAGTATAAATACTAAGTGGTGGGGGTTAGATATATGTTCCAACCGGAGGTTTTTTCCAAGAACCTGCAAATACTGCGTAAAAAGCACGGTTATTCACAAGCTGAGCTTGCAAACCGGCTATTTGTGTCAACACAGGCAATCTCCAAATGGGAGCGAGGTCGCTCCATGCCGGATCTTGTGCATCTTTGTAAGCTTTCTGCCTTGTATGATCTTTCTGTGGATGCTTTGATCGGTTTAAAATCCCATTCAGAGAAGACTCTCATTGCAGTAGACGGCGGCGGATCAAAAACGGAATTTGTACTGATCAATCTAGAGGGTGAAATTCTGAAACGCTTGCTGCTGCCCGGCTCAAATCCAAATTTATTTGGAACCGATAAGGCTTACTGTATCTTGAAGGAAGGAATTGAAAGCCTTTTACAGGTAGATACACAGGTGTTGGGACTGTATATCGGCGGCTCAGGTATGGGCGTTGGTGACAATGCCTCTTTGATCAGAGGTAAGCTAAAAACAGTCTACCCCTATTTTCAAATATTCTGTGACACGGATATCCGAAATGTACTTGCCTGCGGTGATGATCCGAATAACGGTATTGCTGTGATTTCCGGCACAGGCAGCGTAGTGTATGCCTGTGATAACGGTTCTCTGATCCGTTTGGGTGGAAGCGGTTATCTGTTTGATAAGCTGGGAAGTGGTTTTGATATGGGTCGCGATGCTGTTTTTGCAGCTTTGGAGCATCGTGACGGGACAGGCCCGGAAACTATTATGACTCCGCTGGTGGAAAAACGGTTGGGCGGTAAGGTTTGGGACCACATACAGGATTTTTACAGCAAAGACACCTCCTACATTGCATCCTTTGCCCCGGATGTTTTTTCTGCCTATGAAGAAAACGATCCGGTTGCGGTGCAGATCGTGGAAAGAAACAGCCGGAGACTTTCTGAATTGATCCGTGTCGCCTCAAAGAAAGCCCCTCGGGCTAAAAGCGTTATTCTGTCCGGAAGCTTATTTACAAAAAGCGCAATACTGTATAACAAGGTTGCCGATCTAATTTCCGATGACTTAAATATCCGACTTATGGAGCAGCCACAGATCTGGGGAGCCTGCTTGCAGTGCGCCAGACTTTGCGGTATAGACCGACCCTCGGAACAACGGTTTTTGTCCGATTACAGACTATTTCAACAGGAGGAACAATAATGGATAACACAAATCACCGTATGACCACCTGGTGGATCCATTGGGAGGATCTGAACTGGCCTTCGCCCCATATTGAGGACAAGATCAAAGCCCGGGCAGCGGCATTTGCCGAGGCAAATGTATCTGCAGCCATTATTTTCGGCGCTCATTTTCGTTGGGATTTCCTTCCAATGTTTCCTCTGCTTCATGATTATATTGCCACAGTTACGGAGGAACTGCATAAATACGGCATTAAGCTTTTCGACCATCATTCCGTGAACCTTGTGCATCGTTACCGCACCCGTGAGGAAATGCGCAGAGTGATGCTTGACAGCGGTCCGCATTTGCCATTCTGTCCTACGTGGGAGGCGGCAGCTACTTGGGAGTTTAACGGCAAGCGGCTGAATGACTGGCGCATGGTGGATGTAAAAACGGGAGAGCCGTTGTATCTTCCTCAGTACACCGGCGAGGGCTTCTGTCACAGAAACCCGGAATTTATTGAAGCCTATAAGGATTATCTGAAGCTTCTAATCGATGACACCGGCATTGACGGTGTCAGTGCAGACGATCCGATGTACTATGCCGCAATGAATGCCTGCGGCTGTGCCCATTGCAGAGCCGAGCTGAAGCGCCGCAGCGGTGTGGAGCTGCCCCCTGTGGAGGATTCGAGCTTTTGGGGCAACTGGGACAACCCCGCCTGGCACCATTGGCTGGATCTGCGGCGGGAGGCAACCGGCGAGTTTTATACGAGAATCGTAAAGGATTTGCCTGAGGACTTTATGCTCACCGGCTGTGGCAGCGATTCTGCCGCCGTGATCGCGGTGCTCAACGGTACGGATGCAAGGCAGTTTCTGCGAGGCTGTAACTATGTAAATCTGGAGATGAACGGCAACACGCCGCCTTACAAGCACGATCCTGCAACGGTGAACAAATCCATTCCCTACCGGTTGACCACCGCCTCTCATCATCAGGCGGCGGCAAGAGAGAAGGGGGTCCGTGCCTTCAATACCGGCTTCGCCCACGTGCCTGCTACGGCAAATATCGCCTGGGCAGTATCAAAGATTCTGGGCGCGGATGCCTGGATCATGGCATTGAAGCCCCGGCTTGGCTTGCCCCGGGATATTCTGGATACACTACCGGATGAAGAGAATATTGTAGGTGAGGCATTTACCTTTGAAAAGGAGCACCCGGAGTTGTTTGATGGCAGCTTTGTGGGGCAGATGGGCGTGTTCTTCTCGGAGGAGACCCGGGATCATACCCTTTTCGGCTGCCTGAGCCACGGTTATACAAATGATTTCAGTAAGGCATTGACGGCTCTGTTCCGTGCCGGTATTTGCCCCCATACAGTCTTTCATTTCCCTGAAAACGGGGATGTGTATCCGGTCATCCTTGTTCCCTCTGTTTCCAGAATGAAGGAAACGGAAATTGCCGCGATGGAGCGTTATGCAGCAAATGGCGGCAAGGTGATCATCACAGGACCTACGCCTGTTCCCGGCTGCAGGAATAGCTGGGTGCTTCCCAATCAGGCGAATGTGCCTGCAAAGGATTTCTTCACAACCTGTCCCAATGGCATCAAGCCTGTAAGACCTGCGTGGATCGGCGGCTTGCCCCTGCCGGAATGTCAGGACCCCAATGCTTGGCAGCAGCCCCGTGAGGGCATCTGGTACCATCCCCACAGAATGCCGGAGGATGTGGTGGCGCTTTGTCAGCGCTTTGCCGCAAAGCTGCCGGTAAAGGTGGTGGAAGCGAAGGGATACCTGTGTACGATGTTTGAAACGAAGGATACCCTGACCGTCCATTTCCTTTCTGAGGATTATGACACAGACATCGACCACAAGCTTGACGAAATGCGCTTCCACCGCAGCCGTGTGAACTTCATCAACAAGGTAGAGCCCGTCGGTATCGAGGGGTATATCAAGGTAGAAGCGCAGACCGCTCCTGAGGTCTATACACCGTTTCATAAGGAGAGTGCATCGATTTCTTTGGATGGAAATGTTTACACCGTCAAGCTTCCCGAAAAATGCTCCTATACGATCCTGAAATTCAAAAAATAGTTTTAAAGTCGTTGTCCTTTTTTAGGGACAACGACTTTTTGCAAGCATCTATGTAGGGACCGGCGTCCCGACGGTCCTAGTTGACAGTTG